>JBBKXT010000001.1:0-12251 GCA_037969625.1 Saprospiraceae bacterium
GTATTAACATTATTGGAAGATTTAGACGAGGAGGAATGGATTTACTGGTGTATTGATGATAAGTATCCGATTCAACTCCATGTCCAAAAAATTAAGGAAATTCACAATTCAATCATAAATCATGAGTTGGATGAGATAAGCAGTATTCTCTTTTGCAGAGCCAGAATGATGCTAAAATCTAAATATCTAACGAGGGATGGAATCCTGTTTGGAAACGAAAAGCTTTTAGAGCGAAAAGCTTACCATCAGATTTGGATCCATCAGTTTGTGAAGGTAAAAGTGATTAGATATCTTTTTTTGAATTTTCCGGATATTATTGAAAATGCAAAAATATTAGATGCTTTAAAGCGTAAGATTGAGAAACCAGAGGATCATAAGCTTTATGTTACTTCAAGCAATCATGCGATATTTGGTGAAAGTTCATCTTATGGCGAAATTTTGGCAAATTGCTATGAAAGCATGAAATCAAGGAATATTGTTATCCCTTCGTGGTTTAAAATTGACCATGCAAAATCAAAGACAATTGGTAATCTTTAACAAAGTTTGCCTGTTTTATATCCTTTCCTAACCGAAGCGGAAAAATGCAATAATAGCATAGACGGTAAATTGACCAAGCCAAACCTTATTCTCGATTTGAGAGATAATGGGGAGGAGGGGATAGCAATTCCAATATTCTATTAGAACAGTTGAAGAAATATTTAAAGAGGCCTACAGTCCATGTTATCACAAACGCGAGTACAGGAAGTAATGCTGAGCAGTTTGCTGTCAAGCTAAAACAGTATGATCATGTGATTTCTTATGGCGACAAAACAAAAGATTCTCTGGCTTATGAATTGAAACCAAATGATTTTTATACGCTTCCTTCTTCAGGATATTTGGCCGCACTTCCTTCGAAACGGGATAAAGAATTTCTGCCGTCCGAAACATTAGGCGTTATTCCGGATCCAACATTTGATTTTGATAAAAATTGGATTTCTTTAATTGAAGCACAGATAGCAAATAAGAAATAGGACCACGTCCGTATCAGATTAAAAGTCTTTGAATTTTTAGATTTTGGCTAACCAGTAAGTATCGAGAACTTTTGTGAAACCATCGAGTAGTGAGCAGCAAATGGTGAAAGGTGCTGATTTGCACCTCAATTCAATTTCGAGCTAAAGATTGAAAAACGACCAGCCCTTGGAACGCATTCAACCGTCGCGCTTGGTGGTAAGTATCAATTTGCACCTATTCCTGCATTTATCAGTATCGACAGTATTGTTCAAATTCGGGTTCATTAAGGATTCTAAGCGGCATGTCATGAAACAGCTAAAGAAGGTGACAAACTGAGCTAAAAGGAAAAGGGCCAATCTTTGCAGCTCTTAGATGTCTGAAATACAGTTGATTATACATTTTAATATTATATCTAAACAGGGATTGTAGGAGATAAATTCTTATTTAATAACAGCCGGATCAAGATGGCAAGCCTCGATTCTATCCTTTTTTGCGGTACTCAAGATTTGAAGAATTAGGAGGTTATTTTCTTTTCTAAGTATCTGTATAGATTAAGAATCTTAATGCCTCCAATAACGTTTATGTACCTACTCATTAGCTCAAAGCTAGAATGAAGTGATTTAGTGACCTATTGCCAATACCTTTTTATTCCATCAATTTTAAAAATATCACAATTTATTGTCCCACAGGTTTAACTATGTGGCTTATAAATTGTTTCAAATGAATACTCAAACGTGTACAAGTCATATTAGCATACTTTTTTTAAATAACATCAAAAGCAGATCGTCTTACAATGATAAAAAAAGCATTAAAAATAGTTGGGATTCTTCTACTCCTTTTGATAGTGGCCGCGATAGCAATTCCCTATTTTTTTAAGGACCGTATTGTTGAAGCCGTAAAAACGGACATCAATAAAAGCATCAATGCAAAAGTTGATTTTGCAGATGTAAGTCTATCTTTATTCAAAAGCTTTCCTGATTTTTATTTCAGCCTTGATCAACTCTCGATAACTGGCATCAATGAATTTGAAGGGTACAAGTTGATGGAAGCTAATAGAATTGAATTATCCCTGGATTTGATGTCCGTTATTCGCTCGGCGAAGCCAGTTGAAATACATAGAATCTCTCTTCAAAAACCAACCATTAATATTCTGGTATTGAAGGACGGAAAATCTAATTATGATATCCTCAAGACTAGCGAGGCCTCTGAAGAAGAGTCCTCAACGAGCGACGAAAAATTCTTGTTGCAGTTAGAAGCATATGAAATCGTTGATGGAAAACTTGTCTATGATGATCGTTCCAGCGACACTTATGTGGAGGTTGAAAATTTGGATCATTTAGGGAAGGGAGCGTTTACTCAGGAAGTGTTTGACTTAAGCACGACGACTAATATTGAAAGTTTGACTGCAAAATCTGGAGGAATTACTTACTTGAGTAAAGCAAAGGGGGTTATTGATCTTGCACTAATTGCGGATATCACAAACAGCAAATTTACAATCAAAGAAAATTCAATCACCCTCAATACTTTGCAACTAAGCACAGAAGGCTTTGTCCAAATGGTGGGGGATAAGATTAATATGGACATCCGGTTCAATGCGCCTAAAAATAGTTTTAAAAACTTCCTTTCGATGATTCCTTCTGCTTACACAGCAGACTTTAAAGATGTACAGGCAAATGGAGATTTAGTATTTGATGGCTTTGTAAGAGGGATATATGATATGGAAACAGGTGACCTGCCTGCTTTTTCAGTAAATTTAAAGGTGGAAAAGGGAGATTTTAAATATCCGGATTTACCCCTCGGGATCAAAGGCATCTACCTCACATCAACAATCAATAGCCCCTCTAACGATCTTGATAAAATGATCATTGATGTTTCCGATTTCAAAATGGTATTAGGAAACAATCCTTTTGAAGCGAAAATAAAACTTTGGACACTCCTTTCTAATCCGAATATCGATTCTAGAATAAAGGGGACTATAAATCTCGCCGAACTGGCCAAAGCATTTCCACTAGAGGGTGTCCGTAAATTAAGCGGTATAATGACTGCCAATCTAACCGCAAAAACGAGCATGTCAGCGATTGATGCTCAGGACTATGAGAACATTGATATGGCAGGCGTTTTGAGATTGGAAAACCTGGACTATCAATCTGATGGTACCCCGCCGATTCAAGTGGTTATCATGGATATGAGTTTTTCACCTAAACATTTGAAACTCGATCGATTTGATGCAAAACTAGGGAAGAGTGATTTAAAGGCAGAGGGAACAATTGATAATTTCTTAGCATATTTCTCTCCGAAGAAAACGATGATTGGACAGCTCAAAATTCGTTCAAATCGTATTGATGCGAATGAATGGGTTTCTGATGATTCTATAACTCAGCAAAGCATTGTCGTGGCAGAATCCGAAATTGGCAAAGAAAAAGTTTTTGATCGTTTTGATTTTGCAGTTGACGGAGAAATAAATAGAATACTGTATGATGTATATGAATTAAAGGATTCTAGGATTTTGGGACATGTCACATCAAACAAAGCCATTGTTAGTCTATTTGAAACTAAAATTGGTGAAAGTGATTTTACATTGGATGGAGAAATCACCAATATGTTCAATTATATCTTCGAAAATGAAACGCTAAAAGGGAATTTTAATTGGACTTCTAATTATATCAATGCTAATGAACTATTGCTTCTTGAAGGCGAAGTTCCCGACGAAAAAATGGCGGTGTATCCTGTTCCTGAGAAAATGGACTTGACCATCAATGCGAATATTAAAGAAGTCCTATACACTAATATTACTTTGCGAGACATCAAGGGAAGAATGGAAGTGGCCAATGAAGTGGCAATGATTAAGGATGGAAATGCAAAAGCATTAGGGGGTCAAATAATTATGAATGGAACCTACAATACACAGAATATAGCGGATCCTAAATTCGATATGGATTATACACTCAGTAGCCTCAGTTATCAGGAAGCTTTTGATAAATTGAATACATTTCAAGCGCTCGCGCCTATTGGGAATTACATTGAAGGTCGATTTAGTACTACATTCAAGATGACAGGAAATCTAGGAAAAGATATGCTGCCCGTTTTGAGTTCTTTGTCTATGAATGGGGTTATCGAAACGATTAATGGAACGTTGAGAGGCTTCATACCACTAGAAGGCTTTGCGGATAAGCTAAATCTTAATTTTTTAAAAGCTATCGATCTGAAGAATACCAAAAACTGGTTTGAGTTTGACAAGGGGAAACTTATAATCAGAGATTTCGATTATAGGTCAAATGGAATTGATATGGTCATTGGAGGTACGCATAGCCTTGATACTGAAATGGCCTATCGTATTAAAGCCAAAATTCCCAGGAAACTGTTAGAACAGAATGCAGTAGGGCAAGCAGCGGATAAAGGATTAAATTTCTTGCAAGCACAGGCTTTAAAACTGGGCATTAGTATCGAGCAAGGAGAATTTGTAAATATAGAAACTTTGATCACCGGGACCATGACGAAACCCAACATTAAAATTAATTTGCTTGATGCAAATGGTAAAGCCCTATCAACAGGCAGTATCGTTGACGACCTAAAAGATAAGGCGATCAATACGGTAAGTGACGCCATCGAAGACAGAACGGGTGTGGATGTTAAGAACATCAAGGAAGAGATAGAGGAATTCAAAGAAGATTTGTCTGCCAAAGCAGATGCTGAGATAGCCGCATTAATGAATGAAACTAAAATAAACATTGACAAAATTACAAGTGAAGCAGAAAAACTTGCGAATCAAATGAAGCTTGAGGCCGAAAAGCTTAGTGATAAAACGAAGGTTGAGGGATACAAGCAAGCGGATGAGTTAATTGTAAAGGCAGGTGAGAATATACTTAATCAAAAAGCAGCTGAATTGGCCGCCAATAAGCTTAAGAAAACTACAGATGAAAAAGCTCAACAGATCATTGCCACAGGTGATGCTACGGCAAAAAGCATAATAGATAATGCTAAAATTCAAACAGATAAACTGCAAGCAGAAGCTGAGATTCAAGCGGAAAATATCCGTAAGAAGTATGAGTAATATCCAATATTTGGATTTTTAATAAATCTGATTTCCGCTTCAGATTCCATATAGAGATTAGGACGAAAGGGTATTAGCAACCCAAAACAATTAAACATGCAGTCAAATGAATAATATTATTATAGCCAAGGCGTTTGAAAAACTGGTCAAGAGCAAATTTAATGTTTACAACAGTTTGTTTTTAAATCTCCCATATCCTAATGTTAGTAATGTTGGAATGCTGATTCCTTTGTTGCATAATATTTGTAAGGAGGGACTTGATGGAGGAAAAGATCCACGTGAAACATTGGATTCTTTTTTTAGTATGCACACAAGCATTGTCACGGAGAAAGAGAAAATTGATTTTATGTTTCGGGTGATTCAATACGTCGAAAGGCAAGTGGTGCTTTATGATAGTGTGGAGGATGCCGCCTTCAGTCAATTGCAAGCACTTGATCATCATCTATCGTTAAAGGATTATTTACTTCTGCTGGACAACAAAGAAGATGGAAATAATGTGCTGGATAAACTATCTTCTTTTTCTACACGAATTGTGTTTACTGCTCATCCGACGCAGTTTTATCCGCCTTCCGTTCTTGATATTATTTCGAAATTAAAAACACTCATAACCCAAAATGACATAAATGAAATAGATATCTCCTTGCGACAGCTGGGATTGACATCTCTAATGAATATAGAGAAGCCAACACCTTTTGATGAGGCCAAAAATATTATCTACTTTCTTCGGAATGTTTATTATGATGCAGTGCTGGAACTATATGCCGTTATTAAGAGGAGCATTCAGAACGACAATTTCGATAATCCCAAGATTCTTCAATTTGGATTTTGGCCGGGAGGCGACCGCGACGGGAATCCATTTGTGACTTCCGAGATAACCAACAATGTTGCGGACGAATTGAGAATGACGTTGATGAAATGTTATTATCAGGATGTAAAAGGGCTTCAGAAGAAATTAACTTTTAAAGGAGTAGATGACAAAGTCGCTGAATTGAGAGACAGGCTGTATGTGACCATGTTTGATCCGACGGAAATAATCGAATTTGAAGATATTCTGCAGCCACTCCAAACCATCAAGGATTCTCTTATTAAAAACTATAGCGGATTATATTTGGAAGAACTTGAAAACCTGATGGATAAGGTCAAGATTTTTAAAACGCATTTTGCTACGCTCGATATCAGACAAAATCATAGCGTGCATAAACAGACGGTGGAAGAAATTCTTAAGAGAGAACACCTGATCACCGATAGCCTTGATGAACTTGGAAGAGATGACTTAATTTCGATTCTAGTCCATAAGGAGTTAAATGTTAGTGCCGATTCATTTAACGATGACATTGTAAAGGACACCATTCGGACAATTGCCCAATTAAAACATATTCAGCAGAAGAATGGTGAAGATGGGTGTAACCGATATATCATCAGCAATTCAGAAGATATTTATTCAGTGCTGTATGTTTTTAGTTTGTTGCGCTGGTGTTGTTGGGGGAATGAGCAAATACCAATGGACATCATTCCACTGTTTGAGTCGATGGAAGGAATGGTCAATTCCGAAAGGATTATGAAAGAACTCTTTGATCTTCCGGAATACCGACAACATGTTAGGCAGCGAAAAAATGTTCAAACTGTCATGCTTGGATTCTCCGATGGGACAAAGGACGGAGGGTATCTGCAAGCCAACTGGTCCATCTTCAAAACAAAAGAAACCTTATCTGCGCTTTGTGAGGAATACGATATCAAGGTTATCTTTTTTGATGGTCGGGGTGGGCCGCCGGCACGTGGAGGTGGTAAGACACACCGCTTCTATGCTTCTCAGACCAAAAAGATCGCAAATCATGCGATTCAGCTAACCATACAGGGGCAAACGATTACAAGTTTATATGGAACGAAGGAGCAGTTTACTTTTAATTGTGAGCAACTCCTGACTGCCGGTTTATCTCAAAGTATATCAGGCAAAGCGAATAGTATTTCAGATGATTCCAGGCAATTGATAGAAAGGTTGGCGTCCTTGAGTTTTGAAAAATACAAAGCACTGAAAAATCATGAGATGTTTATTGCCTATCTGGAGAAAAAAAGCACCCTTAAATACTACAGTGAGGCCAATATAGGCAGTCGACCCTCCAAGAGAGGACAAAGTGAAAAGTTAACGCTCGAAGACTTGAGGGCTATTTCTTTTGTTGGCTCCTGGAGTCAATTAAAACAAAATGTCCCTGGCTATTTTGGGGTTGGGACAGCCTTGCAATCTCTAGTCCAGGAAGGAAAGCTGGTTGAATTGAAAAAGCTATTTGCTAACGTGCCTTTCTTTAAGGCTCTAATTCTTAACAGCATGATGTCTTTGTCCAAATGTTACTTTGAATTGACTAGCTATATCGCTAAGGATGAAGAATTCAAAGAATTCTGGCATATACTATGGGCAGAGTATAAATTGTCAAAGGATATGGTTCTACTGATCTCACAATATGATGAGTTAATGGAAGAAGAAACAGTTTCCAGAAATTCAATTGAGATCCGAGAGCAGATCGTATTGCCCTTGTTAGTCATCCAGCAATATGCTTTACAACAAATAGAACAAGATTCAGCATTCAAAAGTAGTTATGAAAAAATCGTTACCCGCTCCTTATATGGGAATATTAATGCCAGCAGAAACTCCGCGTGATGTGGTGATTTTATGGCGCAGGGTGAATGCCATCGTGCTTCACCCTGGTGTGAACATAAACAGTTAAACATTTAATTTATTTATGGGGAATGCTACAACACTGAACCATCCCAAAACTAAACCAGCTAAACCAAAGTGCCGAAGGCACTGATCTAAACCTGCTAAACTCATGGACATTGATTATTCTGTTGTCTTTGTGTTGAGACTCGCCTACGCAAGAGCTATGGTGAGCAAAGGAGGGTTTAGTTTTTACACCTTGCGGTGTCGAGATTGAGTACTATCATCTGAAGAGGATAGTGTTAATTTTTTTGATCTTCTTTCGTAATAATCTCTTGAACCTTCCCAAAAACTAAACCCTCTAAACTTAAGTGACGAAGGCACTGATCTAAACCCTCTAAACTCTCTGACTACAGCCCTTTCTGTCTACCGAATAGGCGTCAGCCCCCAAGGCAATCGAGCTTGCGGTTCCCCGGATTGAATAGCCTCATAAAATCGAATCATTTGAGGGATCTCTGTTTTCATCAGACTTGATGAAGCAGAGTTGCCCGGATCAACCAGATCAGTGATCATCTTTTGTAAGGGATTCTGAAAGACCGGATATTCGCGTATGCGGTAGTCTTCGAGTTCAGCAAGTTCGGCGGCTGATGCAATCGCATCTTCCAGGGTTCCTAATCGATCGACCAGCCCAAGTTCGAGGGCTTTTCTGCCGGACCAGATTCTTCCCTGAGCAACCGCATGTACTTCATCACGAGTCATATCTCTACCGTCAGCTACCTTGCCGAGAAACAATTCATAGTATGCTTCTACTCTTTGCTGGAGATATTCATGCTCCCTTTCAGTCCACGGCATGACACCTGAAAAATCCGCACTATAAGGTCCGGTTCTCACCGTGTCGAATCGTATGCCTAACTTCTCATCCAGAGCCCGTGAAGGATTTGGAAACATAGCAAATACACCGATACTTCCGGTTAGGGTAGTTGGTTGCGCATAGATTATATCACCCATAGCAGACAAGTAGTATCCGCCGGAAGCAGCATAGTCACCCATCGAGATCACAAGCTTTTTGCCATCTGATTTCAAACCCACGAGTTGACGATAGATGTTTTCTGCACTCAGGACACTTCCTCCCGGACTATTGATGCGGAGTACAACCGCTTTGATATCATCCTGAGCTCGTATTTCTTTTAAGAGTTTGACATACCGTCCATCATCAATGACGCCGTATTCATCATGTCCACTGACGATATCTCCTTCGGCATAGATCACAGCGATTTTATCTTTTACTTTATAATCGGCCGCAGGTAATGTGGCGGCACTTGCATATTCATCGATGGAGATATAGGTTAGTTTATCTTTTTCCTTTTTGTCCATCTCTTTTTTCATCCATAACTCACAATCTGCTTTTGCACCTATTTCATCTACCAGTTTGTACTTCAAAGCATCTTCGGCTTCTTTGATTTTAAATTGCCATGCCATTTGTTTGAGTGAATCAGCATTGATGTCCCTTGCCGCAGCGATGTCATTCAGGTACATGTCGTATACATCTGTCAGATATTCTCGGGTTTGTAATTTACTCTCAGGACTCATTTCGGTTCGTCGAAATGGTTCTGTTGCGCTTTTGAAATTACCTGCATAATATATTTGCATATCAATGCCGACTTTATCCAAAAAGCCTTTGAAGAAAGGAACAAAACTAGCAAAGCCTCGGAAGTCGATGGTGCCGACAGGGTGGAGAACAATATGGTCTGCTGCACTGGCGAGATAATACCCTTGCTGTGTATAGAAATCTCCGTAGGCCGCAAGAAACTTGTCTGATTTTTTAAAATCCTTTAGGGCTTCCAGGATCACACTGGCGGAACTAGCGCCAAGTCCACCAACGCCATTTTCGATCAGAATACCACTGATTTTTTCATCCGATGCAGCATGGCGAATTAATTTCGCAACTTCATGAAGCCCTGGAACATCCTTCTCCTGGAAATCAAAAGACTGGACCTCTGTGTTGTTTGTTTTTTCCGGTAGATACTTGGTAAAATCAAGGGTTAAGACACTTTCGGACTTGAGTGTCGTTTTACCACCTCCGCCACCTGCACTGGCTACGAATGCCGCCGATACGCCAATGATGGCAAAAAGGAATACAATTCCAGCGATAAAAACACCCAGGCAACTAGCGAAGGTGAATTTTAAAAAGTCTTTCATATAGATAAATGCTTACTTGATTTTAGGGTCATGTGACCATTGTGACAAAGGTCTGTATAAAGAACCAATGAAAGTAGTATTTGATGATTGATCAGCCTGATTTTAACGTGTGTTGATCGAAAATTATCCCTTCGGAAGTTTTGTTTCTAGGGTAGGGAGGCTCATTTGAAGGGATTTCATAGCTTCCAGAATCTTCCCGGCGATGAAATGATCTCGGTACCAACGCTGATCGACGGGTGCAACTATCCACGGAATATGAGATCGATTGATTGCCTCTTCATAGCAAAATCTGTAGTCGTCCCACAATTTGGCTTCCTCCCAATCGGCATCATTGTGCTTCCAGTTTTTGCGCGGGTCATCGATGCGTTCCTGCAACTTTTCTTTTTGCTTCTCGGGAGAGAGGTGCATGTAGAATTTTAAGATGGTTGTTTTATTGTCCTTGACTAATAGGCTCTCCCAGGAATTGATCGCATTTATACGTGCGGTCACATGGTCTTCATCTATCCATTTATGGACGCGTTGTATCAGAATGTCTTCGTAGTGGGA
Organism: Saprospiraceae bacterium; assembly: GCA_037969625.1. Lineage (GTDB taxonomy): Bacteria > Bacteroidota > Bacteroidia > Chitinophagales > Saprospiraceae > Opimibacter. The sequence continues at coordinate 10,437 of JBBKXT010000001.1, forward strand.
TCGGATAAAGACCTGGATCATACCTTTTGCCGGCGAACGTTTATTAGCTCGCCACAAAAAGTCATGTGCAAATTCTTCTTCCGTTGGTTTTTTAAAAGGTGATGCATTGATCCCGGTAGGATTGCAATAGGAGAAAACCTTTCGGGTAGCACCGTCTTTTCCACTGGCATCCATGCCTTGGAAAACAACTAGAAGGCTATGCTTCTTTTCTGCATACATGATATGCTGGAGATCTGCAATACGTCTCGCGATGCGATTTGTTTCCTTTTTGGTCTCCGCTTTTTCCATGCCCTTTGGAGCACGTGTTGGAATTTCACTTAGTTTAATCATATACCCATTTTATTTCTGCGCACAAGAAATGATTGAAGGACACTTCCAAATCCTTTTTTCTGATCAGCGGTCACAAAATCGATATGATATTGGAGGCATTTCAATTTCAATCGATCATAAAATCCAGCCATTTGCTCAGTGTATGCTTTGCGTACTTCCTGTGGTCGGAGTTTTACACGTTCGTCTGTTTCCATGTCGATAAACATATAGGGACGATTGTCAAAAGCAAAATCCAGTTCTGTTTCGTGATCAAGCACATGGAATAGAACCACTTCATGTTTGTTGTGTTTGAGATGTTGCAGCGCACCGAATATATCATCTTCATGGCCACTTTCAAGCATGTCACTAAAGATAATCACCATGGAGCGTTTATGAATACTGTCCGCAATTTGATGAAGAGCCTGAGCAGCAGATGTTGTTTTCTTTAGTTCCGGCTCCTGTATCAGTTTGTCAAGATGAGCCAGCATCAAACTATAATGTTTTTGACTGCTTTTACAAGGTGTATGCACATTGAGTTCGCTATCAAAAATACTGAGCCCGAAGGAGTCTCGTTGTTTTCTTAAAAGATTCATCAGGGAAGCCGCAGCGAGTGTGCTAAAGCGCATTTTGTTCCACCCCTCCTGATCAGGCGTCAGAAACGGATACTGCATGGAGGAGGACGCATCAATCACGATCTGGCAACGCAAATTGGTTTCTTCTTCAAATTTCTTTGAATACAGACGGTCTGTGCGCGCATAAATCTTCCAATCGATATTTCGAATGGATTCACCCGGATTGTATAAGCGATGTTCTGCAAATTCGACCGAAAAACCATGAAATGGACTTTTGTGCAAGCCGATGATAAAACCTTCTACAACTTGCCTGGCGAGTAATTCCAGGTTATCAAATTTTCTTAACTCAAATTGATCAAAGTAGCTCATTGGCTCGAAATTAAGCATTTCTTCATTTATGCGTGGTTTTCATCACCTTCCAGGAAGGTTTAAGTGTTTAATTGTTTACCTGTTTATTTGGGTTATAACCCTTATAACCTTCATCACCCATCAAGCATCCGGCTCAAAAGAAAAGCCCTCCGAATTTAACTCCGGAAGGCCCTAACATGTTCTTAAATCTTTGCTAATATGTTTAGGAAAGGATTGCGTCTAGTTTACTGCTAAGTACTTGCTTGCTGGTAGCGCCGACTTGCTTGTCTACAATCTCACCGTTTTTCAGATAAAGGATGGTTGGAATGCTACGCACACCGTACTTAAGAGATATCTCAGGATTGCTGTCTACATCAACCTTAGCGATCAATGCTTTGCCTTCGTAATCCTTTGCCATTTCTTCAATGATCGGACCGATCATTCTACAGGGGCCACACCATTCTGCCCAAAAATCGACAACGGCAACACCTTCTGTGTCTAAAACCTTCTCTTGAAAGTTGCTATCTGTTAGTTCAAAAGCCATTTTGTATAAAATTATAATTAAGTTAAGTTGAAAATATGCAAT
>JBBKXT010000002.1:0-13411 GCA_037969625.1 Saprospiraceae bacterium
TTGTCGAAAACTTCTGCCAGATTCATTTTCATACCAATGGTGGCCACTAGAACATAGATAAAGACAGACCCCCATTTTGAAGCGCCAACACCCTCAAGATTGCGAAACTTTGTAAATGAAATAACCAGCCCATAAGTGGTCGAAATCAGTACAATCCAGAAAAACCCTTCGAGGAGGGACTCCAGATGGAATGATTTTAACGTATCCTCAAAATCCTCAGCATGAAGTACCATATAATCTGCACCCCAATGAGCAAGAGCAACACCTCCAAAAGCAATGGCCATTAATTTAAAGAGGTCCAGAGTAGAAGGAACCTTTTCGATACTGGCGCGATAATCACTGATTTTTTTCTTTAGATTTTCGATGGAAGATGTATCTGCTCTCAGCCATTTATCAATTCGCGCTGTCACATTGCCATTGGCTCCATAGAGAAGGAATCCCATCCAAATATTGGCGACAACGACATCAACTACCACCATCGTACCAAACAATGCATCTTGAACATCAAAGATTTCCTTCATAGCCGCTTGATTGGCACCACCACCGATCCAACTACCGGCAATAGTACTCAGGCCTTTCCAAAGATCTTCCGGGGAACCTCCAATTAGTTCGGGAAATAGCCATGACGTAGCCATCAAAGCAATCGGCCCACCAAGGATAATGCCTACTGTGGCAGTAAAAAACATAATTAAAGCCTTGGGGCCGAGACCAAATACTGCTTTTAAATCAATACTCAGACAAAACAAGATCAATGAAGCAGGAAGGAAAAAACGTGAAGCAATAAAATAGAGATTACTTTCTTCCCCTGATATCAGGCCTAAAGGCCAGTTTAATAAGGCCGGAACGAAATAACATAGTAATAACGCCGGTATATAAGTGTAAAATTTCTTCCAAAAAGGATTTTCGGAATGTGCAGTATAAAATATCCCTGCTAGCGTACAGATGAGTATGCCGAGTACGACGGCATCATTAGTAAAAATTGGATTCATAGCATCCAAGATAATTATTTCAAACAAAAGACCTGAGAGCATATCGGAGCGCAGCTAGATCACGTCCGCTAGGTGTGAGAGCAAATCGGAGCGCAGCGCTTGCCCTGCACTCCGACGAAGGAGGTAGTTCAGCGCTTGCCCTGAACTCCGACGAAGGAGGTAGTTCAGGGGGGAGATCACGTCCGCTAGACGTTAGGGCACGAAGCAAGAAGCAGGAGGCGGGAAGCATTCGCCGCCGCAAATGCTTTGGCGAACAAAGGAGGGCATAGAGCGAAGGGCGGAGAACATATGTTATATGGCAAAGAGCGCTGAAAGTGCGACATACCTTCGCTAGGTGTCGCAGACGCCTAGTAATAAATGAACGACAAATCAAAGCGCCGCAGGTGCGACATATCTTTATTGAGAAGCTGGAGGCTCGAAGCAAGTCGAAGACCAAAAATAAATAATAATTATTATGAAGAGCCTGTGCTTGTATAGCGCCGGAGGTGCGAAATCATTCTAAACCTGACGTGTTCCGAAATCTTCTCAAGCGCCGGAGGTGCGGCACCTTCTGTCTCTTGAGAAGTGAGTGGTGAGGGTCGGAGCGCAGCGCTTGCCCTGCAATCCGACGGAGGATGTAGTGCAGCGCTTGCCCTGCACTCCGACGAAGGATGTAGTTCAGCGCTTGCCCTGCACTCCGACGAAGGAGGTAGTTCAGTGCTTGCCCTGCACTCCGACGAAGGATGTAGTTCAGTGCTTGCCCTGCACTCCGACGAAGGATGTAGTTCAGTGCTTGCCCTGCACTCCGACGAAGGAGGTAGTTCAGGGGGGAGATCACGTCCGCTAGGCCTGAGTGAGAGGTGATGCGGTGAGTTTTAAATTCCTCCTAACCTCCATAACCCCCATCATACGCAAAGAATTATGCTAAACTTACTAAACATTAAGCGCCTCAGGTGCTTATTACTCAACCCACTAAACACGCTGACTACAGTAAAACCTTCAAAAAAAAAGAAGGGGTACCAAGCTAGCACTCGGCACCCCAAAAACCCCAAAAAACCAATTGAAAACTATGTCTTTACCTTCTTTAAAAAAGAAGCCTTTTTTTTTCGAGCCGCAAATCTACACTATGAACAACCCATGGGGGCAATACGTTTAAATTGTTTTGTATTTTTTATCAAATGATAACGAAATGTCTTTATTTGTTGTAAAAATGAAACAAAAGCATAATAGTTAGTGTGCTTATGATGCTATATGAATGAAAAAATCCAATAGCAGGATTTGACTTGGGTATGATAAAAAAGCAGGCGATTATCAGGTGAAATTTTTCGCTGGAGGATTAAATCCCACCGTTTAGTTTACTTTTAAACTGCCGCGCCGACGAAGGCAACGATTCTGTTTTTGAATCAAACGCTGCAATCCGCTTATTGGTTTCTAATATACGTCATTTCTGAATAATATTCATAATAAATTTTAACACACATATTTTAAACAAGTTATTAAATGTCTAAAGTAAAGACAAGATATATATGCTCGAGTTGTGGAGCAACCGCTTCCGGATGGATGGGAAAATGTCCCGAGTGCAATGAATGGGATACCATGACCGAAGAAGTATTTGGATCTTCAAAAGGGAACTCGAGCAAAAACCTTACAGCAGAGCGCGCTGTACCGATGCTGCTATCAGAGATTTCTGAGTCTGATGAAATGCGCGTACTGATAGGCGATCCCGAACTTGAAAGAGTTTTGGGAGGTGGTATGGTTCCGGGTTCTGTTGTTTTACTCGCAGGTGAACCAGGAGCCGGAAAATCAACTTTGTTACTACAGATAGCTGGGTATAAAAACCTCAACCTTTTGTACATCTCGGGAGAAGAAAGTCCCAACCAAATTAAAATGAGAGCCTCACGGCTTGGGCTGAAGGGGGAGAAATGTCACATCCTGGCAGAAACGGATCTTTCCAGAGTCATCGAAGCCATCACGAAAATCAATGCGGGCATTGTTATCATCGATTCCATTCAAACTATTTTTTCTCCTGAACTGGAATCTGTCCCAGGATCTGTGAGTCAAATCAGAGAATGTAGTTACAGATTGCAACAATTGGCTAAGGCGAAAGGCATTACAATTATTCTCGTAGGGCATATTACGAAAGAAGGTGATATCGCCGGTCCTAAATTAATGGAACATATCGTCGATGTTGTCCTCCATCTTGAAGGAGACAGGCAATATAATTTCAGATTGCTCAGGTGCATCAAAAACAGATTTGGGTCTACGAGAGAAATTGGCATTTATGAAATGAAAGGACTGGGTCTCGTACCTGTAGAGAATCCTTCCGAGTGGTTGATTCCGGCAGATCACAATCATCGCGCATCCGGATCCTGTATCGCACTCGTCTGTGAAGGCTTCAGACCTTTTTTAATTGAAACGCAAGCATTGGTGAGTACGGCGGTGTATGGTACAGCGCAGCGTTCGACCTCAGGTTATGATACGAGGCGATTGCATCTGATGCTGGCTGTGTTGGAAAAGCGATGTGGTTTTTTCTTTGGCAACCAAGATGTATTTATAAATGTAGCGGGCGGACTAAGAGTTTCCGAACCGGCGATTGATCTTTCATTGGCTGTGGCGTTGGTTTCTTCGTTGCAGGATATTCCGGTGTCAAGAGATATTTGTTTCGCTGGCGAAGTTGGTTTGTCTGGAGAGATCAGACCGATCCAGCAATTAGATAAAAGAATGGCGGAAGCGACACGCCTTGGGTATAAGAAAATCTATGTTCCGGCATCCGCTCAAGTGGATATTCCAAAATCAAATACAACTGTTGTTCAAGTTCGGTTGTTGACTGAGTTGTTTGAGCAGTTGTTTGGGTAAGCGTCTATATAATATCAATTGCTTTTAATCTGAAGGGTGTATGAAAATTGTATTCTTTGATGGTCAATGTCCGATGTGTCACTCCTGGGTGAAGCGGATCATCCGTTGGGATAAGCAGCATCTATTTAAATTTTCACCACTCGAAGGAAACGAAGCGCATAAATTATTGAGCCCATTGTTGCCGGATTACATGCAGGAAAATACAATCGTCTACTATGATGAGGGTATAATCTATATGCGGAGCGATGCCGCCATCAAGATTTTCAGCCAACTTCCATTTCCATGTAACCTTATTGTTTTGGTGAAGATATTTCCCAAGTTTCTTAGAGATTTCGGATATCGGTGGGTGGCTAACCGAAGATATCAGTATGGGGAGCGTTATGATGCCTGCCCACTGCCGCCCCGAGAATGGGAAGATCGATTTACCTAAGCCACTTTACAAATTGTGTGACTCCGTTTATTCGATATTTTCAATTAATTTATTGCAATAAGGTCTAGAATTGCTGATTTTCAAAATCTCAGCATTAGTCTAGACGTTTTAATATTTCTTCTGCAGCTTCCCTACCACTTTGCGCAGCACCATTCATAAATCCGGCATATTCACCACCACAATGCTCCCCCGCAAAAAGGATGTTGCCAAGTGGCATTTGTTCGGCACCGGAGATGCTGGTAAACTGACCTTTGGTATAACAACTATAACTGCCCAGATTATAAGGGTAGGATGGCCAATGCATACGCGCTACTTTTCCATTAAACTGCTCAGTAGCACCGGGATAAATCCGCTCCCACAAAGGCAGGTATTTATTTTTTTGAAAGTCCGGCGTACTCTCACCCACTTTAACTCCGGAAGGGCCACCAAATAGTATGGACAAACCGGCTGCTTCATTGGGATTGTTTTGCAATTGCGCATTGTCCCAACCGCAAGGAATGCCATTGTCACTATAGATCAATCCACTATAACCTTGGTTTCTCCAGAAATGCGACTTCATACCCAGCATGAGTTTGGAGTTGGTTCCATAGCCTAAAGTATCAATGCATTTGCGCTTGACATCAGGCATTTCAATCGGCATATCGATGCTGCGCAATTTTGTAAAAGGAAGTGCAAGAATAACATAGTCCGCATTTATTTCCTCAGACTTACCACCGAAGGTTAGTTTGTAACCCTTTCCATCGGGGCGCAAAGACTCTAGTGCGTGATTCGTTTGAATGTGATCAGCATATTTTTTGGCGAGTGCATCGACAATACTTTGATTTCCACCTTTTGCTTTATAACGCTCATCACTGCTGCCAAAGAAAGAGAGTGCACCATCACTTGTATCTGTTGAAATGAGTAGGGTAAGATTCAGACTGGATTGTTCTTTGGGTGATCGACCATATTCAGATTCATAGGCCATTTCAATCAATCGTTTGATCCATCCTTTTGCACCAATCTTTTTCAGATATTTAGACAGGCTCATTTTGTCCAGTTTGATAATAAAAGGATCTGTTGCTGTATAGGAAATATCACCATCCAGCTTATCCATGTCGTCTTGCATACGCGTCGCGAATGTGCGAAAGCCATTGACGACATCTTCCATACTTCGATGCTCTCCTTCAAAGAAAAAAGCCTCTTCTAATGCCAGTTCACTTTCTTGTTGATAATCGATGAGTTCGATATTAAATTCATCCGCCAGCGCCCACATATCAGCATGGTCCGTGTCGATAAATTCTCCTCCAAACTCAGTCCAGGTGCCTTTGCCCATGGCTTCCTGCACGGTAAACATACGTCCACCGGTTCTGCCACTCGCTTCGTAAATGGTCGCCTCTAGCTTATTTTTTTTCAAAATGTGGAGGGCATGTAGACCGGCGATGCCTCCACCAACAATGACGATACGTGGAGGTGTGCCACCCAGAAAAGGAAGGAAAAAGGATTTGGAAGAATTCATTAGAAGACTCGGTGTGATGGCTCCTCCAATCATTACTTTGCCCGTATTCTTTAGAAAATTTCGACGTTGATTGATGGCTTCTTGCGCCTGACCGATGACTTCCGCGGTATCTACTTGTTGCTGTTCAGCACGCAAGGCTAGGTGAAACGCTTTTCGAATGGAAGAGAAAATAGGGGTTCGAATGGTTTTTTTCATTTGGTTTTTCTTTAGAAATGAGGAATGGGGCATCGGCAATGGAACGTGGAAATAGGCAAAAGGCTTCCAGACACTAAGCCATTTGCCTTCTAAAATTAAACATTTCCCTGAATAGTAAAAGACCCTAAATGCATATTTTTTAGTAAAGTCTAATTAGGAAAGGATAGGGGGTCAGAAGAGTCTAAAGTGTGATATCCCCCAAGCCATAAGCACGGGATGGATAGAGAATCCCATTCCGCAGATCAAATAAATTGGTGAAAGGATCTTCTAATAAATCAAGGTGCCCATCCAGATCAGCATATTCGATATTGGGTCGACTCAGCGCAAAATGCAGTCCGGCGGAAATCCCCAAGGCACATTCATCAATACAGCCCACCATAACTTCCATGCCCGCAGCTTTAGCAACAGAATTGATGTGCTGCGATTCCAGGATGCCACCTACTTTCATGATTTTTATATTGACCATATCGATCAGATCATTACTGGTCAACCGGAAAGCATCCTTGAGTGTTTTGATGCTTTCATCCGCCATCACCGGAATGTGGACGTTTCTGGTGACTTCGCCCAAGTGATCTTCATTGGTATACTTGGTGGGCTGCTCAAGTATTTCAATTTTTGCGCTGATAGTTTTTTTGATAAAGTCAATAGATTCTGCCGGGGTGTAACCTTGATTCGCATCAAATCGCAATAGGAACTCATCGCCATAGTTTTCGCGCATTTTTAAAATCTTCTCGATGTCTTCCTGCAGATCGATTCCACCTTTTAACTTGATGATGGTAAATCCCTTTTTTAGAAAATAACCAGTTTGTTCAAGTGTTTCCTGCAATGGTAATATCCCAATGGTAATACTGGTTGCAATCTCTTTTCTATAACCGCCGAGCAATTTATATAAAGGTAGTTTTGCTTTTCTGGCGATCAGGTCGTGTAGCGCGATATCCACCATCGCCATGGTAGAAGATGCCCCGGGACAGAACTGTTTTAATTGATGCGTAAAAAGAGCAAGTTGAAATGGGGATTGATGTAATAATAAGTCGATGACCGTAGATTCAATATTTCGAATCACATCCTCAGCTGTTTCACCGGTGACTTCCATATCCGGAGCAGCACATCCCCAGCCGGTGATGCCTTTGTCAGTGGTGAGCTTCAATATGATATTAGTCGTATGGCTGACTGTTTCATAAGCAATCGTATACGGAATGGCCAGAGGCATTTCAAGTTTGAAATATTCGACTGCTATTATTTTCATTTGTTAATATCTGTTTTGATAGAGCTTGTCTGACGGTGTGTTTTTAATGGTTTCTACAAATTCAGCCATTTTTCGAATCATGATTTCCCACATTTTGTGGCCTTTTTCTGCTGTTGCTTTTGTTGCATTTCCCATCACCCCGGACTTGGTCAGTCGTTCGGTATGTACATACCAACTCACGCCACGTTCAGAAGTGTAATCCAGATATTCATTTCCTAAATCAATCGTATCGTCGACAGCTTTACTCATATCCACTAATTCGGGGCGGATCGCAAGGGTGGTACTCGTTTCTATTTCACCGGCGTGGATATCATTGTGCGTATCAATCAAGTCATAGAGATCGACATCACTTGTTTCACCGGTTTCAACACACACAAATATTCTCGCATCACGATTGATCATTTGCGCAGCATAAGTGAGCGTAGGCACATTGTCGCCATGACCATTCAGAATCACTAATTTTTTTATACCATTATGTGCCAGACTCATTCCGATGTCATAGATCAATGCAGATAATGAGTTGTTGGTGACGGAAAGCGTTCCTTTAAAACTGCTATGGTGATAGGAAACGCCAAAAGGAATCAGTGGCAATACAAAGGGCTTGGGTTCCTCACAAGCATCTGCTACTTTCCTTGCCATATATTCTGCATCAAACGCATCCACATCCAATGGTAAGTGAGGCCCATGTTGTTCAATCGCACCACAAGGGAGTATGGCGGTATCTACTATTTTTAGACGTTCTTCGATTTCAGGCCATGACAAAGTTGCCCACATAAACTCAGGATATTTTTCATTGTTTTTCATCAAACTTGTATTTTGTTTCATTAAGAAAATCGACCATATGGTCAATTTCAACCCATTGATTATTGATTCGTCTTACGGCCCCATCTGCATATTGATTATATATTTCAAACAGCGGTTGACGGATGTGATTAGGCATGTCTTCAAGGTTACTTCTTTCCTGATCGAAACGCAGTTTCAGAATTTCAGGATGCGCTTTAGCTACTTTCTGGGTAAATTCATTTTTTTTGATTAGGTTTTTATTGAGCATCAGATAATATAAGTGACCGGCATCACTACTGATTTGTTTTATTGATTTGGTGGCAAGGGCTTGAAGTCCGTTGGTGATTTGCTCCTGATTGTACCCACATCGCTCTGGGTTTTCGTCCAGGGCTTTGACCATGCCCACTATTCTCCTGCACTTTTCACATTTTCCACACGGATGCATGCGCCCATCTACTTCATGTGCCGCGTGGCATGATACCTGCTGCTCTTGCAGTAGAGGGTAGCGCTTGATCAATATTTTCATGATGAGCAATTCCGAAAGACTGCGGAGGATAGAATATTGATAGATGTTCCATCCTTTTCTCTGAAAGTAACGCGTCAGTGCATTGTCAAAATATTTGCTTTGATCATACAAACCTTGGTAGTGTGATATGCCATTCAGATTGTCTTTAATCGTTGTATCATATTCATCGCCGATGAGGATATTTCCGATTCCTTTTTTTCGGGCCACAGGTAGGACACCAAATAAAAATACCGCAACGGTCCATAAGCGGATAGGGTAGATGTCGGCACGAATACTGGCAAAGTTTTCTTTGATGAAAGGAAATTGTTTGAGCATCCACGTAAACAATCGATCACTATTACACCATGGTTTTTCGGTATTGGGTTCGATGGTTTTATAATAGCGATGTGAATTGACTGCTGTAAACCAATGCCGCCCGGCTTCGTTGATAAAAACTGGGTAGGGCTCTGCGATTTCTTTAATGAGGCCGTAGGTCAACAGACTGTCTTTTCCACCACTGCTGAGGATCGCATACTTGTTGAGATCCGTAGTTGCATTTTCTTTTTCAAGTTTCAGCGAAGTAAAAAGTGTATTGGAAAACACCAGATTAGCCAGCGTATACTTTTCTCTTTTCTCCGCTTGAAGTGTATCAAAGGGTGGTTTTAAAAACTCATTTTTAATTAACAATTTATTGGTTAAAATCTCACGCGAAGTATTCTCCGTCATGTCTTTGATAAACTGCTGATCCGTCGAATCAAAAAGTCCATCAAATTCAATTGTTTCAAAAAACAAACCATAATTCAAGGCCACTTGTGCAAGCATCATGGAGGCCAGGTTGACATCGGCCGCATTCTTTTTGTTGAAGTAAGGATGTTCATAAGAATAAATCAACTCAAAGGCATTGGTTTCTCCTGAAAACGTCTCAATACAGTATCTAGCCTTTACCTTTTTAGGTTCGATGTGAAGACTGTCAACTGAAAGTTTCCGAAGTACTTTGAATGATTCGAGTGTGATCACTTCAATAGAGACTTTAAAAGGGCTACTAAATCATCTGCTCCATATGCAAGCACATCATAGGCCGGCAAGCCTGTTTCTTCGGTGATTTTTGCACATGCCGGGAGGATTTCATCTTTGGTCATGTCTTCATGATTGACGGTGATGGCAATGACTTTTTTTCCTGATATGATTTCAAGGGCATTGATTTGTTCTTGGATGGAATGGAGTATATATCCGGGAAAGCCATCGTACTCCACTCGCTTGGGCGCGTGCTGTAGGATTATATAATCAGGTCTGCCAGCGGCTATTATTTCAAAGCCACCGGGATATGCGGGATTCATCAAAGAACCCTGACCTTCGATGACGATCATATCCGGGGATTCGTTTTTCCATGCTTCGTGAACGGCATGTTCAATTTCACCGGCTACGAAATCGTTTATACAACTATCGAGTATCATGGAATATTTAGCGCCTTGCATCCAGGCCGTTTGTCCGGTTCCGGCCATCTCTGCTTTAAGTCCAGCTTTTTGAAATGCATGTACGAGGATCCAGGCGGTTGTTCGTTTGCCGATGGCGGAATCCGTTCCTAGCAGTGCAATTTTCAAACAATCAACTTCTTCAATTTTTCCTGTAAAGAAATGCAGATCATCTCGATCAGGGGTTCGGCGCACATCGCGAATCCGACAATTATTTTTTTCTGCAATCGCCATCAGTTCGCTGTCTTTGTATAGAAAGTCATGCAAACCATTGTCTACATTCAAGCCAAGTTCCAATGCTATTTTAATGGTTGATTTGGCTTCAACGGGGAGGCGACCACCATCCGTGGCCAGACCAATCACAAAGGATGCTGGTTTGTTTTCTTCGCCAAGTTGTTCTATACCGGTTGTCAGATCTTTGAAAATAGGAATGCCGTTTTTTCTACCATCGAGGATTTCTCCGGCATCTTGTCCGGCATATCTATGGTCGATCACGCCGACGACTTCATATCTTTCTGTAAATCGAACTAGACCGTGGGCCGTTTTTCCGTTGGGCGTATTAAAAGCACCATCGCAATACACGATGGCCTTTCCATCAATCGTTTTTTTCATCATCTAATATTTGCCGGTTAAGATAGCAACATATCTGTCGTTGATCATTTCTTGTTTTTCGTGGATTTTTAATAAAGCGATCAGTCCGGATGTGGAAGCCGGCAGGATCCTGTAGCCTTCTTTTTTATGTAGAAAAGTGCTCATTTCTTTCATCTTTTTATCACTGATATGACTTGCTCCACCACCTGATTGACGTAAAGCGTATAGCGCTTCGTTACCATCAAAGCTGTGCCAATTGATCAGTGGTTCATTGATCAGCGTTTCTTTAATCATTTTTGGATCAATATCCTCACAGGAATCAAGGCCCGCACGAAAGGAAGAGATGATAGGATTTTGATGGGCTGCGGAACCGGCGATAAATTTTGGTATCCTTGATGTTTTACCCCGTTTGTGTAAATGAACAAAACCACGGTAAACACCTGTAATCAAGGTGCCGTTTGATACCGGAGAGGCAATATATTTTGGGGCATCACGGAGGACATCATATATCTCATAGGCGATTTCAGCATAAGCAGAGATTTGTAATGATGTATTGGCACCACCGGGGTTGGCATCGTACCATCTTTTTTCTAAAGCTATTTTACTGGATTCAATTACGGTGTCCTCATAAGTACCGGCCAATCGGATGATTTCTGCGTTAAACGTTTCCATTTCTTTAATCCGTTCGGTATGGTAGGATTCAGGGATAAAAATTTTGCATTGCATACCGGCGAGATAAGCGGCATAGGCTACGGCGACACCGTAGTTGCCACAAGTAGCCAACGTTATAATATTAAACTTTCTTCGAAGTGCATCGTGGACCTGTGCAAAAGCGATGCGATCTTTTTGTGTGCCTGAAGGATTTTCGCCTTCGTATTTTATATACAATTGGCGGATATTCAACTCTCTCTCGAGGTTGCGTGCGCGATTGAGGGAAGTATCGCCTATTTCGAGAGACATAATATCTTCGAAAGATTCGATGCGATCGACGAGGGTGAGTTTGGTGTCTTTGACCATTTCACTCAGGTTTTTTACCTCTTTCGTGATTTTGATTTCGGCTGTCTTGACGCCGTCAAGAAGGTTTAGCATTTGAGTTTGAAGTTGCTGATAGGTAAAATGAATATTGTGATACGCAGTAAATTCCGTTTAGAAATTAAGCCGTTTAAATAAAAGACTTAAGATAAGGCCTAGAAAATGGATAATTCAGACCGGGTCGTAAATTCTTCAAGAAATCGCATTCCTTTATAAGAATTACCCTTTGCATTCAATCGTGGACTCCATACCGTTATTGAATATTGTAGGGGGTGAATCGCCACGATGCCACCGCCGACGCCACTTTTTCCCGGCAGGCCAACTTTAAAAGCAAACTCCCCGGACTCATCATAAAAGCCGCAGGTTTGCATGAGGGCATTGGTGCGTTTCGTTTGGCTTTTGGTCAGGATCTCTCTGTTGTCATGGAGAGTTTTTCCGTCATTGGCCAGAAAGAGGAAAAGTTTGGACAGTTCTTCGCAATTCATTTCAAGAGAGCACAGATTAAAATAAAACTCCAGGACATCAAAGGGATCATTTTCTATGTTGCCGAATGCCTTGGTTAAATTGCATAATGCCACATTTCGATAGCCTACTTTTTGTTCGGAAGAGGCGATTCTTCTCGAGTAATTTATTTCTGAATTATTGGAGAGACTTCTCACGAAGGCTAAAAAATCTTCTTTAGGATTGTCCAGATGAGTCACCAAAATATCGCAAATGACAATCGCTCCTGCATTGATAAACGGGTTGCGTGGAATACCATTTTCGAGTTCGAGTTGGATGAGGGAATTGAAAGCCGTACCGGAGGGTTCTACGCCTACGCGTTCCCAAATGCGACCGCCAAGGATACTGTATGCCAGCGTGAGGGACAGGACTTTGGCGATACTTTGGATGGAAAACTTATCGTAACAATTTCCAACGCCATAACTTCCCTTTTTTAGGGTTGAAATATATGCTCCGAAATGGCCGGCATCCACAAGGCTTAATTCGGGTATATAGGACGGGAGTTGCCCTTCATCGCCGATGGGTTTGATCTCTTGATAAACTTGATTGAGTATGGCTTCGAAATTCACTTGATGGTGTTTAGTAGCTCAAACCTAGTTTAAAATTAGTTGTTTCAAGCCAGAAAGATATTTTTGATAGTGGGGTCTAAGCGGATCAGGATAGTTGCCCCCATCTTCTCATTTTATTGCTATGTCCGGGAAATATGAAAAGACGGAAATTCTCTTATGTCAAATAAAACCAGCTTTGCATGGCAATGATTTTATGGAAGCAAACGAAATGATTTCTTAGTATATTGGAGAGCTTAAGCATTCAAACATATTAAATTTGATTGTCAAAATTATTTAACAACCCTTAAAACGACTAAAACGATGCACAAACTATCTCTACTTCAATTGGCTTTGATTCTTCTGATGTCGTCGAATCTCCAGGCGCAGGCCGGTGTATTGGACAGCACGTTTAATCAGGATGGTGTCGACTTTCTTGATCTGGGGTCGCATAAGTTTGATATTGCTTTTGCTGGCTCCATTCAATCGGATGGTAAAATACTGATGGGTGGCTGGACCACGGAGAGTATGACTCCTGATTTTGCGATTGTCAGATACATGGAAAATGGTGAGTTAGATCCTGCCTTCGGGAACAATGGGATAGCTATTATGGATAACAAGGGGAATGCAGACAGGGCGCATGCGCTCATACTACAGCCGGATGAAAAAATTTTAATGGTAGGGGAGAGTTATCAGGGCACAAACGGAAATATTAGTTTGCTTCGCCTGATGCCTGACGGATCACCCGACAGCACTTTTGGTGATTTCGGCTGGGTGATATCAGATATAGGA
>JBBKXT010000003.1:0-5522 GCA_037969625.1 Saprospiraceae bacterium
TATGATTAACAGTCCCTAAGATTGTTACACAATTGTAGGAAATGATTACACAATTCTCATGTTTGTCTAAACCTTTTTAGACTACAATATAGCTGGAGCGATCACCTCGTCACAATCCAACTCCCTCGTTTCTAAATCCATCGTACCACGAGACCTAAGCAATCATCTATCCGGGCTATAAACATTCCGC
Source organism: Saprospiraceae bacterium (assembly GCA_037969625.1). Lineage (GTDB taxonomy): Bacteria > Bacteroidota > Bacteroidia > Chitinophagales > Saprospiraceae > Opimibacter. Next base: position 191 of record JBBKXT010000003.1, read on the forward strand.
TAATCTTCTGATGCCAAAAAATTATAATACCACAGAATCCGGAAAGAATCCTTAGTTAAATTTCACAACTTACATATGCTGAAAAATGACAAGTAGGAAGTTTTCTGTTCAAACTCATATAACTAGCCTACTGCCATAGCAAGGATTATAATCAACGGTAGTTCTCCCGAATCTGAAATTAATTGGCAGATCGTAAGCAAAATTGACTATATTTAATATCTGCTTGCAAATGGGCATGCCTATATTTGTTATGGTCCTTCGTCTTATTTGAATGCTTCACCCAAGTCTCCTATGATTCTATACATTAAATACATGGTTAGCTTACGCTGCAAGCTATTGGTCAAAGAAGAATTAAAAAAACTTGGGTTGCGCTATGTCTTTGGTTAACTCGGTACAGTAGAAATATTAGAAGATATTACTCCTGACATTCGGATACAATTAAAACATGCTTTGCTCCAATCCGGATTGGAATTGATGGACGATAAAAAAGCTATTTTAATAGAAAAAATAAGAAACGTAATTACGGAGTTGGTACACTATTCTGATGACATCCCGAAGGTAAATTTCTCCAAACTCCTTAGTGAAAAACTTGGTTACGATTACACCTATCTTGCCAATACTTTTTCGGAAGTAAAGGGCATTACTATTGAGCACTATATCATAGTCAATAAAATCGAGCGTGTGAAAGAGCTGATCCTTTACAACGAACTCAACCTCACCCAAATATCGTACAAACTTAACTATAGCAGCGTGGCTCATCTGTCCAATCAATTTAAAAAAGTAACAGGCCTTACTCCTACCTTTTTCAAGAATCTAAAGCATAAACGACAAGGAAATCTAGAAGATATGTAGTATGGGTTTGTAGGAATTATTTAATGATTTGCTGTCTTTGTCTAACCAGTACGCATGTCTACGACGCACCATTACCCACCAATGAGTCTTGACGGCAACCTAAATCTTCCTAAAGCAGCTCTTTCATTTCAATAAAAACCCGAAAAAAATACCCCGGACCATAAAAATTGAATGGGATGGACTATGCAGAAGCACCTTTGATATCCCTAGACAAATAGTATACGGCACCAATGCCAAAACGGAGTAATTGACTATTTTAAAATCTTAGATTCGTTTCTAACCAACTTAAAATGGTAGATCAGGAAGTGGATAAAATGACCCATACGCGAAAACAGGCCCTTACGAAAACTTTTTAATCAAAGTAATCGTTACTAATAAAGTACAAATTCACACACTCTATCATATTAAACCAAACGAATGACCATTCAATTTAGCACAGATAATAACATCGCAGGTAATGCGAAACTGGAGACTTATATAAAAACTACTATAAAAGATGAGTTCGTCAGGTTCAGTGACTTCATCACGCGTATAGAAGTCCATCTCGCGGATGAAAACGGGATCAAAAACGGGCAAAAGGACAAACGGTGCATGTTAGAAGCTCGGCTTAAAAACAGACAACCCATTGCTGTAACTAGTCATGCGAATACAATTGAAGAGGCTGTCATGGAATCCATTAAAAAATTGAAGTCTGCAACGGAAACAATTGTAGGCAAGATAAAGAACCACTAAAGCGACCTTCCCCTCTTAATGGGTTTCAACCTAAAATTGAAAATACTGGCAAAATCCATTTGATTAAAAGGTGACTCGCCAATGTGTGAATAATGTAACTCATTCCCAAAGTTATGTAACACTTTTATTTTATAAAGTAGCCAACTTTGATTTTTGCAATCGAAAATAAAATATACTGATGGATACTACTGAAATAGAAAAAGGGATAGTCGTCATCACAAATGGAATCGTTGAATATCTGGCTAATTCTGTGGTGATTAAAACTATCCTAAATAAATCAACAGGTACTATTTCTGCAGTATCTGTTGATTCAGGAGAAGGGATGGGCGAAAATATAATACCATTTGACACCTTCGTTCAAATAATTGACGGCAAGGCAGAACTGGTCATTAGTGACATATCCCATTTTCTGGAAACGGGTCAGTCCATTATAATTCCGGCCCATTCGCGCAATTGGGTACAACCCCACGGGCGCTTTAAAATGATTATGACCTTCATCAAAAGCGGATACATATTGTAGAAAAAAGGGATGTATTAATAATCCAACTTATCATTATATTTGTTAAAATTGCGCAGGATTAAATTGCTTCTTGACATAGACTTTATTTTAAACTAAAAACATATATTATGGGATACGGAAAAGTATTATTAGGTGTCCTTGCAGGCGTTGCTGCAGGTGCTGCATTGGGTATTTTATTTGCTCCTGACAAAGGCTCTGTTACCAGAAAAAAGATATCTGAAAAAAGCGATGATTATGCCGAGGAGCTAGGACAGAAGTTTAACGAATTTATTGAAGGTATAACCAATCAATTGGAAAGCGTTAAAGAAGAGGCAGCTCGCGTTGCCCAAAAAGGGAAGGCCAAAACAGAAGAGGCATTAGACGAGATTATTTCAGATAGCAAGTAAATGATGGAAACCCCAATAAACTTAATCGAAGAATTAGTAGATCGGGCAGAAAGTTACGGCCAAACTACGTTCAAGCTTGCCAAACTAAAAACACTGGAAAGTATAACTTCAGTAGCTGCTACTCTGGTCGTCAGAGTATCTGTTTTTGTAATGATTATTCTTTTTGTGCTTATCCTTCACATGGGTATTGCACTTTGGTTGGGTGAACTATTAGGCAAAACTTACTATGGATTTTTTATTGTGGCTGCTTTCATTCTTATGGAGGCCATTGGCATGCACTTCTTCCTACGTCGTTGGATAAAAAAGCCAATAAGCGATTTTATTATTACAGAAGCATTGCGATAAGTTCCCCCATGCAAATAATCGCTTGATCCTGGATAAGCATATTATCGAATGGAGTTATCACACCTATAAAAAAGAAGGCGCAAAACAATTCCAGCATGAAAAAAATATATACGGAAAGTGATCTTCGAGCGGCCATTGTCGTCTTAGAACAAAAACAAATATCCGAGGCGCAACAGATGAAAGTTCAATTTGACCTCATCTACGAGAGCGTCAAACCTGTTAACCTAATCAAAAGCACTTTCAAAGAAGTATCCTCTTCTGAAGATCTCAAAGACAATCTCATCAACACCACTATTGGGATTTCAGCAGGTTTTATCTCTAAAAAACTATTTGTAGGAGAAAGTCAAAGTCCAGTGCAAAAATTATTGGGTACTGCATTGATGTTTGTCGTCACTAACGCTATCACCAAACATCCAAAAATTGTAAAAGCAGCTGCAGATGTTGTCATTAATGTAATCTCAGGCGGATTGAAACAAATTAAAAGCACTAAATAATTTGATTCACGGTTATGTCTGAAAAAATCAAACTGCCTTCCTATGCCAATGCTGTCATTATATTGATAGGCATATTTCTTCTGACCACCATATTATCCATTGCGCAGGATATCATTGTTCCCTTGATTTTTGCCGGCATGGTATCCGTTGCGATAAGTCCAATTATAAACTATTTGGTGCGAAAAAATATCAATCGTTTCATGGCCATTGCGCTTGTGTTGCTCGTGTTTCTTTTTTTGCTGTCTGCATTGATTGCATTAATTGTAACAAGAGCCGGTCTTTTAAATGACGCCCTTCCCACCCTTTTAGACAAGCTGCATAGCATTACAGATCAAACCATATTATGGGCCTCTGAAAACTTTAATATTCGTACTAGCAAAATTAACGCCTGGCTTGCTAATTCACAAAATGAAATGCTCAATAACAGTAACCGAGCTATTGGATCCACATTAACCTCCATGACCGGGCTATTATCAGCAATTTTCCTGACACCCGTCTATATATTCATGCTTTTATATTACAAATCACACCTTATCAATTTCACTCTTAAAGTATTTGGTTCACAAAACAACCAACAAGTAAGTGAATTACTATCCGAAATAAAAGGCATAATTCAAAACTATATAGCCGGTATCGGTATAGAGCTTATCATTGTGGCTGTGCTTAATTGCATCGGATTGATGTTTCTTGGTATTGAATATGCGATCCTTCTCGGTATCCTTGGCGCCTTACTAAACATCATTCCGTACCTCGGGGGCATTGTCAGTGTCGCGATTTATATGTTGATCGCTTTAGTTACTAAAGAGCCTATCTATATGCTATATGTGGCGCTGATGTACTCCGTTATCCAGTTTATTGACAACAATATTATCGTACCACATGTCATTGGTTCCAAAGTAAAGCTCAACGGCCTGTTCTCCCTGCTCACAGTGATTGCAGGTGCCGCCCTGTGGGGCATACCGGGCATGTTCTTAGCGATCCCGTTGATTGCTATCGTCAAACTAATCTTCGACAGAATAGAACCCCTTAAACCCTATGGGTTTCTATTGGGAGATAATGTGTGAATCCTATACTTTTTCCCTCAATGAATCTAAGGGTAAGCAGGATTAGTCCGCCTCTCTACTTAGTTAATATTCTACCACTAAGTACAGACGCAATTTACTCCATGCACAAAACAAATGAACGCATCACCTGAAGATGTGGTATCAGTCGTTGGTATAAATAAATCATTTACCTAATTAAAAATATCATGGGAACTTTAGCTTTTGCGTAGGCCGTCCCAGTCACTTGGATTAAAATCACGACATTGAGACCTACAACGCTTAACGCATGAATGCTAAACAAACCTTCGCAGTCCTATCCTTAATATCTATTATTGCTATCGTCCTGCTCTATCAAATCTGGTCTCCCGTGTTATGGCTTTTGTTAATCATCGGGCCCATAATTATCATAGGGATAGTGGATCTTCTCCAAACAAAACATACCATTCGAAGAAATTTTCCGGTAGTCGGAAACTTCAGATATCTCCTGGAAGATTTTCGTCCGGAAATCATGCAATACTTTGTGGAAACTGATACAGAAGGTCGTCCGATCAATCGATTGTATCGATCCCTTATTTATCAACGGGCAAAAAAAACTATCGACACCACTCCATTCGGAACTCAAATGAATGTCTATGATTCCGGATACGAATGGATGGATCATTCTATATATGCGATCAACAATCTTGATGTAGAACATGATGCTAGAATTCTTGTTGGCGGTGAACAATGCAAACAACCATACGATGCCAGCATCCTGAATATTTCGGCGATGAGTTTTGGCTCCTTGAGTGAAAATGCTGTCCGGGCCATGAATACAGGAGCAAAAATCGGAGGTTTCGCTCAAAACACCGGTGAAGGCGGATTAAGTCCTCATCACTTAGAACCGGCTGGTGATTTAATCTGGCAGATAGGCACAGGATACTTTGGTTGCCGCACAGAAGAAGGGCATTTCAGCCCAAC
>JBBKXT010000004.1:0-10817 GCA_037969625.1 Saprospiraceae bacterium
CCAAAAAGCCGGAGTCAAATACGCCGAAGATCTCTATTACATGGATGAGTTCTATCATCTGCCGGGACTCAAGACTTACTTAAAAGCGAACACAACAAAAACATCAAGGTGAAAATGCATTCCAGACTTGAGCCTATTGCTCTATACTTTAACGGCATTGTCATTATTTATTGATGATAACTATGTCATACCCGCCACTCTGTATCGTGTTATATCCGAAATGGCATGTATTGCGAAGGTTTCCAGCGTCTTACAGACCACTTTAATCTCATATCATATATATATCTAAGGTAAGGTAAATGCAGTAAATATCAATTAGAAACCTAGAGTGTAAGCCTCCCCGAACTTCGGCCATTAAATATTGAGATATTTTCTCTGAAAATCAGGTACTTGTGAATAATTTAGACATTCTTTGCATAGATAATAGCCCATTTCGGCGCATCCATTTTAAATATTAGAAGCATATTTGCATCCTAAATCGTTAAACATTCTATGAAACATATAGGCTTCAAAACTTGTGTTATACTTTTTCTTGCTGTCTTGACGACGATCTCCTGCAAAAAGGAAGATCAGCAGGAGATCGATCAGCAACTCATCAAGGATTTCATTCTTGAGCAAGAACTGGATGCGCAGTCCACGGAATCAGGATTACACTATGTTATCTTTGAACCGGGTTCTGAAGAGCATCCAACGATCAATGATGAAGTCACTATAGCCTATGTTGGTTTTCTGCTGAATGGCGATGTTTTTGATGCCAATGATGACCTGACGTATGCACTTAGTGGTTTTATTAGAGGCTGGCAAGAAGGGATTCCTCTTTTCGGTAAGGATGGCAAAGGATTGTTGATTATTCCATCCCACCTTGCTTACGGTGCGTCTCCACGACCCGGCATACCGGCGAATTCAGTTTTAGTCTTTGAGATTCACTTGAAGCTTTTTTAGTAGGATTCAGGCAGATAGAATTGATTCGGGATTATTTTTCCTAACGGTCTTGACAACTATTGTTTAGGTTAAGGTCGCGTTAATTTCCTCTTTTTTAGATCATATTTATCAGTTTTAACGTTAGTAGTGTTATGATAAAAAGATATACTTCCCAGTTGGCTATGGCCGCACTGTTATTCAGTGTTAGTTTGATTTCTATCAATCTCAACGCTCAGTCTGACAACTTATTCAAAAAGACCTTGAAAGCTGTTTCTCCAAGTTCAGGAGGAGATGTTGACATGGGTCTTAAGCAAGCGCTTGAGTTTGGTGTCAAAGAAGCGGTCAATACCTTGTCTGCTGACAAGGGATATTTCGATAGCCCTTATAAGATTTTGATTCCAGATGAAGCAAAAGTCATTATCGATAAAGTAAAAGTAGTTCCCGGTTTCCAGGATGTAGAAAAGCAATTGATTGATAAGATGAATAAAGCTGCCGAGCTGGCCGCCAAAGAAGCAACCCCCATATTTGTAGATGCCATTAAGTCCCTGAGCATTAAAGATGCGACCAATATTTTGATGGGAAAAAATGATGCCGCTACAAGATATCTGGAGACAGAAACAAGACCTAAATTGTACGGGTCTTTTTTACCCGTGATCCAATCCGCTTTGGATGAAGTCAATGCACGTACTTATTGGACCAGCGTTATCAATGCATACAATAGTATCCCTTTTGTCAAGAAAGTCAATCCCGAACTCGATGACTATGTCAACAATAAAGCCTTGGATGGTTTGTTCGGTTTGATTCAAGTGAAGGAAGAAAAAATCCGTACCGATCAATCTCAAAGAACAACAGATCTACTAAAGAAAGTTTTCGGCCAACAAGACAAGGGCTAATACAGCTACCTTTTTGGCTTTTACACTTAGGTATGATTTTTCACTTCGCTTCTGGTAAGGTATCCTGAGAAAAGTGAAATTCCTTCCATTCCTTTCCATCCTGATAGATGATCGCACTGCTGGTAGGTAGGTCTTTAAAGGTAAGCCGGTAAGGGTAGTGCAGTACTTCCGCTTTGTAGTATTCATTTTCATAGGAACCGGCGCCATTCCCATTTCGATGCCACCAATTACCCCATTGATTGAAAGTAACGGTCAGCTCCATTGGACCTGTTTGTTCGACCGTGACACCATCATCCGGAGAGGTCATATTGTACTGAAATACATCAAACATCTCTCCATTGTATGGCATATCCGTTTGAAAGTCCAAAAGCTCATCAATACCGGAAGGTAACTCACGCACAGAAGTCATCACGATGCCGTTGAGATTGTCAGGACTGTTTAATACAAACACATGGCTACGGTCATGCCAGCTAAAGGTATCTCTCAACGACTGAATGACCTCAGTAGATTGTTTCCATTGCAACATCGTATGCTGCTGTAGATACACCTGTAACAGAATCAATAGACTGAGTGATGGCAACCAAATCCATTTGGGGCTCTTTGATAAAACAGCAAACAAAACTGCTGCACAAAAAACCAAAGGGACATAACTAAATCGATCATTTGTGCCCAACAGTAAGTGATAAAAAAACAAGTTTGAAATCGGTAGGACATAAAGTCCGGATGCAATGATTCCCCAAAATGCGAGATGAATTTGACCTGATACTTTTTTTATTTTGAGGATATAAAGGATTGCCATAGCGATACAAGCAACCATCGTAAAAAAGACCAATTCAGGATTTGAAAGTATCGTGTCAAATAGTATGTTTTTGATTTTAAAAGGCAGATACCTCGCATCAAAGAAATGCTTGACAAAGTATTTTATTTCTGTGGACATCATACCGATCACATCAAGTTGAAGGTGTGTTTCCGCTCCATAATGCCCTACCCACGCACCCAACGTCCATCGATTGACTAATAAGCCAAGAATGAATACACCCCACAATCCCACAAAGGCATATAGCCTGTGTTTTATTGGTTGAACGGATGTAGTTGCGAAGGCATCAACAAATAAAAAGCTCGTGATGACCAAAGGAGTTATATAGGATAGTTCAAGTAAGAAGAAGGACAAACCATAGACCAGTAATATAAGTCCTAAGATTTTTCCATCCTTATTTTTTACATACGAAATGACCAGCTGCAGTTGAAACAAGATAGCCGTCAATGAAAGCAAATAGTGAATGCAAGGTTTCCATACAACCGGTTCGACATTGTACGGATGAACAAGAAATAATACACAAATTAAAGCGATGAAGAGAGGAGTTGATTTGATATTCCAGCGAGCCGACAGGGTTGTGAGCCATTGATAGAGGAGCCAACCATTCAGCGCATGCAGCCCACAAAAGATTATGTACCATGCAAATCCATTGATGTGAAAAGTGGAGTATAGGCTATAGAAAAAGAAGTGCAGTGTCTGATGATTTCCCGGATAACCAAAACAGTTGATGATATCACCGAAAGAACCCGGATCATAAACACTTTGCCAACCCAGAAAATCGAAAACAAATCCTGCACCAATGGAGGAGTAATAGGTGGCCAGGGTGATTACAAGAAATAAAAGAAAAATTATTTTTTTTGACTTCATGGTTCAATGACCAGCGGTTGAATGGTGTTTTCAATTTTTCCACCATCGACAATTTCGAGACGTCCGGATTTTTTTCCTTCCTGTACAATGGTGATACCGGCCCAAGTACCCTCACACGCGTTGTGAATTTTTCCGGAAGATAAAATCGTTAGCGTGCCGCCCGGCATGATAGTGATAGAAGCACCTTCCGGCATAGAAAGTCGGCAAGCAATTTCCAATTGACCACCGGATTGAATCGTAATATTTCCTTCACAATCATAGGAACCTTCAAATCGCATGCTATCCACCACTGAGATATTGGCCGTGGTATCCAGTGTACACCATTGCTCTACAATGATGCTTCTTTGTATGGATCCCGGACGTGCGATATTCAACAGTATTTTTCCTATTTGGCAAGGCGTCAGCGCGGCACAATGCGCATTGTAATCCATCATGTTATTCGAATACATCGTATCACACGGTGCCGTATTTGTTTTGTTCCAACAGTTTGGGTGCGGAGGAGTGTCGTCACATCCATCATGTCCGCCCCAGGTATGTGACAACCCAAGCGAGTGACCAAGCTCATGATTGACGATGCCTCTGATGTCCCATACACCAGGTTTTTTGTGCCATTGACCAAATATCTTAACGGAGCTACCCATTGAGATACCATTGGTGCTGGCACTATAGGTAGGTGATGGAATGCTATCGAGATGATGAGTTTGCATAAAAATATTCAACACAGAATCATCGCGAATGGCATATTTCTGAATGACTCTTTTATCAGTAATGTTTCGATCCCTTCCTTGTTTGACTACATAGCACAACTCATCATCCACGTGGTAATAAATACCATCATCACCAGGGATCGTTGGGTCCGGTGATATAATATAACGATAGGGGATGGGAAGCACAGGTGTTTCATTGCCATGGGGTAAAAACATTTTCATGTTATTGCCGAGATTGCTGTTGATGGCGTTGAGCCATTCTTTAGCGTAGGCAGCAGTTTCTTCTTCAGGCATACAATGTTTGCCATCCGTAGAATTCATAAAGTGCAGATTGACTCGAATATGTTTTTGTGTGATTAATTCAGGATAAGCCACATAGGAAAGTGGATCATAACAAGGACTCACTTTTTTCTCATCGGAAGTGCGCTCTTCGACCCGCTGTATATCCGATTGTGTCGCCAGTCGTGAAGTGACCTTCGGACTACAAGCCGATACTAAAGAAATAAAAATACATGCAAGAGTTATCCTGATCATAATCAGGTATTTAGTCCGCCACAGATACTAATCGTTTGCCCTGTAATATATTGTGATTGATCGGACGCAAGGAAGGTCGCCAACTGTGCTACTTCCTCCGCTTGACCAAACCTGTTGAGTGGTACATTCGCAAGAAAGGTGGCACGCGTATTTTCATCCAACGCACTCGTCATATCGGATTCGATAAAGCCAGGTGCAATCACATTGCTGCGAATGTTTCTAGAACCAATTTCTTTTGCGACTGATTTACTGAAGCCGATGATACCTGCTTTCGAAGCAGCATAATTCGCTTGGCCGGCATTTCCAAACAGACCCACCACTGAGCTCATGTGAATGAGTGATCCTGATTTCTGACGCAGCATCACCTTGATACATTGCTTGGTCATATTAAAGACGGACTTGAGATTTGTTTCAATGACGCTATCCCATTGTTCTTCGTCCATTCTGAGGAGAAGTGTATCATTCGTGATTCCCGCATTGTTGACCAGGATATCTATTTTGCCAAACTGTTCTTTGATGGAGGGAACCAAAGATTCTGCATGCACATAAGAACTTGCATCCGAATAACACGCGATGACATTTCTTCCTTTTGCTTTCCAGTCTGCGGCGATACCTTCAGCACGTTCTCGGGATGACAAATAGGTAAATGCAACAGTAGCTCCCTGTGATGCAAAAGCATCTACGATGGCCTTCCCGATTCCTCTGGAACCTCCTGTGACGATAGCAACCTTTCCTTCTAATAGTGACATACGTTCAATAGTTTGATAACAATTGGGTCAAAAGTACGTACAATTACCCTATTGCCTGTTTTAGATTAGATTAAAGGATGAAACGTCAATCTGTTTGTTTACACCTTGGCCAGTTCGCCTTTGAGGAAATCAATCACATTGACTTCAAGTGCATCCACATTGCGCAGCACGGATAGTTCCCATGATATCCAATCGCCCAAATGAACCAGATAAAGCGATTTTTCAATCAGGTTGGCTCCTTTTGAATAAACTTCAATGACTTCGCCCGCGTACTTGCTGATTATGTTTTTATTGATGTCCATACGTACCGCATTTCTTTCATAATCATCATCATTGCGTAGATACAACACCACCAGATCTTTGTTTTCTTCCGTCCATCCGACCAGTTCGTTGTGATTCATTTCGGGGATGACATGATGCCAGCACAAGGCTTTGCTATTTTCATTGATTTGTTGTCTGAGTCTTACGGCCACCGGTTCCATCCGATCTTCGATATAGATAATCGGTATTTTATGGTGCAGTTTTGCGGCAATATTTTTTGCTTGTTCTCTGATGTCGGCTGCTTCTGCACGGAGCAAGTTGATAGCGCCTTCGACTTCGTTAAGACATCGATCTGAAATATAGCCCAGATGTTGGAGGGCGGCCAGTTGAGCGGTGACAGAGTAGCCGAGGCATGCTCTTGGGGATGGCCAGTTGCCCGGTACCTGAATAAAATCATTACCGTCTGCTTTGGCAGAGGCTATTATTTTTCCTCCGGAGGAGACGCATAGTAGTCGGGCACCTTGTGCCTTCATCTGGTCGTAGGAAATCAATGTCTCTTCTGTGTTGCCACTGTACGAACTGGCGATGGCGAGTGTTTTTGGTCCAACGAAAGCAGGCACAGAATATCCTTTTCTGACGAGGAAAGGAAGTTTGCACTCCTCCTGAATATACGATGCCACAAAGTCAGCACCGATTCCTGAGCCGCCGAGTCCGGCTACATATATATGTGTGATATCCAGGGAAGCAGGGCGAATCGTCGCACGGCGACCTATTTGGAGACCTTCTTCGAGCTGATCCATAAATCGCTCTATCAATGTGTTCATCATAAAGGCAAAAGTTTGGCTGGTGATGGAAATAAGCTTATTGGTTGTAAAACAAGGAAATTTTTCACAATACCCACTTATAACGTTGAGGTTGTTTTGTTGATTTTGTGTAAAAAATTGCTTCGTGTTCCTCACAACCTTAATTTAACACGGAAATGGGACTTCAGAAGAAACATGGAGATTGGGCGGAGGATAAGGCAGCCGGTTATTTATGTGCCGAGGGCTTTGAGTTGCTGGAACGAAACTGGCGCTATAAAAGGGCAGAAATCGATATTATTGCCATGGATGGAGGTATTTTGGTGTTTGTCGAGGTTAAAATGAAAGCCTATGTACATTTTGGTCGCCCGGAGGAAATGGTGGATAGGCGTAAGCGCCGATTGCTTATTGATGCGGCGATGGCTTACATGAGAGCAACTGACTATGAATGGGAAATCAGGTTTGATATCCTGGCGATCATCGGCCGACCGGATGAAGAGTTTGCGGTCACACATTATAAAGATGCTTTTTTTCCGGGACTGGATTATGGGGGACTAAATATATAAGATTAAGATTTACAGTAAGTTGTGAAAACCTTTCTCCATAAAATCAGTTCATATAGGAGAAAGGGTAGCCGTGGCATGCGAAGAAGTCAAAGTGCCTCGAAGGTGTCCCTTGGAATTGCAATAAATTTATATAAAATATTTTGCCAAAATTGTTAAAAAGGTTACCTTTGCCGTCCATTATTTAAAAGTGCCATGAAAAAAGATATTCATCCATCCAATTACCGCCACGTTGTATTCAAGGATTTTTCCTGTGATTTTGCGTTTTTGACAAAGTCCTGCGTGGACACAAAAGATACCATTCAATGGGAAGATGGTAACGAATATCCATTGGTCAAACTGGAGATATCCAGTCAATCCCACCCCTTCTTTACCGGCAAAATGAAGTTTATCGATACCGCGGGCCGAATTGATAAGTTCAACAAAAAATTTGCCAACACGAAATTTGCAAAAAAAGAAACTGAAGAATAAATTAAAAGCCCCGAACAAAAACGGGGCTTTTTTCATTACCTCATAGAACCATGCGCAACATCATACTCTTTGATGACGAATCCAGGGAGCAAATGCTCCCGCTGAGCTATACCAGACCGGTAGCTGAGCTGCGCACGGGTGTTTTTACTATACGCGAACGTTGGGAAAAACTACTGGAAGGAAAAGCTTCCTATATCACTTCTGAATACCTCAGTCACCGATTTCAAATGCATCTGGAAGATGACAATATTGTCATCAATGGCGCCATCATGCCCAATGACAGATTGGTCAAACTGATCGAACAGCTAGATCCAAACGAGGCATTGATGGATGAAGGGAATCTCATTGCCGCCCGACTGAACAGGTATCAATTTGAACGGTTGATCAGAAATGAATCCATTGATGAAATCACAGGACTTGAATTGTCGGATACTCCGTTTATCCAACTGAGTTATCCATGGGATTTATTTCTTTACCTGCGGGCTACGATCGAATATGATTTTAACATGATCACCAGAGGAAGGACAAGCCAAAGTCTGCCTTCCAATAATCAAGTAATCGCCGCAGATAATATTTTTTTGGAGGAAGGCGCTCAAGTAAATTGCGCAATTCTGAATGCACAATCCGGACCTATCTATATTGGAAAGAATGCCCACATCATGGAAGGCGCTATCATCCGCGGTCCCGTCACGATTGGTGAAGGCAGTACGATTAAAATGGGCGCTCAAATCTATGGCCCCACAGCCATCGGACCCGATTGCAAGGTAGGCGGCGAAGTCAAAGAGGTCGTGATCCTGGGCCATTCCAATAAAGCACATGATGGGTTTTTAGGAAATTCGATTATCGGTGAGTGGTGCAATCTTGGCGCCGGTACGACCGTATCGAATTTGAAAAATAATTACTCTAATGTGCGCATGTGGGATTACGGAACCAAAAGCATGCGCGATACTGGAATCCAATTCCTTGGTCTTGTCATGGGCGATCACAGCAAAACAGGCATTCAAAGCACATTCAATACGGGCACCATCGTAGGCGTAGCAGCCAATCTTTTTGGGGATGGTTTACCCCCAAAATTTGTCCCCTCCTTTTCATGGGGCGGAGCATCAGGCTTGGTCACCCATCGCATCGAAGAAGCATTGAATACAGCAGAGCGCGTGATGGCTCGACGTGATATCCCTTTTACAAAAGAAGATGACAGTATTCTTCGAAAGGTTTTTGACTTTTCCAAGATGTATCGTTAATCTATGTCAACACCCAATCCCATCGTTAGATTATTAAGTCATTTTTTCGAATGGCCGGTGACCGAGTTGAGCAGCGATCATAACGAACAGCTGAAAGTTGTTTTCCACAGAGGTCGTTACAAACTCATTACAGAAGGTGCTATCTATAGTTTCGGTGATTTGTATTCTAATTTCCGATTAACTTTTGAAAGATTAAAGTGGGATCAAAGAAAGGTAGAATCCTGCCTTATCCTCGGACTTGGGATGGGTAGTATTCCGGATATGTTGGTTTCTAAATTCAAAAAGAATCTGACATTTACAGCCGTTGAAATTGATGAAGCCGTCACGTATCTGGCCAATACCTATGTGTTGAAACCAAAAAAGATTAAAGTCGAGGTTTTTACGGCGGATGCCGCTTCTTTTTTAGCCTTGCATGAAGGCCAATATGATATGATTTGTTCTGATGTATTTGTTGGCGATGAGATTCCTGATGATATGCAATCAGAAGAGGCACTTCTTGCCATGAGGGATTTGTTGAGTCCGGGTGGATTGTTGTTGTTTAACCGCCTGAATCGTTTTGAATCAGACACCATCAAAAATCTGAGGTTCGCTGACGAAGTTTTCCTAAAAATCTTCCCTACCGGAGGACATATTGATGTTTCGGGCAACTGGATGTTTGTGAGCGACCTATCCGCTTTTTCATCATAAAGTAATTTCGTCCTTTCCTTTATTGTGCGTGGAATGCCCTGTAGGATGGCGGATGGCTGACATAAGGGCTATATCCCTCCCCGAACTGTCACCCGATTTCATTACCTTTACAGTAGAAGACCAGAGAATTTTGCCTTTGTTTTTATAACTTTTAAAAAACGATATACCTATTTGTTATTCGTTGATATAGAGTAGATTATAATAAAAAAAACGAAGCAAAACCCGATTTTTGATTTTTCGGGAGCAAGTGATTAAGCTATTTTCTCGGTTTTTTGGTTAAAAGGACATTTCCGAAGCGAATCCTGGAAAGGAGTTTTTTTAATATTGGATAAATAATAAGTGCTTCAATTATTTGGTTGAAGGAAGTTGTTGGTTGTCAAATTCAGTAACCTGCACAAAACTCAAAGCCAATTTATTTTTAAACATAGAACCGGAGAATGCGAAAGATTTTTTACCTCATCCCCATTGGAATCATTACTCTTATTCTCCTTGTCCAAAGTGGGCATCAGGAACAAGCTGATGTGCCTAAAAAGTTATCCAAGCAAGAACGAATTGCCGGTGCCATTGAGGATATGGTTTTTACAAGTTCTGATGTTGATCTGGGCTATATACCTTATGCTAAATGGTATCAGGCAGTGGAAGAAGGCAAAGCACGGATTGCCAAATCAAAAGCCACCAACAATAGAAGTGGTGCAGGACTTGCCAATGCCAAATGGAGAGAGCGTGGTCCAAATAATATTGGCGGCCGGACAAGAGCCATTATGATTGATGCTGCTGACCCAAACAGGAATCGTATTTGGATCGGGAGTGTTTCAGGAGGTCTCTGGCGAACAGAAGATATCACACAAAATGATCCTCAATGGGAGAAATTGGCCCTCGACATAAATAATATGGCGATTGGCAGCATTGCTCAGGATCCAAATAACCATCAGGTGATTTATGTCGGTACAGGTGAAGGGTTTAATAATATTGACGCCGTCACCGGAACCGGTATTTTTAAATCCACCGATGATGGCGTTACCTGGGAATGGTTGCCGTCGACACAGAATAGTTCGTTTCAGGATGTCCAGGAGATATATGTCCACACGAATGGTGATGTCTATGCATGTACATCGCTCGGTGGGATCAGACGAAGTAAAGATGAAGGAGAAACATGGGAAAAGGTTTTGGGTACCTCCTTATCAGGAGCAAGCAGTAACCATTTTTATGATTTCACTTTCAATGAGGTCAACCAAACTTTTTATGCTTCCAATGCTAATTCAATTTTTAAATCTTTGAATGGAGATCGTGGAGACTGGTATAATAT
>JBBKXT010000005.1:0-3980 GCA_037969625.1 Saprospiraceae bacterium
GGTTTTGTATGACATGGTTATCGATTAGAGTCTGGATAGAGTTTGCGCTAGGCATTGTTTAAGATTTGTGGACAATGAGACAGAAAACATTTCCCGCGGGATCCGATTCTCCCGCTAAACGGGATTGGACTCGGGGGAATCAATTGCAATTAAATAAGCATCAAGCAGATGCCAGTGAATATAAATTTCATCGTATCACAAAATCCCGTTGACCGTCCTTTTTCGCTATTTCCGATTCCCGATTGTCGGGACGGAATTGGCTAGGGCGAATCATCCTTTTTCCTACCTTCCCAAGCCCAACAGATTCTATTTTTTCCTTATATTCACTGACTATTATCCTCCGCAATCAACAGGTAAGATGAATTATATTCTAAATATCCGGTCCAGTAGCGCAACAGCGCATCGGGCAGCCTTTTTTGGGTTGAAACCCTTCGATTATTTTCGATGGTTTTGGAACCGGGACATCTCCGGAATATCTTTATATCTTATTGGAAGTCTGATCTTTGTGAAAGGTGTTTGCTATTCAAAAATGGGTCAGGTGGTATCCCCAATCACAGCACTGACGCAACAATTACATTTTACATTTATAAATTACTTAAAGGGAATCTTCCTGTACTCACCGGAGACAAGGAAACCTCTCCTGTATGCTCTGACAGGAGAGGATATATCGGTCTGAGCGACCTGAAAAGGGCACATAATGCATGATAGAGACCCAAAAATGGACGATTTTCATTAAATTCTAAATTTTTTATAAAAAAAATATTCATTTTTTATATCCCCGGTTTTCGGGTTTGATTATATTTATAAGTATGATGTCCTTACTCTTTTTTTCATCTTGTGAGCAGAGTGAAACACATGTCAATGCTCAGCTAGATACTGAATCTCCGATACTTCCGAGAACTGTGGAAGATTGTGATGATTGCCCTGAAGAATATTGCTGCTGTGTTGTGGAGAACTTAATGAACTTCCAAGTTGACCTATTGTTTTGTGGTGTTTATACTATGACGGCAGGATCAGCCTGCGGCCCGGTTTCACCAGGAAGTCCTTGTGGTACCATTTCAGGCACTTCCTATTTAATATCCATGGATGCATTCGGCAACGGATTCTTTTGTGTTGAAGATAGTGCCTCATTTAGTATTTTGAAAGTGATGGGTACTAGCGCTAATCTTCGAATAAATTGCAAAGCAAACGAGGTTAATCCAATTTGGACGGGATTTAATATTAATAGTGCCCCTGTTTACTATTACGTCGAGGACTGTGAATTGACGGGATGTTGATCCAGTATTTATCACATTGCACCAGGACTAATCACTTGTTTACATGGTGCAATGTGATTTTTTACTGTAAGAAAAATTCTTCTATATAAATTCGTTTCGGGGTTAAATGATAAGAATTGTTTTTATATCCATATTGTTTTGTGTACTAAGTTGTCCATTAGTATCACAGGCTTATTATTTAAATTATGGAACTGGCTCATTACAATCAATGGAAATTGCAAACGGAGGGTATGGGTGTGAGACTGAATATATAGGCTACATAAATATATGGTCTTTAACAATGACACCGGAAAATGAGTTATTACAATGGGATATCAACAATAATGCAAGGTTGCTTAATGTAGACCTTGATAATGCTAGCTTAAGTTTGTATTACGAGTTTGATTCAAATCTTATACCATCGGGTTGGGGGCATTTCCAATGTATGGTAAGTGTAGGAGGAGGAATCTTTTATGCAGGTAATAGATCTCTCGCAGGTCCTTCAGGCAGGTTATGGAAGTTAGATATTAATGATGGCAGTGTTATTGAGATAGGGAATACAGGTTATTCTATAATAGGTGATCTGGCATTATTCAATGGCGAAATCTATTATTATACCATGGGCTCGGGGAATAATGTAGGGATAGTTCGAGTCGATCTTACAGATCCTGGTAATAGCGAGCTTGTTACCCCTCTACCTGATAATATATGGGTTGGCGGTCTCACAGCCTCACCTTACTGTAATACCCTTGTAGGGGTAGAATTTACGAGTTACAATATTATTTTAATCAATTTGATCGACGGAGCAATCACCACGGTATGTAGTCCTGGCAATAACACGCAAACCATTAACTCTATGCTTGAGTTCGACGACCTATCCGGATGCGATGTTTCGCTTGATCTTGATGTGGATGATAGCTCCGGTGCGGATGAGGCTGACTATAATTCATCTGAAGTGACTTGCCTGTCCCAGGTAGCCCTCGTCGCCGATGAGGATGTACGGACGTTTTATGATGACTTTGTCGAAGAGATGACCATCCAAATCAATGGCTTCATACCGGATGGTATAAGTGAACTGCTTGATATCACTGGATCTGTATCCACTGTAAATGTCTCAGGCCAGGGTACGGATATGTTGACCTTGAGCAATGCAGGCGGTGCCATATCAACCGATTTTATAGACGCCTTGCATCTGGTGCGCTACAGTAATAATGCCCTCCAGCCTACCGGTGGCCAACGCACGATCGAAGTACAATTTACCACCGCCTCCGGCGCGATGAGCAATGTGGCTATCGCCTTTATCCAGGTCAATGAGTTATCCGCTCTTGATGTCGATCTTGGGCCGGATCAAATGATTTGTGAAGGAGAATCCATCACTTTGGATGCAGGTAGTTTTTTATTCCCAACGTATCAATGGTCAAGTGGAGAAACAAGCCAAACGATCTCCACCATGCTGACAGGGGAGTATTCAGTGACGGTGTCCAATAACTTCAAGTGCCCGGATGCTGATACAGTTCTCGTGACCATATTACCAACCATCACCGTAGCCCTTACCGGTGATACAGAGATATGCAATAATGAGTCAGCCACACTCACTCTCAATACCAATGCACTATTTCCAATCACGGTAGAAATACAACCCAATCCAGGATTGCCACTTGTTTTTGATGATGTGGTGGGCAACTATTCATTTACAGATACGCCTCAATCTACTACCACCTATACGATCACGGATGTGACATCCTCCTCACCTGCATGTATCGAGATACCGGATCCTGAGCAGGTCATCAGTGTGTTTCCTGCTTACAGCCCCATCTTTGATGTATCAATTTGTGATGGGGACAGCGTATGGCTGGGCTTTTACTGGGAGACAGAAGCAGGGATGTATGAATATGGATTTAATTCTATGCATGGATGCGACAGCATCGTCACGACCAATATTGTGATCCTCCCTGCTGTGATGATCCAGATACAGGAAGATACTTGTGATACAACAGCCGTAGGAGTTTTTGTCACGACTATCGACAATCCCAATGGATGCGATACGGTGGTGACCACTACGGTGACATTATTGTCGGCGGATACGACGTATGCATATGACTCATCCTGTAGGATTGCAGAGGTGGGCGTGATGAATCACGCCCTTACCGGGTCAGATGGGTGTGATAGTTTGATCATCACCGCCACAGCGTATATGCCTCCTGTGGATACTACATTTATCTTGGAGACATCTTGTGATTCAGCACAGGTGGGCGTGATAAATCACACCCTTACAGGTGCTGATGGATGTGATAGTTTGATTGTCACGACTGTGACATTTGCCGATGTGGATACAACATATCTGTTTGCGACATCTTGTGATCCGACACAAGTGGGTGTGATAAATCATACCTCTACCGGGTCGGATGGGTGTGATAGTGTTATTGTTACGACAACGACCTTTGCATTAGCGGATACGACATATCTGTTTGCAACATCATGTGATTTGTCGGATGTGGGTGTGACAAGCAGCACCATCACCGGGGTAGATGGTTGTGACAGCACGTTGATCACCACCATCACTTTTTCAGAACAAGATTCTGTTTTTATTACAGAGACAACTTGCGATCCTGCTGATGAAGGTGTCTTCGTTGCTCAATATGTCAATCAGTTTGGTTGTGATAGTATTGTGACTACAACTATCTCATTGTTGCCTTCCGATACATTGTATTTGACGAGTGCATC
>JBBKXT010000006.1:0-6732 GCA_037969625.1 Saprospiraceae bacterium
GAAGGAGAGACAGAAACTGTACCCGGAGGACAATTTGTTTTTACGGACTATCCTGCACAAGGTTATCTCGCAACCATTGACAGAAATCTGTTATCATCGATTTATACTGTTGTAATTGATAGTGTTCAAACAACCATAACCACCTGTGGCGATTCGGTGGTTGTTTCTTTGCTCATCACAGAAAACTGTATTGTCAACGGTCCTGATCAACTTTTTGATTTATGTCCGGGTGAGACAGTAGTGGTGGGCGATAGCAGTTGGATGGACACAGGATCCTTTACCATGCACATGATGAGTTCTGGAGGATGTGATTCAGTTTTCCAGGTAGTCATTACTGCACCGGATAGTATCGATATTTTTGGGCAGGTTTGGGTAGATGTGGATCATGATGGCAAGCTCTCATCAGCGGACACACTCATTTCGGGTATAAGCATCATACTGACAGATACAGGGACAAATACATCAGATATTTTAGTGACTGATGGCAATGGAAGTGTTCATTGGTTTGATCAACTGGAAGAATACACACTTAAAATAGACACGGCGCTACTTGCGGCCAATTTCATCCCAATTTTATTTGACACGATTATTAGTGACACGGTTTGTGGATCGATTAGTATTGATTTTCTTATTGAGTCTGCCTGTCCTCCTGTTTTTGTGATACAACAAGCCTTCTTATGTGCGGGAGATTCTATTCTTATCGATGATCAGTGGATCACCAGTGAAGGTCAGTATACATTTGTGCATACGGACTCTATGACTTTTTGCGACACCGTTATCGATGTTTTTGTCACGCTTAATGAAGAGATCATCATTGAATCTGTCGTTGTGTGGAACTGTGAATCGTTGGGAACGATCACTTTAACGGTCACTGGAGAGGGTCCATTTTCTTATCAATGGAATCCGCAGTTTACAGGAGACACTATGTTGACAGGGTTGCCGGATGGTGATTACACTGTAATCATTACAGATGCCAAAGGATGCAGTAAAACGGAAACGTACACCGTCATTGGCTCACCTAGTTTGTCTTTTGAGGTAGAAGAATATTTTATCATCCACCAGGGAGAAAGTGTGTTTATTGAAATCAATGGTGACATTGATGAAGATGGTCTTATCTTCCAATGGTATCCTTCTGATATCCTTGATTGCGATACGTGTTCAAGCACGAATGCTACTCCATTTGAAGACACGACGGTCGGCATCGAAATCACTGACGCTAACGGATGTGTATATTTTCTGCAGACCTATATCGCTATAATCTCAGATACCAGTGGTCTGGACGATATTTTTGTTCCGAATGTATTCTCGCCCAACAATGATGGTTTCAATGATCTATGGACTATCTTCAGCAAAAGCGAGAATGCCCTTGTCACCAATCTGTCCATTTTCGACCGATGGGGAAACATGGTTTATGCCAAAGAAGGTTTTCTGCTCAATGGCTATGATGGCTGGGATGGCACCAAAGATGGTCAACCATTAAATCCCGGAGTCTTTGTTTATCAAGCCGCTGTGACGTTGGCTGATGGAAGCCAAAAAACGATCCATGGCAATATTACTTTACTGAGGTGATGGGCTGAGAGCGAAGGGCCTGAAAAGTCCGCTTCATGTGGATGTTCTGTGAGGAGTGTCTACTACTGAAAAGAAACAAGACAAATTGTTTGGGGTCAATATTGACCCCTTCTCTTTACGCTATACGCAGAGATGAAACGTAATAGAATCACCGTTCATTAAATCAAACCTTCATTCAAGGTCCTTTTCCAATCCAACCTAAATGTGTGTGTTTAAAATCATCATTGTATTTAAGTCCATAGCCAAACACGCGATCAAAAGCACTATGGGCTAAAAAGATCAATCCGATTTTAATCAATAAGTCATTTTGCAAATACGCACCCATGAGCACCAGCACCGCCAGCACCCCTTTGTGGTGAAGTATGTTGTAGGTAATGGCGCCAATCTTTGTAGAGATGAGATAACATACAAATGAAATGTCAGGTACAAAAAACATAACCAGAAAGAAAATCCACAAGCCTGGATATACATAAAAATAGGCGATAGTAAAAAGAGCAAATAAGGCCAGCTCCTCGACCTTTAAAATGGTCTTCATAAGAATGGTATTTAAAAAATAGAAATACACTACGATTAAAACGTCGCAGGTGTGTTTGTAGAAATACTAAAATGTTTAAATGAACAAAGCGATTAGATCGCAATATAAAATCCAGGAAGTCAGACGTCCTGTTTTTGTTTTCTTTTTTTGTTGTCTTTCGAAAAGACATATACATCCTCTACGGCTCGATAACGCATCATTACCTCCCCAGCAATCAGCAATATAACACCGGCGATAAATAATCCATTCCGAAGCATCTCAATAATCATGGTCCAGGAAGGCCACAATCTTTGGACAAATATTAATTCAATCCCAATGACGAATGCACTTGACAACAATAATAGGAGACTGATATTTCTATAAGGCTTTACCAATGATTTTTTCTGTCGAATGATGCAGTTGATTAAAAACAATTTGGTGGCTTCGTGATCTGGATTCATCTTGACCAGTTCCTTCAAAATATGCACCGCTTCTTCTATTCGATCGAGGTTGTGCAGGGATGCTGCTTTCTTAAATAATGTTTCAAAATACACATCCTGATCTCGGTGCATGACAATATTTCTTGAGATACTCATCTCAAGGATATGATCCGCAAGTTTGGCCTGACGAGCATACTCCCCTGTTTCAAACAAAGCCTCACCATATAATACCATCATGTCAAAATACGCTCCGGCATCGAGCTCCCTCAGCATAAATATATTCTCCTCGACAAAGCGGATCTTCTCCTTGTACGCATCGTGATCGATGGCTAGAAAGGCATCGTAAGTCTCTGATCTGCTGCCATACATTGGTCTCATAGCATCGGGTAGATAAAAGGTCTGCTTGGACTTGCATCCAACATCATCGCCGGTATCTGTATTTGCAATAAATACATTCCGTCTTTGATTGCATCGTCGACATAAATCATTTCTGTGATCGTGGCCCTCGTTCTTGTGTTATCCTCGTAGCGCCAAAACGCTTTATGCGAGGCCAGTGCACCACCATCTTCTTCACGATCCACGGAGGGAAGATCGAGTAAAAGATGTGTTATATCATCCTCGGCCATTCGCTGAGCAAGGGCGGCATCCAGGTATACCGGATTCGTGCTCCCGTAGTGCCTTGTCTTTTTATCCACATGATTGGGAAGTGTTCTGATGATAATAGCATCAACACCTCTTTCCCATTCCAACTGATCGATCACGCGATCGCCATTGTCCATTACACTTGGATAAACTGAAATCAATTGAGCGATGGAGAAACCATCACTAAGCGTTTGATGTATGGCGTGGCGCTCTTTACTAATATGCCCAACACACTCTGTATGGGTTCCATTGCCGTGCGGGTTAATTTTTAGATTGAAAAAATTTACTGCCGCCCCTTCCCTTGTATCGCCAATCCAGCCATCTACTGTGTGGGGACTCGCTTCATATAAGGGTGCAAAAAATGCATTCGGTTGAGGTTTTTCATGGTCTAATGGAATTGCAAGACAGTGCCCTGCATCCAAATTCGCATGCAATGTTTTTCCCTGCCAGTCAACCGAAACCATTAACTGCTTCATTAGTTTCTTGAGTCTTTACCCCAGATCAATTTATCATGAAGTGTTCTAAGAAATGAATAATTATGCAGTTGAATAAAACGGGTCATCACCTTTGCTTTTCTAACGGTCAGTTTATGTTCTGCTGTCACAGCTTCAAAATTAGAATCTAAAGTACAGAGGTAACTTTCGGCGCGTCCTTCTATTTCAAATGAAATCTCACTGCTGTCCGGTACAATGATTGGCCGCACGGTAAGATTGTGAGGCGCTACCGGTGTGATGACCAGGTTGCCGGAATTAGGAAACACAATCGGGCCTCCACAACTTAAAGAATATCCGGTGGATCCGGTAGGCGTCGCGACGATCAGTCCATCCGCCCAAAAAGAATTTAACAACTCTCCGTTGATATACGTGTGAATGGTGATCATGCTTGACGTATCCCGCTTGTGCAGTGTAAAGTCATTCAAGGCAAGTCTTGATCGGTGGAATATATCGGCATTGGTTTCCAAATGCACCATAGAACGCTCATCATAATGAAATCGCCCATTGGCCAATTCATTGACCGCAAAACCGGCT
This sequence comes from Saprospiraceae bacterium, assembly GCA_037969625.1. GTDB lineage: Bacteria > Bacteroidota > Bacteroidia > Chitinophagales > Saprospiraceae > Opimibacter. Next base: position 4,194 of record JBBKXT010000006.1, read on the forward strand.
ACTTTTCCTTCAATACTTGATAAAAAACCAAGTCTGCCGAGATTTATGCCCATGATAGGTACTTGGTGCTCATTGACCAGAGAAACAGCTCCAAGGACCGTTCCATCGCCTCCAAATGCCATCACAACATCAATGGGCGTTTTCGTGAAGCCGTTAAATTCGTTTACGCCTTCATAGTTCTTTACCTCACTGTCGGCTTGGGACCAATAGGGTTGATACGCATATGGCACGATCCCTGCCTTCTCAAAGGCTTTGAGCACTTCGAGGAGGCATTCCCGGTGATTTGGTTTATAGACTTGGCCGAATAGCAATACATTCATAAGATAGAATACACCTTAAAATACATAAAGATCAAAAATGATACCACTTGCAGAGAAGAAAAGTTAAATCATCTTGCGATAACCCACAAAATCATTACTAAATTTTAATCATTTTGGTTACATAGTGAAAGGATGCATTGCTAAAACTGATATAGTAGCTTCCGGAAACTAAAGCATCTGTTTCGAATTGCTTCGTATGACTATTTCCGGGAAATATTATCGTTTGTGACACAAGACTGCCTTGCGAATTATAAATGGCTAGTACTGCTTTTTCGCGTAGTTCAAATTTCCATTCAAGGACTGCTGCATCGACCACGGGCAATGGATAAACCTTGATTTGATCGCTATCAGGATTGTATGGCCCAAAGGGTTTAACAGCGTTTACCACATCGCTTTCTAATTTGAACTTAATTTTTTTAACCAGCTTGTCATTTGAACCAACGAAATTTGGTTCGTAGTGCCCAATAAAAATCCCTGTGATATCAACAGTCTCTCCAGTTTCATTGGTTAGCGGTGCCGCTAAAGTAAATCCATTATCTCCTGTGTTCTGAAGATAGGGCACTGCCCAAAACGGACTGATATTCCATTCCCAGTGAATGATATCCGGTTCTTCAATTGTATAAGACAATGTATCTCCGCTTTGATAAACCGGCAAGATTTCAGTTTCAAGCCAGGTGACCCGACCACATAACGCCTCCAGACTTAACTTTAGAGGAGCGTCATTTGCACAAACAGAACTATTCCCTGTCCAAGCCCCTACTTCTCCATCAGCAAAGGCGAAGAATCCTATCGAGAGATCTCTTTTCGTAGTGTCTTCGCCACAATCAGGGATGTCTCTTGTGACCAAATCAAAACAAAATTGCCAAGGACCCATTCCACCGCCACAAGTATTTCCATCTCCCCAATCTACGCGAATAGGCGGTCCTGGTGTCGCACAACTCCCATTAATTCCATAAGCAAACCATCCGCCTGGTAATATCGTACCAAGAGGAGTTCCCCAACATGGATTGCAACATCCTCCATTGACACCAATGATTGGGCATTGATCGTCATATCGACTATTACACATATCTAGCCGCCCATTAATATCAAAATCATCAACACTTATATCCTCCGTATAGTGATGATAATCCACATCGTCAAACCAATCCCAGCGGGCTGACCCATAAATACCATTTTCTGGATCACCCATGTATCTTCCATTGACTGTGGCATTCAAGGGTTGACTTAAGGAATCAAAAGAAGAGGGATCCCATCCATTCCCAAAAACAGGAACAATCCCTTGAAACCATTGGCATCCATTGTTGGACGCTGTATATTCATTCACATTAAGGCAAATACTGACCTTTTCGTTTGGATCAAATGGACCTTCAAGAGGACCTCCATTTTCTCTTGCTGTGATCTCAATAGATCGATCTTCTACGCAGGTAAACCCTCCTGATAGCGTACGTACATGAATAGAAAAATCTCCTCCTATACTCAAATATGAACTCACCGCAAAGTAATACTTAGTACTGGTTTCTATAGGCGTACCGACCGTTTTCGCCAAACCATCAGAGCCAATGACACAAGCAAGATTACTACTCGTTAGAAATACTCTTTCCAAACTATCACAACCTCCATTAGGCGATTTAAACAAGGCTATAACAGGCATATCAAAATCCTCACTTCGTATCGCTATCGTTACAGTCTCTGCACTCCCGTCCGTTTCAAACTCATACCATACGGTCGGAAAATCGCCCATCAGGCAATCTGCAAGCAAGGTATCCGGCGAGGAGTATAGGTTACATCCCCAGTAGTTTATGTTCACTTCATCAGTAAACGGGGTTCCAAGATGAATAGCACTTGAGCACTCACTGTTAACCGTACACGTATCCTGACCAAAACTAAAATGTGAGAAAAGGAAGAATGAACAAAATAGAATCCCTACAAGGAGTCTTTGTTCGGCCGTTTTGTTTTTCATAATCCCGGACTTAAAAGCATAATTGGATATTCTAAATTTAACTAATAAATCTAATATGCTTTTCAAAAATTCACTTTCTGTCTTAGAGATGCTATTTTCTTTGAGAATTATTACTATACCTCAGCTGTCGAACAGACAAAAAAAGCCCTGTAGTATACACTACAGGGCCATCTCATAACCGGTCTATTTTCGATAAACCGTGTAATTATCTAACGGCGATTATTTGATGATAACCATCTTCTTTGTCGCTGTATAC
>JBBKXT010000007.1:0-3075 GCA_037969625.1 Saprospiraceae bacterium
ATTTTAAAATGTTCAGTGGCATAACCCCAAAAAATATAATTATTAACTAATGGAATTTCATTGTCCTATTCACTTTCCTTTCCGGCCATACGACCAATCCTTCAATCACCAATGCCTTGGTCTAATTATAGTTTGCTCAACACGGAAGAACCGGCCACGGCTTGGGTCTCCGGGCAACGCAACCCTACTGTTACTAAAATCCTATTTCTACCTTTCTCCTCCATCGGCTAAAAAAGTGATTGCGTAAACCCTGTTGGGACAGCATCAAGCTTTTCCTACAATTCAATAATTCAAAAAAAAAAATTAACCCCATTTCAAACCATGAAAAGACAAAACTCCGGATGGACATTTCCTTTCTTGCTAAGCCTGATCCTGATAGGGTGTAGTTCACCAAAAATCCTTGTGGACAAGGACCTGCAAAAGGAAAGTGTAATATATGAGGTTAGTGGTAGAAATGGATGGATGGTCAACCAGCATCTAAGTTTTGGTGAATACTCTACGGGCAAAGTAAACAGAGGTTGGATCAAAGGATATGATTACCCATTTATTGTTCGCTTTACCGGATCAAAGGAAAAGCTGGGATTTGCGATCAACGATGGCAATGGAAATGCAGCAGAAGTTTTTTGCCTGGGCAAACTGCGTGAGCAGGACTTGATGCTCTTCCATGATTATTTTGATGTTAACCTTAAAACGAATGATGCATTTACCGGATCTGTAGTTATTAATGACGAAGAGGTGTTTGATTTTTTCATTATCAATTTAAATCAAAACAATTGGTTCAAAAAAACTAGTGGATGGATTCAGGGAGATGGTGTTAGACTTGAAATCCGTGCAGTGGAAAAGCTGGACAATAATCAGCGCACAACGAGCATGCAAGTACCCGGATTTGAATTTCTATTGAACCACAAAGTAGTCGGGGCAGTAGAAACTTTAAACCGCGGAAGAATCTGGTTACATCAAGAATTAGATGAAAAGCAAAAGCTATTGATTGCTGGTGTTGCCTCCTCTCTTCTGCTTCGAAGTGATTTGTCGGAACATAATGATCAAAATATCTAATCCATGGATGTAACTATTTTCAATTTCAATTAGTGTAAACGATCTCCATATGCAAAAAGCAATCTTATTTTTCCTGCTGGTGACTTATCAATTCATCACTGCACAGGATGTAAAAGTACTCGACCTGAAATCCAACGATCTAATTTATCTTTCTTCCAGAGACAAGTTGTACATGACTACCGGAGAAGGCGTGCTGTATGAAAATAGTCTTTGTGTTATAGATCCCTACCATGGGACGATTGACACCTGTTATTATATAGGTGGTTCACCGGGTGTTATGGCTTATTCTGATGATCAGCAATATATATACATAGGCCTGGAATCAAGCCCTGAGGTTGTTCGCTTTGCTATCGCCGATGAGTCCATTTCTCTCCGGATTCCTCTAGCGCAAAATGGAAACCCTGAGGGGCAATTTTTTGCAGAGGATATTGCTGTCGTGCCGGGAGCACCTGAGGTTATTGCTGTCGCACTTAAAAATCCAAAAACCCTTCCGTGGCAAGCTGGAATAGTTATTTATGAAAATGAAATCCAACGAGCCGTTACACTTCCTGAATCCATGGGAAGCAATAGTATCACTTTTGATACAGAAACGGGATTCCTTTATGGCTATAGAAACGAAACCAACTCAGATTTAGGATTGCAAAAAATGTATGTGAATGAAAATGGCGTTTTTATGGAAAGCAACCATATCGGTTTATTAGACAGGGTGTATGATGAAATCAAATATGCTAATGGACGATTGTATTCCAACATGGGAAAGGTAATTCGTGTAGACGATGATACATTTAATCCGGAAGGTCCTTTTGATGTGGGCAAAGGCTTCCCGGTCGTTGAGCCAATCGCCGATTCCAGCTTCCTATATTTCCTTAACACCGAAAACACTTCTATCTCTTTGGAGACCTATGATAAAGTTACTTTTGCTAAAAGGGAACAAATAAATTTTCCTTCGATCAAAGGCAATCCGTATAAACTCATTCAATGGGGAGAGGAAGGCAAGGTGGCCTTTCTGACGCGGGATTATTTATCTGATTTTTACAGTCGTTTGGTGATTATAAGGTACTGCCTTTCCGCGCTGACAGAAGCACCTTTAATTGAAACGGCCGGTACGGCCTGTTTAGGAGATACCATTAGCCTTTACTCCTATGGCGAAGAAGGTCCTGTATTTTGGTCACACGGACAGACCGGACCAGAAGCACAACTTTATTATTCTGACGTCATCTTCTGCGCAATTGCAGATGAACTAGGTTGTCTGAGTCCTTCTTCAGAATCCCTATTAGTGACATTCTATTCCTACCCCACCTTGCCTTTTATATTTCCTTCCCCTGATGAACTTACGCTATACAGCGCAACCGATTATACTTTTGGAATGCAGTGGTTTTTAAATGGAGTCCCTGTACCGGGGGCCGATTCGACCATTCTGGAAATTACTGAATCGGGTATATATACATTTCAGGTGAACTGGGAGGGTTGTCTTTCCCCAATCTCCAATGAGATAGCTGTGATCATTTCTCATACACAAAAACCTTTAGGAAATACGAGTCATGTGTTTTTTCCAAATCCGGTAATAGATAAATTTTCATTGCGATTCCTCCATCCGAAATTTCAGAAGGGTTATATGCACATTTATGCTTCTGAAGGTAAGCTACTATCTACACAGCCTCTAATCGATGGGCTAGACATTCAGGAGTTTTCTTTAGCTGGTTTACCTGCTGGTCTATATACCGTGCAAGCCATTTCGGAAAAAGGAGAACTCATAGCTATAAGTCAATTGGTAAAGTATTAATCAAGCCTGACCAATTATTTTTCTTGTTAGTGCTAATCGATTGCAGCCAAGGAGACAAAGTACATTTCTATCTCTCCTTTGCCCTTCGTCTGAATTTTTCCTCTAGCTTCAAAGTGAAATTGCGGATCATCTTTTATAAGATGGTAAGTAGCCAGCGAGATATTTACTTTTCCTACTTCACCCATTGATTCTATCCTACTCGCTGTATTGACCGCATCACCCCAAATGTCATATTG
>JBBKXT010000008.1:0-20707 GCA_037969625.1 Saprospiraceae bacterium
GCAGCCAAATTTTTAAGGTATCCATCTTATCATTTTGAGTTTGATTTCAAAAGTATGGAGGACTTTGTTTTTCGGTATCACCTAATTGGGTGACTTTTTAACACAACCAAAATTAAGAAAAAGCCTTTTCTGCTATTCAATGTTGCCCATTTTTGCTTTTCAGATGCTGTTGGAATTTCCGCCGATGTTGACCCCTGCTTTCCGCTCCTTCCGATCCATCGGAAGGAGCGGAAAAGGGGGATCAGTTTGAGCGGAAAATCCAGTATCCTAACGAAGATAAAATAGGCTATTTTTCCTTGAATGAACTAGAACGAAATAAGCTTAACTCTCTCGTTGAAGTAGCCAAGCGTATTATAGAAAAGGACCACCATCCAAACGGTTACAATATCGGAATGAGCTGTGGGGAAGCCGTAGGACAAACAGTGATGCATTTTCATTGTCATGATATTCCAAGATATATTGGTGATATGCTAAACCCGCGTGGTGGGGTAACGCATTGCGTTGAAGGAAAGGGATATTACTAAAATCATACTAAAGTAAAGGCCCTAATGCAGGCCTTAGTACGATTTGAGCCTCAATACATACCACTATAAAGAATTGACGAGAAACTTTCTCCTTTAACAGATAAATCTTCTATACAAAAACACCTTAAACGTGCTCCTTTGTGAACCTCCGGGAATTTTTTCTCTAATGAGTTATATTTACCATTCAAGACACACTTTGTACCTATCATTCAAAATTGCCTCTAGCCACCACAATACATATACACAACCAATAGCAGAAACTAAAAAAATGATTACAACCCACGGCAAAATAGAGTCGCTGAAGAAGATTCGAGAGACACTAAAGGCTCATGGATTAAATGAGTTTAACTCTATTGGGGAGATCAACACATTCCTGCTGAACTATGATTCCGAAGTAAAAAGAATAAGAGAAGATAGCGAGCAGGAGGTGACATTTGAACATGCGCAATTAGAGGCGGAAAAAAATAAAGCAGAGCAGCGGCAAGATCAATTAAAAGAACTAGCGTTTAATGATGTTGAAAATAAAACCGCTGCACTGCAACAGTACATTGCTGATCGAGAAACTTTAAAAAGCACGAACAGTTTTCAAACAGTAGTGAATAGGCTTGCTCTACTAGTTTTGAGATTTCGGCAACGAAGAATAGAAGTTGCTAGTCAGAAAAGTTTTGAAATAACGGCAGCCAACCTCCAATTAGATTTCGATCGTATAAGTTCCCGACTCTATAATTACACCACAAACAAGTCAGGCCTTGTTAAGGCACGAATGGGTCCAAAACTCAGGAATATTGAATACACCAAAACGGTTTTAGAAGAGTTAAATCCATTAATCGCCGGAGCGGTTGGGGAAAGCAAAGTAGAGACGGAACTTAAAAATCTATCCGTTCACGGCGTGCTGCTGAATGATTTTTATGTGAAGTTTTATCCCCCCATTTACAACCGGAAGGAAAAGGATAAAATCTTTAGTATTCAAGTTGATCATCTGCTGATTACCAGAGCAGGCATTTTCATCTTAGAGACCAAAAACTGGAGTAAATCGTCCATTGAGCGATTCGACCTAAGGTCTCCTGTTGATCAAATCAAGCGTTTTAGCTATGCCTTGTTTGTACTCATCAATAGTGTTAATAACAAAACCCTGGGGGTAAAGTCCCATCATTGGGGAGAAAAAGAAATTCCGATTCAAAATGTCATTGTGATGATTGGTCACAAACCCAATGAAGAATTTAAATATGTAAAGGTGAAGACCCTTCATGAGCTCAATGGATATATTGAACACTTCGAATCGATTCTTACTGATGAAGAGGTGAATAATGTAGCTGACTACCTGCGAGACAAACAAGGAGATAGGCCGAGTATCGCTATTCAAAAAAGAACCCCGGTATATAATGCCACACCAAGTGTAAGGACGAATGTTAAAAGTTCCGGAGGTTCTATTAAAACAGGATTTGCCTTTTTGGCATTTCTGATAATTATCATTGCTTCTATAGGTGCAATTTATTTTTATAGTTCGGAACCATTCAACATCCCTTCTAAAAATGAAGTCGTTGTACCGGGATATAATTTCAATAATTTTATTGTCAAAGAAACCTGCCTGACCTACTCAAAACCAGATAATAAATCTGCTGTCTCCGGACACCTTGCCTCCGGCAGAGAAATACTTGTTGAAAATCCCAATCAGTTCAAATACTTCTACCAGATACCTGATGAAAATGGAAAAACCCGGTACGTTAGAAAAGAGTATCTAACCAAAAAATAAATAAGAGAAGATAGCATCGGCTATAGCATATGGTTGTGATCCATCGAAAGGACGATACAAAGGACAATGAGATTCCTCCCTGCAGTCGAAATGACTTTGTCTCTTGTGGTTATGGGAGAAAAGGGTGATGGCAAAACCAACACCCTTTTCTCCCCTCTATCAGAAGTAGCCCGTCATTCCGAGCACCGCGAGGAAACCCCAATCATCTGCTCTATTGAAAATCACCATTTATGACCGAGCCCAATTATTGGTATCTTTGCGCTAAATGATCCGGCATGTAAAAATCATAAAGAAACATGCTAAATGAGGGGTGCTTAATAAATTAGAACTATTGGCCTTCGATCATTTCTAGGTTTATACATTGCAAAGTGATCGCTTAAACAAACAAATTCTAAAACTTGACATTCGCCAAAACAGAATCCATTTGCCATCATCCGGAAAATGGAAACCGCGTTGAGAAAATAAAATGGCTAATAATACGATAAACTATGTTGTTTAAATATATCAGATCGAACGTAGATATAATGGATAGTGAGTTTGATGTCATCTACTCTCGAAAAATAAAGAAGACATCCGAAATTCATTTTACCCCCGTCAAAATTGCAAAGATTGCAGCGCGATATCTTGCTGATCACAAGGAAACAAAAATACTAGACATCGGATCCGGGGCAGGAAAGTTCTGCATGATAGGCTCCGCCTGTACGGAGGCACATTTTATTGGTGTTGAACAACGAAAAAAACTGTGTACAACGGCTCATCGGATTTCTAAACATTATAATTTGACTAACACGCAGTTTATAAACACGAATATCACCAACATTAATTTCAATCAGTTTGATGCCTTTTATTTTTACAATCCCTTTTTTGAAAATGTCAGCGCCTTCGGAAGAATGGATGACGATGTCGAATTAAAACGTGAGTTGTATGAAGAATACTCTCTGTATGTAAAAAACCAACTTGATAAAACGTCCATTGGCACAAAATTAGTTACCTATTTCAGTTCCCTGAAAGAAGTTCCGGAGAGTTTTAAAGTTCAACATTCTATTTTTGACAACCGACTTAAAATGTGGAAAAAAACTTCTTAATGGCGGAGATATTTTACACTCGTTTTGCGACAGGAAGGAAAGCACACGATGGAGGAAAACCTGATTATGATCCGGACGTTATAAATCGCCATACGTACTACTAATTGAGATTCCTACAGGAAGCGTTCTTTGTCAATTCCTGATCTATTCTGAATTCAAAATCCCATGACCGTCCTCAACCTATAACAACCATGACACAAACACCAGGACAGCTGTTTACACCACTAGAAGAATTCATCACGGAATTAAATCCCGAAAATGTTTCTGAGGAACGCAAAGCCGTTTTACAACCACTGATAGATTTTATCCAAACGAACGTGGCCCATCAAAAAGATATTCGACTCACTTTTATTTGTACCCACAATTCACGTAGAAGTCATCTGGCTCAAGTCTGGGCACAAACCATGGCGCACTACTTTGCGATCAATAATTTGCTTTGCTATTCAGGAGGCACAGAAGCTACAGCATTATTTCCTGCTGTAGCCGAAACCTTACAAAATGCTGGCTTTCAGCTAAAGACTATTTCCAAAAACGAGAATCCTGTTTACTGTATTAAGTATGCGGACAATGAGCATCCAATCATCGGGTTTTCAAAAATATCAGATGATGATTTTAATCCAAAATCAGGATTTGCGGCTATCATGACTTGCGACACGGCGAATGAAGCATGTCCATTTGTTGCCGGCGCTGCGTTACGCATACCAATCACTTTCGAAGACCCGAAGGTGTATGACAATTCCCCCCAACAAGGGGATAAATACAAAGAAAGAAGTATGCAAATCGCTACCGAAATGTTTTATGTGTTTTCCCAAATGACCCCTTAAAGCATGGCCTCAAAGAAATTAAATTTCCTGGATAGAAATCTAACCCTTTGGATTTTTGTGGCGATGGCCATTGGCGTAGGCATTGGGTATTTTATTCCCACTTTTCCTGAGATCATCCACACCTTCAGTCGCGGCACAACGAATATTCCCATTGCCATTGGTTTGATTCTAATGATGTATCCGCCTTTGGCAAAAGTAAATTATGCACTGCTCCCAAAAGTTTTCAGCAATGTAAAAATCCTTTCCATTTCACTTATCCTGAATTGGATCATTGGACCCGTTTTAATGTTTCTTCTAGCCATTACTTTTTTGCGCGATTATCCGGAATACATGGTGGGACTTATTCTCATCGGTCTGGCGCGTTGTATTGCCATGGTTTTGGTTTGGAATGATCTCGCTGAAGGAAGTAGCGAATATGGTGCAGGCCTTGTCGCGCTCAACAGTGTTTTTCAAGTGTTTGCTTACAGTTTTTATGCATGGATTTTTATAACCGTTCTTCCGCCTTATTTTGGGTTTGCGGGTTCCATCGTAGATATTTCAATCACAACGATTGCAGAAAGTGTTGCCATCTATTTAGGCATTCCATTTGTTATGGGCCTCTTGAGTCGATTGCTTTTAGTAAAACTAAAAGGCGAGGAATGGTACACAAATAAATTCATTCCGACCATTTCGCCAATGACACTGATTGCGCTGTTGTTTACCATCATGGTGATGTTTTCCCTCAAAGGAGAATTGATCGTTGAGATTCCTCTGGATGTGCTGATCATTGCCATTCCATTGCTCATTTATTTTACGTTGATGTTTATCATTGGATTTTTCATGACCAAGGCTACCGGTGCTGAATACGACAAAACAGCTGCCGTCGCTTTTACAGCTGCCGGAAACAATTTTGAATTAGCCATTGCTGTGGCGATCGCTGTTTTTGGATTGAATTCAGGACAAGCATTTGCTGGCGTCATTGGTCCTTTGGTGGAAGTTCCGGCTTTGATTATTTTGGTTCGCGTTTCATTTTGGTTGCGTAAAAAGTACTACGGAACCGCTTATTCTCAAAAACTTTAATGTATTGTGAAATTAAAAACTCGATGACTTGGCAGAATTAGGGGCAAATTCTGATTTAATGGAACCCGCTATTCGTAGCGAATCTCATAACTATCTACTACGCTAATTTGTAGATTTGTACATTATTCCGTACATTTGCACGTACATAATTTGAATCGACATGAAAGCACTTACCATCACCGCCCTCAGACAAAGCATGAAGGAGCACTTTGACACGGTAAGTAAATCAATGGAAGTCATCATTGTGCCACGCCAAAAAGAAGAGGATGCCGTTGTCATCATGTCTATCAAAGAGTATAATGCATTGATTGAGACCGGTCATCTGCTCTCAACAGAAGCGAATCAAACACGATTGCGTGAATCAATTGCACAAATAAAGAAGGGAGACACCGTTTCATTTAACGATGGACACGAAACTTCATGAACATACAATTTACAAATCATGCCTGGGAAGATTTCAATTATTGGTTGGAAACAGATGTGGATACGATCCGTAAGAAAAAAGAACTGATCAAGTCGATTCGCTTAAATCCCTTCAAAGGAATAGGTAAACCGGAACCGCTGAAATTTGATCTGCAGGGGTTTTGGTCAAGAAGAATATCCGGAGAACATCGATTGGTATATAAAATCACCGGGACAAAAGGCGTTGACCAGACCTGCACCATTGTTCAGTGTCGGTTTCACTTTAATGACAACTAAAACACGTGCGATATATTCATGAATAAAAACACAAAAAGATCACAGCCAAAATTAATACGAATCGTTTTTTGAAACAATTTTTACAAACAAACCCTGTCAAGTATTCTTGGAGGTCATCTATTAAAAAGAAATCCTATCGATAACGAACTACCCAAACAGAAATCGCTTTTGTCTTTTCATATTTGGGTCTACCTTTGACTACTATTTTTTCACTTACCCAACTAAATATCCATGAGTAAAACACTTTCTCAAAAACAACAAACAGAACTCTTCGCCACTCTCCAAGCTCGGTTTGAAGAAAACAAAGCCCGCCACAAAGGAATGAAATGGGAAAAAGTACAAGGCAAATTGGAGGCCAATCAAGATAAATTATGGATTGTAAATGAAATGGAAAAAACGGGTGGCGAACCGGATGTGATCAGTTACAACAAAAGGACAGGCGATATTATTTTTTGTGATTGCTCCCCTGAAAGTCCGAAGGGTCGCAGAAGCATCTGCTATGATCGCGAAGCCCTCGATGCCAGAAAAGAAAACAAACCCGAAAACAATGCCGTAGAGATGGCCGCTGCCATCGGTATTGAAATCTTAAACGAAGACGAGTATCGCGCATTACAACACCTTGGTACCTTTGATGCCAAAACGTCAAGCTGGATCGATACACCATCATCTATCAGAAATCTTGGCGGCGCCCTTTTTGCTGATAATCGATACGAGCACACATTCGTCTACCACAATGGTGCAGAATCTTATTATGCTGCGAGAGGATTTCGGGGGTCCTTGAGGGTGTAGATATATATAAATAAAGCCCTGGTCGCTCGGGGCTTTATAAAAAAAGAGAATTCAAACTATAGCTTTCTATAGCTTGATAAATTTGCTTGATTAACGGTCGTTTCATTCAAAACGCGAAGAATATAAGTTCCACTCACTATGTTGTCGAGGCGTATGTTATTGTTATTGATTACACCGGCAGTCACCATCTTTCCATTCACATTGAATACCTGGTAATCGCCTTGTGTAATGCCCCTCAAATACACGACATCTGTGGTAGGATTTGGGAAGTAATCTAATTCAAGAGTGATCAATATATCTCGCGTTGCAGCTGTGATGGGTACCAATACTTTGTCAATGCCATGGACAACACCATTATCTTCCAGTACATCTGCAGTAGTCACCATGGCATCATTGACCATAACCCCATTTGTTAGATCTATCGTAACGCTTTGACCATTTAAGTTAGGGACCATGCCATTCATAAGATCTGTAGAAAGCACTGTTCCGGCACCGACATGATATGTAAGAATGTCTCCCAGATTCGGCAGCGCTCATAATGTCGGAAGATCAATTCCTAAGTCCGCTACTAGATTATCGAATGCTTCATTCGTTGGTGCAAATACAGTGTACTGTGCAAAGGGATCTGATAATGCCGGAATTAATGCTGCAGCAAGCATAGAAAAAACATTATCGATGGCAACATCTACAACGGGGTAGGCAGGAAGTACAACTGCATTTAGAGAATGCACCACACCATAGTCAGCCAGAAGATCTGCTCCATTGACTTGTGCTTGGTTGACAAAGACAAGCCCGGTGGTCGTTTTGGTCAATTTCAGGGTGTTTGCTGTATTCAATAGTGTTACGATGTCTCCATTCATCACCATTTCGGATGTGACTATTATGCCAAGAACATGATATAACAATACTTCGTCCAGGTTGGGCAAAGCCAGAAAACCGGCAAGATCAGTATTCGGAGCAGCGGCCAAAGCATCAAAGGCAGCTTTGTCGGGTGCAAAAACCGTCAATGTGGCACTGTTGTCCTGAAGGGCAACATCCAGTCCTTCTTGTTCAAGGGCTGCCTTGAGAGAGGTATGGTTTGGACTTGTCGCGATGACGTCATCAAACACATTGGTTTGCGCCAGGAGGAAAAAAGTGATTAGGAAAAAGGGAACTAATAGCAGGCTCCTGATTGCTTTAAATGGTAAAAACTAATAAATCAACCTCCTATTCAGGCGGAAAGCAGAGGGCTGAGGGCGAAGGGTGGGGAGCGGAAAGCAAAGGGCAAAGAGCATTCGCCGCCGCCAATTCCGATCCATCGGAAATGGCGAACAAGGGAGGGCGAAGAGTAGAGAGCACAACGTCACCAAATGACAACATCACTAAATCACAAACAACGAAAATTCGACTTCAGACGCGCGACCTTAGATATATTTGCTGCGTAACGCTGCGTTATCTGCGGGAGACTTTTTTGAAATTGAGATTCCAGACACGAGACGCAAGACACGAGACGATTTGATGGGCAATGGGTGACATCGTATTACGTTAAATCTTTCATAACCCCTATCCCCTTCCTAACCCACATAAACATTTAAACTGAAAACCTTATTGCCAATAAATGATTCTTCAGCACCGCTTGCTTTAAAACAACAAAGCAGTTTTATTTCAACAACAAAAGTTGGCTGTCCGTGTGGCTCACCAACCAATGCCTAACATTGGGTTCGATGTCGACAAAATCCCCATTTTGAAGGATCGTCTTAAAACCTTTTTCGTTTTCAAATACAGTTTCTCCGGCAATACAAATCAACAACGCGGGAACCTTTGAAATATGCGACTTTAATTCCTGGTCCTTCAAGAGTTGCATCGCTGTTGTCTTTCCTTCCTGACCTTCGAAAAACAATGTTGTCGAAACGGGTTTCTCTCTAGAATGTTTATCTCTTATATTCATCTATCTCTTTTTTATTACGCGTAAAATAAGCAAGTACCGTCAATGCAACGGTTAAACTAATTCTAAAAATCTTGCGTTAACCGTTTTGGTTTCGTAAACACCTCCATTCGCTATGTGCATCTTTAAAGTGATAAAAGCAAGGATTAAAATAGCTGAGGCTATTCCTAATAGCCTTGTGGTCCACCATTTTCCTTTGACAAACCCATACGTTGAAAATATATAAAGGATGCTGCTGATAAAGTTGGCCCAAACAATAAACAACACATAATTTCCCTCTTTGGCACGTATATCAAATAAGTCAAAAATTACGGATGTGCTTAAAAACAAGGTCAAAAGTCCAAACCCTAATAATATAACGGCCGATGAATATCGTATGATCTTTTTCATTTTAGGATGGATGACCCGCTTTTAGCTGTTTCATCGTCAGGAATGCAATGCCCAACCAAATGACCGATGATGTCATGGCAATAGCACCCACCAAAACGAAAATTGGTGGAAGTCCAAAATAAACTTCTGACAAAATACCCAGTGGCATGAGAAGACCCGTCAAGGCCAACCAGGAAATGGTCTTTACATTCTTTAACGCATCGCTAAACCTTAAAAGCAAATAGCCTATCACTATATTAAGAAATGCAAACAGGTTGCCGTGTACGTGCGCTAATCTTGTTTCAAAATGCTTGCCAATTGAATAAGAATTTACCCACGCTTCTTTTCCGGGTGCAAAGTCACGAAGGTATATGAGTAAAAAGCCGTAAGCCATAAACAATCCCATGGTTAAAAAGCCAATAGCAATATTGTTTTTACCGTTCATTGTTGAAATATTTAATGATTAAGAAATGAAGAATACATCCAAACCAATTTTTCTTGTTGTCTTACATAGTCACTCATTAGGGCATTTGTTCCCTCGTCTCCTGCACCAGAAGAGATCGTGAGCAATTCTCGTTGAAGGATAATGATTGTTTGAAAAGAAGTCAAAATATCTCCAACCGCTTTAAGGCCATCACTGACCTGTGCACTTTCCTTTATTTTAGAACTTGTCCGGTAATCCGTATAATTATGTTTGGGCGTATGACCAAGTGTTAATATTCTTTCTGCTACTTCATCAATTTTCAATATCAAGTCATTATACAGCTCTTCAAACTTAAGATGAAGTTCAAAAAACTTTTCGCCCTTAATATTCCAGTGATATCCCCTTGTGTTTTGGTAAAAAATGGAATAATTTGCCAAAAGTTCATTTAATTTTTCTGCTAAGTGCTTAGCCTTTTTACTGTCTAGTCCGATTGCGTTTGTATTGGTCATTTTTACTTAATTTTTCATGAAATAATCAATTTCAAAAGTACGCTTCTGGCGCTTCAATATTGGTAACAATGGTCACATATCGCCTAGGTATAAATCGATGCCATTCAGTTTCTGATAACCTTCGGAAGTGAAGGCTACCGATCTTCTAGAAAGCGGATAAATCATATACCTTTCTGACTCGAATTAACCATACGGCCCAAAGGATTATAATGCACTGATTCCTTATCTTTATACCCCAAATAAACATTTGAATAAAATAGACCTGAGACCCACAGTGAAGGCGCAGTCGTTCATCTGTAGACCTTAGACAACATTGCGAATTACGAAAAAACCGTTCTCCCCTTTAGGCGAGCGCAGTAGCTTCTAGGCGGAGGCGCTAGGGTCGGGAGCCATACGCGACTTTTCGACACGCGACCCACGATTTAACCTTCTAACCCTCTAACCTCTTAACCTTCTAACCTCTTAACCCTCTAACCTCATATCCCTCTAACCCTTTAACCCCTTCCGAAATAATATGCTTTACCTCACCCAACTCATTTTTGTAATAAAAGGAAAGGAAGAAACCTTTCATGCGTTTGAAAACTTTGCCATTCCGTTAATGGAAAAATACAATGGCAGAATCATCTACCGATTAAGGCCGGATAAAGAAAGCTTTGTCGATGCCGATAAAGAGCTCCCTTATGAAATACATTTTATTTCCTTTGACACGGAACAAGATTTCGAGGACTTCATGAAAGATGATTCGCGTCAGGCATTTATTCATTTGAAAAACGAATCTGTTAAATCGACCCTTTTAATAAAAGGGGGGAAGATGTAATTCGATATATTTGTACCGGCTGACAAGTAAACATCATGAAGCGAACGTATGACATAATAGGGTTTTGTATCACATGGTTTGCCGTGTGTGCACAGTTTATGCTGATGCTTCAACACAGACAAGCAGCCGTTGCAGAAACAATCATTCGTTTTTTTAGTTTCTTTACAATCCTCACCAATATTCTGGTCGCACTTCTTTTCACGACCAATGCATTCCGTTTAAGACGGTTTCCGTTCAACCTTTTTTCAGCCAAAGGATCGCTCACCGCCATTACCGCTTTTATCCTGATCGTCGGTCTCGTGTATCAAATTGTACTACGAAGCCTCTGGGAGCCCAAAGGTCTTCAATGGGTGGTGGACGAACTATTACACACCCTTATTCCATTATACATGTTGCTTTATTGGTGGGTCTCGATTCGAAAGAATGATCTGACTTTAAGGCCTATCCTTTCCTGGTTGCTGTATCCGATTGGATTTATTGTTTTCATTCTTATACGTGGCTATTTTTCTAACTACTACCCATACCCCTTTTTAAATGTTACAGAAATAGGGTTTGAAAAAACGATGGTAAACATTGTCGTTATTTTTGGAGTCACCGTGGTTATCTTAATGCTTCTGCTCTTTGCCGGTAAACGGATCGTCAAAAATCGATTTTAGGTCATCTTAATAAAAGTGTATTGAATAAACGTTTCAATACTTTTCCATTGCTATAGTTATTGTAGCTTTGGGTCAATCGGTTGTTTTTGTAAAAACCTAATCACTTCTCGCTGGTGAACGAACTATTGGTATACGCTCTATCTGTCTTCATGGGCTTTTTTGCCATCATGAATCCGATCGCCAATACACCTATCTTTTTGGGATTGGTTGAAGGAAAAGACAAAGCCACCAAAAAACAAGTAGCCAAAACGGCCACGGTCACCGCTTTTTTTATTGTTGTCGCTTTTGTCCTTCTTGGAAAATATATTTTTGAATTATTCGGTTTGACGATTCCGGCGTTTAAGATCACCGGAGGCCTTCTGGTTTTTTATGTGGGTTTTGAAATGCTCATGTCCCAAAAGTCAAAAGTGCAAAACACAAAGAGTGCAGAAGAGAGCAAAGCACTTGCCATTTCTCCATTGGCCATTCCCATTTTGGCAGGACCTGGTACCATCGTCACGGCCATGAATAATGTGACCGAAGCAGACTATATTCAACTAGCTATCGTCATATTTATCTTTGGCTTATTATCTTATTTAACCTATATCGCATTTACACTCAGTGATGTCATCATGAGCAGAGTTGGTCCTAATTTAATTCTTGTCGTCGGAAAAATAATGGGATTGATCCTCGCCATTATCGGCATGGATATGCTGACTGAAGGAATCAAGCTTTCATTTCACCTGTAGAAATAGATTTGAGATTTTTAGACCTGAGACAAATAGACATGCGACTTTTCGACTCGCGAGGGGCGATATAACCTTCTAACCTCTCACAAAAGAGACACGCAACTAAATATTTCGCGTCTATAGAACCGGATGCGGATATTCCGTCGATCGATTTTGAAAGCGCAATATATTGTCGCGCACAATCACCCCTTTATCAATATTAATGGCCTGCTTAATGGTCGCATTTGCTTCCCAGCTTTCGCGACCACGCACCACAGATGGCAAGTGAACTAACATCGCAGCTGAAATACATCGAGTCGCACTCTCCCAAAAATAACTAGGCGTGTGATCCACGGCATAGTAGTCCACCTTATCAATTTTAATAATGGGTTCTTTGAATGAAGTTGGTTTTGCAAAATAAAATCCCATGCCTTCATCACAACTCACATCAATAATCAATGTACCGGGCACAAGACCTGATTTTTCTTCTTCCGTCACAAAGATGTCCGGGTCATCCGTGTCTTGAAATACACCGTTAACAATGATTTCTGATTCCTTAATCAAGTCCAACAATGGGCTTTCGTTGCCGTCATGATCAACGATTAGGTATCTTGGTTCGGCACCTTCCCCTCTTCTCAGTCTTACATACTCCACATCCGGCACTTCTTCTCTCACCATGTGATCCGGACGTTGTATACAAATCGTGATATCTCTAAACCCATGTGCCTTCAATGCATAGATCGCCCCTCGGCTGACGGCACCAAAGCTAAAGATGATCACCTTGCGTTGATTACCATAATGCCCATCAATTCCTTTCAGCGATAGCGCATGAATGACAGCGCAGTATCCGGCGAGTTCATTGTTTTTATAAAAAGTATGTCTACCCGGCTGTCCACTTGGGTTCCACACATACATGTCTTCAAACGCGATCAAAGTCTGCTTACGATCTATCGCTGTTTGTGTGATATTAAACTGTTGTGCACAATGTGGATAACCCCACAGGATGCCTCCCTCTTTAAGTTCCTGTAGGTCTGAATGCATTGGCTTTGCAATAATGACGGATCCCAGATCTTTCAACAACTCATCGCGCGTGGCAAGACCACCCGTTTGGCTGGCGATCTCTTCGTCACTGATATCAAATGGGGCGCCATACCCTTTTTCAAAGATGAGCTGCTTTCGAATTTCGGCAGTTAGCCTGTTGAAATGTGCCGGATGAATGGGAAGACGCCGCTCGTCCTGTTTCCTCGATGTACCTATTACGCCAAATGTTAACATGTCTATATCGTGTTTTTGAAAAAATAAAATCGCCGATGTCAAAGATACTTCTTTAAAAATGCTTGCGAATCATTTCCCCTTCTATCTTTGAATAGGAATACTTTAATATGATTAAAACTATTCAACTTAATAAAGAATACAAAACCGGTCACCTGGTACGCTATACTGATTGGCAT
Source organism: Saprospiraceae bacterium (assembly GCA_037969625.1). Classification (GTDB taxonomy): domain Bacteria; phylum Bacteroidota; class Bacteroidia; order Chitinophagales; family Saprospiraceae; genus Opimibacter. Next base: position 13,591 of record JBBKXT010000008.1, read on the forward strand.
GCCGGACATTACACGCATACGATTGAGGAGCACGTCATAAAGTTTCTGGATGAAAAACACCTGACGTGGTATCAAAACATTATTCTGGATGCCGGAGGCGGAAGTCATGTACAGCGGTTTGAAGGGCAATACACAATTGATAGACGTTGGGCAATGATTAAAGCAGATTTGATTTGCGCAGAAGATAAAAAGATTTTAAATGGTTCTTTCAGTATCAATCCCAATACGATCATTTTAGATATTCAATCCTTTCGGGGTGGCGTGCTTTTAGAAAACAAACCATTTTGCTTTGCCTTATCAGAAATCTGACATCTCAGACCGATATGCTTGATGCGATGCTTGTTTCTCTTTTAGCCTCCCTGGCTCTTGCGTTAAATATTTATTAAAAACACCTGTCTCCATTAACAGTTTGCGCTTATAGCCCACACAATGGTTAGGACTCTTTGTCAAAGCACACTTTACTGTTCCTTTTTTCCAGCTCGATTTGTTTCTTAACAAAAACGTTGTGATTTGTTTAAAAACCCCAAAATGTTGTTTTATAATTATTTAGTTTTGAAATCAAACGAAAAACAAACGACTATGTACGACTCTTTGACACAAGATCAAAAAGATGCTATGCGTTCTGGTATGGCTGACAACACCTTCTCTCCACAACTTGAAATTGCAAAACTCATGGCCCTTGGCTTTGAACCTGAAACGGCCAAAGAGTTAGTTATCGCCGAAATCAAAGCTTACAAGAAAGAATTGTTTGATATTGCTATCCGTCAGGACAAACAAGCAGAAACAACCAAAATTATGTTCGTGCTGATTTTTGTCATCGCGATGATCGGTCCATTATTTAATGTTCAGTCGCCATTATGGTACATTATCGCTATTATGGGTTCCGGTGTTGCAGGCTATTTCGGTTATCGCGAAAAGCCCATTGCAGGTATTGTTGGTGCCATCATCGCCACAATCGTATTTCCATTTGCGTATGCCTATTATTTTGAAGGAAGAAGCAGTTATATTAAAATCGAAATGGCGATTCCGATGATTCTTTCTGCGATACCTGCTGTCATTGTATATTATAGTATTTCCTGGATCGCTTACCCCAATCGCGATTAATAAAACCTCAACGATATGTACACGTTTAATCAACAAAAAAGACGTCTCGAACCCAGTGAGACCAAATGCCAGTATTGTGACACGGAAGAATCGACAGATATGGAGGACAATTATTTTGTCCCCCTTTTTAAAGAAGCCGATAGGACAAATATTGTAGTTTATCGGTCCGTAAAGTTTCAGAAAATTCCTGTTGGGATACCCCGTTGCAAACAATGCAAAGCCATACATAACAAAGCCGCTTCTACGTCGACCTGGATTGGGTGGGGAGCAGGTATATTGTTTGCTTTTCTTGGCTTCCAGATACTGGGTATAAACGGGCTTTTCACACTTATCGCCGCACCCTTTGTCGGATATGGCATAAATCTTTTGGTAGAGAAAAAGATGGTGCGCGATAAAGAGATTTATACTAAACTCGAAGGCGCCAAAGAAAATGATGCCGTTCAGGATCTGGTTTTGAGTGGCTGGTCATTTACAAACCCTACTCCTTAAGATTGCAAAATACCCGATGAAATTTTACAGCCTTATGTACAATCCGGCCATTGCTATTTCATCTTGTATCTTGCCGACCGAATAAAACAACTCGTACAAATTTTTAGAACACATATCATGAAACGAAGCATCCTTATATCCTTTCTTATCCTAACCCTTAGTCCATTATGGGCACAGCTAAACTGCGATAATCTGGATTTCGACATTCCAACGCTCCAAAACTGTGAAGCACGTCTGCCAACAGAAGTTGCTCTGTTTAATATCATGGCTAATCACTATGGGCTTAAAGACACAATCCAATACCAATGCACCGATGGAACTATACAATACAATTATAAAGGTGAGGCAGTCAGCGACTGGAAGTACAATCCAAAAGATTGCGGCAAGCGATTTATGCTTTCCGGCGGCAAAACCAGTATCAATTTTAGATTCATCGCTTCCATTCCAACAGGAAATAATAAATCCATTGTGTATGAAATGGTGCGTCCTGAAAAAGAAAGACGACGTGTTATTTTTAAGTCGTATCAGGAAGATGGCATTTTGCCCTTTGGAAAAAATGTGGAAAAAAACTGTGCGGGTCGAATCACTGCTGAAGGTGAGTATGCCTTAGCGAATGAACCCTCCTCCTATTCCTATAATTGGTATGATGAAGAAAAAAGGGCCTCTACGCTTGAAACCATAGAAAGTGATAGAACTTCAATCCGCAAAGGAATCTGGAAATTCTATGATGACGAAGGCAACCTAATTAATAAAACAAACTATCCGGCAGCAACGTCAGACAAACAAATTTATGCGGACAGCTTGTGCGGAGTGTATGACCAGATCTATCAATGGAACTATTATAAAAACGAGAAAATACCCACCGGGGTAGCCATATACAATGATATCAATGCGATGATCGGGCGAAACGCTTACCTCTCCTATGATGTCACGCACAGAGGAGTTGTCTATTACTTAAACGGACAGATCATCCGGAATCCTTTTTACAAAAGTGAGGGAGGGTACAAGGCCTGGGATTATCAAATGGAGCATCACATCGGCGACTTGCTGTTGGAGAGCACGGACAACAGTGTAGATATTTTTACCCGTTACGAACAAAACCAGGGAGAGATGATGTCCTATAAAAATAAAACGCTTGATATTTTTCTGACCAAAAATTTTCAGCCCGATGGATCATTTGAAAGATGGAATTGCAAAGGGCAGGTCATCGCAAAAGGGCAATACAGTACTATTGATACTTTTTATACCACCACTGAAGAATCTTTCAGCCCGGAAACTTATGAGACAATGATTAAGGTGACGGAGTTTCATACGGCAACTATCAAATCCGGTGATTGGCGATATTACAATAATTCCGGAGAGCATATCATAGATGAAGCATATCCGGGAACAACTGATGGTGCTATCTACAATGATTATCTGTGTGCCGTTGTAACTCCAGAAAACAACGAGATTCGAAGAACGCTTCCTAATCATTATGTGTTGTTCAACGCCATGTGCCAACAATTTGATCTGCCCTACTGGATCAGTAATGATCTGGTACTGGGTAATCATCAGACTTATTTTAATGGCCGACCTGTTGAAGCGCCGACCACTTTAAATTTGCGCAACAATGCTACCGAAACAAAGCTTAAAACACCTGTTGGTGATATCAAAATCAATGCAAAATCCAACGACTATGCGGCGGGAGGAACCATGGGGCGTCCAAAAGTAGTGACTTACTCTGCAGTGATAACTTATCCTGATGATCAGGCAGAGGTTCTCTTGTTTTCGGACAACAAACTCACTCGATATACATCCTACAAAGGTCGAAAAAGTGGACTGTTTGAAGAAAAGCAATGCAACGGAACCCTTATAACCTCCGGCCAGTACTGTCAGGTAGACACCTTTCTAAGAGATACTTCGATCGTGTTCAACCCCAACACCTATGAGGAGGAAATTCTCATCACGGAGTCATATGTCCATTCGAAGAAAACCGGAACATGGAAGCACTATGATTTAAATGGAATTCTGGAAAAAGAGGAAGTGTTTGGTATGTGTAAGTAGTGGCAGATCGGAGCGCAGTGCTTGCCCTGAACTCCGACAAAGGAGGTAGTGCATGGAGAGATCACGTCCGCTAGGTCTGAGGGCAAAGAGCAAAATAAAAATTACGAATTACGATAAAAAAGACGCGAGATACCAGACGCGAGACTAAGTCTTTCTCAAACAGCCACTTCTATACTTCCGTCTGAGGCGGACGGAGTGAGGGGTAAACGCTCCGATCCTCACTCGCCACTCAAAGTGTTAGGCATCTCGCGTCTGGCATCTGGTATCTCGTGTCTTTTTGTTTTGTTTCACTAAATTGTGGAATCAAATAGTTCTCATTAGTCGTTTTTAAAAAATTTGCCGCGTAAGTCACGCCTATTTCTCACTTAAAAATTATCATCCATGAATCTTACAAAACTTCGCAGTCTGCTTGGGTGGTGCTGTGTGCTGAACTTCGGATTAATTCTATTCTACTCTATCTTTTTCCTGTTTGGCCAGGAATGGATAAATGCGCTGGTGTCTTCGTTTCTACATGTCCCCGAAGAAGGCTTAAGTAATCTCTGGATAGGGGCAATTGGTTTATGGAAAATTCTTGTTATTGTGTTTTTCCTAGTCCCATACATTGCCTTGCGAATGATGGAAAGTAAAACTGCATCAACACCAATTGTTCTTCCGTAAGGGAAAGACTAACGCATGCGAAAAGAGATATACTTGTTGCAGGGATTTGAAGGAGAAGATTATCCCCATTTTTCTAATCGCATAATTTCCATTGGCGAGGAAGTATCCTTGCTTTTTGGTGTAACTTCCATCAAGGTGACACATACCGTTTGCCCACCGCCTTTCCTATCTATCATTCCTTTTAAAAAGAAAAAGATAGCCGCATTTTCTATCTTTCATGAGGGTCAGACCGTCATTGACCTCTTGACATCCGCCAAAGGATTTGTTGGCGCTTATGCGGTTGAAGAAGCAATTCCTATAGCATACAAGAAAACATGGGAAGACCTGGCACACACTCCCGGCATTTGCCTTTTGACGCTTTTTAAAAAAAGAAAAGACATCGACTACCCCACGTTTCTAGATCGTTGGCACAACAGTCATACGCCATTGTCATTAAAGATTCATCCGCTATGGAATTACAATCGCAATGTGGCGAGTATAAAACTTACGGAAGATTCTTTTGATTGGGATGGCATTGTTGAAGAACAATTTAGAACAACTTCTGACTTGTTGAATCCTATAAAGTTTTTCGGCAACCCACTGATCATGCCCTATCGCATGTGGCAGGTTTATTCAGATACAAAGAGCTTCCTAGATTACAAAACGATTGAGCCTTACTTTGCCACAGAGTTACATATCAAAGGATAATCATCAGCATTTTTGAGTATTTGGTTCATTGCTTCAAAATTAATTAATATTACTCCTCATTTGACGCAAATCAAAACGCAGGCCAGAACACATCCCTAATGCAGAAACTACTCTTTCTTTTTCTATCCATGTTGTCAAAGATTCAGAAGTTCCGACGCTTTCTCATTGGCAAAAAAATAGAGGACATTCAAACAGAACGCATTGTCTCCGGAAAAGCATGGGAAGATTTCTGTGATCAACTCAAACATGCCGGCGCCGTATTGAAATATTCAGGCACCCCACAAGATCCACTCAACCAAGCAGAAGGCATTCGATACCTGACGCGACTGACCAGAGCCGGATTGGAAGCTTATGTCGAATATGGTGACCCGCAGTTTCCCGTCCTCCGAAGAATGGTCCACGAAACCGTAAAACTCGGCGCTGACAATCCGGACAATTATTATTTCAATGCACAAATTGATGGCCATAATGATTATCGCATCACCGGTAAAAGAAACACCATTGATTATGTAGGATTTTTTACGCAAAATGGTTCGTATGGTACGACCGGTGGCCTGGCGCCGTGTGGTGTTCTACAGGGTGCTGATCTTTTGCTTAATGACGATGATACGTTTGAAATAATCCTGAGTACAGAAAAGCGCGGAAAAAATTGGCTAAAGATTGAGGAGGATACTTCTCTTGTGATGGTCAGACAAACTTTCCTAAACAGAGCAAACGAAGTTCCCTGTGAAGTGCATATAAAAAACTTGAATGGGCCAACAGTTCCTGGTAATATTTCTCCGCAACGATTAGAAGCAGGTTTAAGGATGGCTTCCATGTTTGTCGCGGGTGCACCATTTCTTTTTGCCAGATGGGCTAATGGCTTTCAAAAACATGTCAACACATTACCGCTGTTTGATCCCAAAGTTTCAAATGCTGCAGGTGGAGATGCTGACATCATCTACTATCATAGCTATTGGAAACTAAAACCAAATGAAGCACTCCGCATTACGGTAACGCCACCTCCTTGTGATACGTGGAACTTTCAACTCAATAATTACTGGATGGAGTCGCTCGATTATCGGTATTTCAATATTTGTCTGAACAAAGGGAATGTACAGTACGAGAACGATGGAAGCGTAACCATCATCGTCGCGCATCAAAAACCAAATCACCCAAACTGGATTGATCCCTGTGGTCATTTTGAAGGAACAATGTGCTGGCGATGGTATCGGCTTGCCTCAGGTGCTTCACCCGTGCAGCCTATTTGTGAAGTCGTTGATTTTGAAAGTTTATGAGTGCTGAAAAAACTATATCATCTGCTGCCTTTCAAAAAAAACCGCTTTGGGTTAATCTGATCAATCGCACCTGGAGAAGCACCTATGGACTAGGAACGGAAACCAAACTCAACAAGGATTTGCTCATTCAATCCGCAAGAAGAGAATGTGACTTGACGGACTTTGGCTCGGACTTTTGGGATGAACCATTAGACAGATTAATCAATTCCATTAATACGGAAGCCAAACTGCATCCCATTGGAAGGTTTATCACCAAAAAACGTTTGGAAAATTTATTGTGTGTTCGTCTGAGAGCAGAACACTATTTTAAAAAACACCCGGAGATTCTCGAGCAACCACTTTATCCTGTAACGGTTATCGTTGGGTTGCAACGAACAGGCACCACCAAGTTGCAACGCATGCTATCTGCTGATCCGGATTGCAGACCGCTCTTGAGTTGGGAAGCACTCAACCCAGCACCGGTACAAGGTGATGAACATACGGGAAAGGAAAGAATTCGGTTTGCTAAAATGAGTGAGCATGCATTAAAATATATGTCGCCCGGTTTTTTTGCCATTCACCCAGTGGAACATTTAGCGCCTGAAGAAGATATAATGTTGTTGGATGTATCTTTTTTAAGCACAACGGCAGAAGCTACGATGCACGTACCGGAATATGCGGCATGGCTTGAAACGATTGATCAGTCCGTTGCCTATGCCTACGGTGCAAAACTTTTACAACTCCTTCAGTGGCAGCGATCGGGTAAGCGATGGGTACTAAAAACGCCACATCATCTAGAATTTCCAGCGCTTGTCTCAAAATATTATGGGGATGTTCAGTTTGTATGGACGCATCGAAATGCGATGGAAGCTATCCCT
>JBBKXT010000009.1:0-10903 GCA_037969625.1 Saprospiraceae bacterium
AAGAACATACCCGCTCCAAGCACTGGTCCTCTACCCTACCTGACTAAAATTAATTGAAATTTCTAAGATTCTATTTATCTTAGGGAGGGAGATTTGGTGTAGGGATGTTGTGAGGTGAGGTCCGCTCGTTTAATACTTTCGTTTTACTTCTTGAATAGTATATATCTCGCTAAAGAGTAGCGGGTATAACAACATTGTGCTTCACTATTACCAATCGCCAATAAAACAATAAACATGAATGAAGAATTAATATCTTCAATAAAATGCCCGAGCTAAATAAATGATGAACATGGATAAAACACACAGGTGTATCAAACTTCTCTTCCCAATTTTGCTGGCATCTGCAATCGTGCTATCGTGCACAGAACAAAAAAGCAAAAAAGAAATAACGAAGAAACCCAATATAGTACTCATCGTTGCCGATGATTTGGGATTTGGCGATATCGGTTGTTATGGTGGAGATATTCAAACACCAAACATTGATGAATTGTCGCAGAGAGGGATTAAGTTCAGTAGTTTCCATACGGCTCCCATGTGTGCGCCTACTCGCGCAATGTTGTTGTCCGGAAATGACAACCACATTGCCGGAATGGGTGGCCAGGACAATGTTACAGAAATGTTTGGTTATGAAGGTAGATTGACCGACCGAATTGTCACCATTCCAGCTTTGCTGAGAGACGGTGGTTACCATACGTATATAGCTGGCAAATGGCACCTTGGCAAAACGCCTGAATCCAATCCACACCAAAAAGGATTTGAGCGATCTTTTGTTTTGCTCGAAGGTGCCGGCAATCATTACACTAACCGGAGTGCCCTCTCTGGTGAACGATCCAGTTATACCGAGGACGGAGATTCAACATCTTGGATAGACGGTAATTACTCTACAGATTTTTACACTGATAAATTGATTGAATATATTGATTCTAATGGTGAGGATGGTAAGCCCTTCTTTGCTTTTGCGGCTTATACATCGCCACATTGGCCGCTGCAGGTCGATAAAAAACATTGGGAAAAGTACAAAGGCCAATACGACGATGGATATGAAAAATTACGGGAACGAAGATTGGCGAGTCTAAAAAAAGCGGGAATCATTTCCAGTAATGCTATCGCACCACCCTGCCATGAACGCGTATTGCCCTGGGATTCTTTATCGAATCAAGAACAGATGGAAGAAGCCAGGAAAATGGAATTGTATGCCGGTATGGTTGACAATTTGGACTATAATATTGGCAGATTGGTTAAACACTTGAAAGATATTGGCAAATATGAAAACACGCTATTTGTATTCATGTCGGACAATGGCGCTGCCAACAGAGACTTTATAAATGATGATAGATTCACGAGTTTAAAGGAGTACTACAACGATGACTTCGATAATATGGGAAATGCCAATTCCTATATTTCTTATGGTCCTCAATGGGCGGAAGCTGGTTCTTCCCCCTTTAGGTATTACAAAGACTTTGCAACCGAAGGAGGGACTAACACAACGATGATTATTTGTGGTCCGAATGTGAATAGAGAAAATGAAATTCACCACGGCTTTACAAGTCTTTTGGATTTGGCGCCCACTTTTTATGAGGTGGCCAACGTGACCTATCCGGCAACCTATAACGGGACTGAAGTCTATCCGCTAAAAGGAAATTCACTTATTCCATTTGTCTCCGGAATATCAAATGAAATTCATGACTCAACTTACGTGTTTGCGCTGGAGCACTACGGCAACGCGATGCTGAGAAAAGGGAATTGGAAAATCACAAACTTCACATCGCCATTCGACATTGAAAATTTCGCCCTTTACAACCTGTCAAATGACATCGGAGAGCAAATCAATTTTAAGGAATCCGAAAAAGAAAAGTATTCAGAGCTTATAGTCGAATGGATTAGATTTTCTAATGAAATTAAGATTCAAAATCCAACGCCAAGACCTTCTGACAAAGAAATATAGACTTAATGAAAAAACGAAAGCACAACATAGTATAAAATAATAGCCGAAATAGCAGTAAATTCAAAGGATGTAACCCGCTTTTACGTTCTTATAGATGGACAGGAATGAAACTCGAAATCGGCTACTATTCTTATACTTCCCGTGTGTCTTTAATCATTTCCTAATAAGGAATGAATGCTGATCAAATGATGGAAGACATTAAACGACTACTCAGCTACCCTGAATTGCATATCTTCAACCACTAATGCACTGGTCCCTGAATTACTCTTGATAAATACTTCGATAAAGTCATTCGTGGAAAAACTTACTGACGATTCGAGTACTATCTGAAAACCTTGATTGTTACTCATGGGTCCCAGAGAAGATGTTGGCACTGAAATGACGGCACCGTTTTTAGCAATAGCAATCGTATAGTCGGCAGCATTTGATGGAGCTTTGGCACCAATGACGATGAAAACCCTGCTATCAATCGTACGCTTGCCTATGTACGTAAATCGATTGCTGGAAGCAGAAAATTTCTTCGCGTTTACCAATGTGGTGGTACCTAATATTTTGGTGTATACACCAACACCACTGAACGTCGTATTTGTTAAGTTTCCATCCATGTAGGCGTACCCAAAGGATTTGGTATTTGGAATGCCGGTGTTTTGCAGCATTTCCCATCCATAGGTGTAAGAATCAAAACCACTGAGCAAGGTACCTACGTCGCGAAACATATTAGTGGTCATCCTGCCATTGCTGATGTTGGCTCCTTCATTAACTTTTACTCCGGTCTGGCCCGTAAAGATGAAATAGTTATTGGACAGATCAATATCATTGATCGTCAACCCTACCATGAATTCAATACCACTGCCTGCAGTGATGCCGGTGATATAATTTAGGAATGAAACAAATTTTCCAACATTACCGGCTATTTTTATTCCATCCTGGCAATTGAAATAACATTTTTCAACAGTGATCGCTCTAAATCCGCTTATTTGTCCAGCGCCCTGACTTGGGATACCTATCTCCACGACAGAACATCCGGAGAATATATTGCAATATTGAGCGCCAGTAGCATCAGCAAGGTCAAAGGCTTTTGTGCCTCCACTGGCTGGCAGGATGGCAAGATTTTCCATAAATACACTAACCCCTGTACTTCGCAATATGCCTCCACTCACTGTCGACATCACACCATCATTGCCAGGATCAGTGCCCCGCACACCAGCTCCGTTCAGATTCAGGTAGTTTGGTGAAATATCTACAATACCAGAAAAAATGTACATTTTAGTAGCGTCCAGCAAAATGGCTGAACCAACAGGAGCTGGCAAGTCTGCTAGCGAATAAACATAAACCAGATTGGATGAAATCGTGTGGGCTACTGACATCCAAGCCGAATTTCTATATATATCCAGTGTATTGGTGGTAATATTATAGACTTGTAACCCATTGGGTGGTGTATCAATCAGATCCCGTTGTTCAGTAGTCATACGCGGAATAAGCAAACCACTGATCGTGGATGAAATATCCAGCATGGCTTTCGGGTCAGGCAAGGCTCCATCGGCATTGATGCTGACGTTTTGGGCAAGTAAAAAGGTCGATGGGAAAAGCAAAATACCCAAAGCAAGTTTCAAAATGATTGAACTCCTCATTTTTTTATGTATTTGTGGTGGTTCCAGGAATGCTTACCAGAAAATAATTGCAAAATTTTGAATAATTCACCATATATATGTTACACAATTCTGTTAATAGTTTATAGAATTCCTTCATTTTCGATTTGTTTTGCCACGACTAGAAACAAATTGTATCAATGCCCCGACAGCCGCAACCTGAATCCGACACCCATTGATCTGCAACAGATTTTTTAATTTAGGTCTAAACAAAAACGCATACTTTGTTGGGGCAATCCTAATCAAATCATAGAATTTACAGCTACTTATAACGTTGCTGTGTTCACTGAAGAAATAGCCATTGACAACAACACACCTGGATTTGTAAGAAATGCTGGTGACAGAATTTCTTGTAACGACTTTGTGAAATTGCTTAGTGAACTTAGGACTGAAAAGTATGATTTTTTTGGACCTGGAGGCATCGGCCTTCTAAATATTGTCATCAGAGTAACAAGATTTATTTCATGATCAAAAAAAGAACTTTATCCTGCTTGGCAAGGAATGCAATATATGAGAGATATGATGGAGGGTAGAATTGTTTTTCAAAATATAACAACGATAGGTATTCAAACATAAAGTGGACATCTGTAAAGGACTTTTTAAAAATGGAAAAGGCAAGTATTAATTAGACAAATGAAGACGCATTGAAAACAACGAGCCGCTAGCACGGGTTTGGCAAAAGTGGCGGTTCTGTGCTCCGCAGACACATGTGTGGTTAATCAAACATTGGTTCTCCGCATCAACATTTGTCATGAAAATCACCACCTTGACCAAGCCCGGATTGTTGTGTGTGATGAAATAAAAATTTGCAAAATATACCAATAACTGGTATAATTGTAATAAATAGACAGTCATGCAAAAATCAAAAAAAATACCTCTGTTACGCTAGGAGCACACTTCGAGGAAATCATTGAATCCACTATTACTGAAGGACGATATGCCTCTGCTAGTGAGGTTATAAGAGCAGGTTTGCGGCTTATCGATGAAAGAGAACAAAAAATCAGATTGCTTAAAGAGGCAACTGAAGCTGGAGAAAAAAGTGGTTATGTCAAAAATTTTGACTAAATCAAGCATTTGGCTAAGCTCAAAAGGAAACATGTTAAATGAATTATGTTTATGAGATTAGCAAATTAACAGAAACAGACCTTGAAAGTACCTGGCTCTATACATTAGAAAATTGGTCACTAAAGCAAGCAAACCAATACTATAGTTTGATCATTACCGAAATTCGGTCTATTTTTCAAAATCCTAAAATCGGAAAAGCCTTTGAGGAAATAAAAACTGAGTACAGAATTCGGAAAGTTCAATCTCATTTAATAGTATAACAAATCAAACAGGATAAGATTTGGGTTGATCGCATTCTCCGTAAGCGAATGGATATTGAATCCAACTTAATCGAATAAACACCACCCATAACCAAGTGTATACGATCATACCTCTCATTGGTCGGTCCGTCGCATACACAGGGACGTCATGTTTAAAATTATTTTCCAGTAAATATGTGAGTTATACAATTTTTATCATTTAGCAAGTAAAATTTAATGACTAGAATTTGCGACTTTATAAATAAAGTGAAGACATATAAGTCCAAACCATGAAAAGAAGTTCTAAAGGAAGATTATCTAATTCGCAATCACATTTTTTAATTGAAATTGTTGAATGCCTTCCTCAATCTATCGTAAGTAAAAATATATTGCAAGACAAGTGGGGGCATTAATGCAGCCTCATTTGATAATGGCAAAAAACTGTACGATTTTCACACAAACCTTCCACTGCATTTTTTTCCCCGTATATTTTCTGGTGTGAGAAATATGTAACTCTTACCAATAATTGTGTAACATATCTGACATATAACACACTACTTTGCTAAAGTTTCCTTAAAGTCAACGCATAAATTTTGGCTTATCTATTCCGTGCCATGAAATTGAAGCATGTTTTTGGAAATGCTTTCATCATAATACAGGAGTATTCCTATATACTACTGCCTTAAAACTATATCAATATGACCATCCAAACAGTTAATCCAACGACTAACAAGACAGTAAAGTCATTTGATGAAATGACTGATAAATCAGTTAACGCCAAGGTCGCCAAAGCACAAGAAGCATTTTTGGATTGGAAAGAAACCAGTTACCAACAACGAGCTACGCTGTTACATAGAGTAGCGACACTCATGCGAATCAAAAAATCAGAACTCGCCAAAACCATCACCTTGGAAATGGGTAAAATCCTCGCTCAGGCAGAAGGAGAAATCGACTTGAGTGCCGATATTATTGAATACTATGCCAATCATGGAGAGGAATTGCTTGCCGATAAAGTTCTACATCCAGAATTTGGAACCGCCATTATTCGCAATAGTCCAATTGGCGTATTACTGGGCGTGATGCCGTGGAATTTTCCTTTCTATCAAGTGGCTCGTTTTGCAGCTCCTAACATCATGGTTGGGAATACTATATTGCTTAAGCATGCCTCTATCGGTCCACAATGTGCGATGGATATTGAAGCACTCTTCGAAGAAGCAGAAGCGCCCGAAGGTTTGTATACCAATCTGTTCATATCAGGCAAACACGCATCCGCATTGGTTTCTGATAAAAGGATAAAGGGTGTCTCCCTAACCGGAAGTGAAGAAGCAGGCGCAAGCATTGCCACAGAAGCTGGGAAATATTTAAAAAAGGTTGTATTGGAGCTAGGGGGCAATGATGTGTTCATCATCCTGGAAGATGCCGATATGGAAAAAACCGTAGAATGGGCAGTGGTCGGCAGAATGAACAACAACGGTCAATGTTGTGTCGCATCCAAGAGGTTTATCGCGGTGGAAGCAATTGCTGATACCTTCATTCAAAAGTTTAAGGATAAGCTGTCAAAAATGAAAGTGGGTGATCCGATGGATCCCACAACAGAATTAGGCCCTTTAAGTAGTGAAGCAGCAGCCGTTCATTTAGCCGATCAGGTAAAACGTTCCATTGATGAAGGCGCAAAAGTGCTATTAGGAGGCAAGCGTTCAGATCGCGAGGGTGCTTTTATGGAACCGACTATACTAGCAGATTTAAAACCGGGTATTACTGCTTATCATGAAGAATTGTTTGGCCCAGTCGCCTCCTTCTATGTAGTGAAAGACGAAAAGGCCGCTATAGATCTTGCTAATGACTCTGATTTTGGTTTAGGCGGATCCGTATTTACGCAAGACATCGAACGAGGTAAAAAAATCGCCGATCAGATAGATACCGGAATGGTCTTTATCAACCACCCTACCTGGACACAAGCCGATCTTCCTTTTGGTGGAACAAAGCGTTCTGGCTTTGGTCGTGAATTGTCAGAACTGGGGATTTACGAGTTTGTCAATAAGAAGCTCATTCGCGTAAGTGGACTGAATGATCCTTTCTAGTTGTTGAATCTTTAAAACACCTAAAGCATACCCAAAGACATGTATTCCAAAAATAATGACTCACAATAATTATGAATAAGCTAATCCTTTTGAACAAACGTCCACATGGAAAACCAACGCTAAGTGATTTTAAAATTACCAGCGAAGAGCAGCCTGTTCCCAAAAACGGAGAAATTCTATTAAAGACAGTTTACGTTTCTGTCGATCCGTATCTGCGCGGTAGGATGAATGACGCTAAATCATACGTCCCGCCATTTGAATTAAACAAACCCATACAATCGGGAATTATAGCGGAAGTGATGGACAGCAAAGAGGCTGATTTTAAAAAAGGTGATTTTGTCTCAGGTATTCTGGATTGGAAGGAATATCAAACATCCAATGGGAAAGGCTTAACTAAAGTCAATAAAGCAGAAGCCAAATTATCAAGCTATCTGGGGATTTTGGGAATGACCGGACTCACCGCTTATTTAGGTTTGACAGAAATCGGACTGCCAAAGGAAGGCGATACACTTGTGGTGTCCGGGGCAGGCGGAGCTGTTGGAACAGTCGTGGGTCAGATTGCCAAATTGCTTGGGTGCACTGTCGTTGGCCTCACTGGTTCGGATGAAAAAGTTGACCTGCTGACATCAAAGTTCAATTTTGATCACGCCATAAATTATAAAACAGCGCCTGATTTAAAAGCTGCTATCAAAAGCACCTGCCCTAAAGGTGTGGATATTTATTTTGACAATGTAGGCGGGGAGATTTCAGACGCTGTATTAGCAAACATCAATAAGTACGCTCGGTTGCCGGTTTGTGGTGCTATTTCGCTCTACAATAAAACTGAGGTTCCGGTTGGTCCTCGATTGCAGCCCATTATCCTCACTAAAAGCGCTACTATGCGCGGGTTCATCATCGGTGATTTAGTAGAAAAATTTCCTGCGGCTACCAAACAATTAACAACTTGGCTGAACGCCGATAAACTAACGTTTAGCGAAACCATTGTTGAAGGGTTTGACAACATTCCCCAGGCATTTATTGATTTGTTTGATGGAAAAAACAAAGGAAAAATGATCGTGAAAATTTAATCAAAGAAAGAAATAATTGTTATGAAAATATTAATCGTACTGACATCTCACAGTGAATTGGGGAATACTGGAGAAAAAACTGGTTTTTGGATTGAAGAATTTGCAACCCCTTATTATGTTTTGGCAGATAGCGGGGCTGTAATCACCATTGCTTCACCAAAAGGAGGTCAGCCACCAGTGGATCCCAAAAGCGAAGTAAAAGATGCTCAAACAAGTTCAACAGAAAGGTTTTATAAAGACAATATGTTAATTGACAAAGTAGCACATTCATTAAAACTGAGCGACATAAAGGAAGCGGATTATGATGCTGTTTTTTATCCCGGTGGGCACGGCCCATTATGGGATTTGGCTACTGACGAAACTTCTATCAAACTAATAGAAGCTTTTTATAATCATCAAAAACCGATTGCTTTTGTGTGTCATGCGCCAGCTGCATTGGTTAATGTTAAAGCGATTGACGGCGAACCTCTGGTTAAAGGCAAACAGCTGACAGGTTTTTCAAATACGGAAGAAGAGGCTGTTAAATTGACGAAAGTAGTACCTTTTTTACTGGAAGATGAACTTACCAAAAAAGGGGCTCATTACTCCAAAGGAGATGATTGGGCGTCTTACACGAAACAAGACGGGTTATTAATTACTGGTCAAAATCCAGGCTCGTCAGAAGCCGTAGCAGAGTTGCTTTTAAAGACCCTTGAAGGGAGAAAAGAGTAAGGATGTTGACTAAACGCTAAGATTCCAGAACATAAATGATACTGTTATCAATATCTATGTATTGGATTCTATTGATCAATGCATAAATCCTAAATCTGTACGGCCAATTTTCGTAACAACAAACTAAATTTCAAGGCAAACGAGTTATGTCAAAAAATGTATCTGATCATATAGTAGAAATGCTTGTACAAGCTGGTGTTAAGAGAATTTATGCGATAACAGGGGATAGTCTAAATCCAGTAAATGATGCAGTAAGAAGAGATGGCAGACTCCAATGGATACATGTAAGGCATGAGGAAGCAGGAGCTTATGCGGCCTCTATGGAAGCGGAACTGAACGGCATCGGTTGTTGCATGGGGAGTAGTGGCCCGGGACATATTCATTTAGTCAATGGATTATACGATGCCAACAGAGCTGAAAATCCTGTTATTGCTATTGCTTCTACCATTCATACGGATAAAATGGGGCTGGACAACTTTCAAGAGACAAGACCTGAATCCTTATTTCAAGATTGTTCAAAATATGTATTTCAAGCGAATACACCCAAGCAAGCTATAAACGGATTACAAACTGCTATTCAACATGCGATTGGTAAAAAAGGTGTGGCTGTGCTAGGACTTCCAGGCAATGTGGCTTCAGCCAACATGGAATCCGTACATACGGCTAATCATAATTTCTATACACAACCAAGAATAATCCCAAGTCATGAACATCTTCTAGAACTGGCAAGCGTCATCAATACGCATGAAAAGGTGATGCTGTTTTGCGGGCATGGATGTCGTTTTGCCGTAGATGAAGTCATGCAACTGGCACAAACACTTCATTCGCCTTTAGGGTACAGTTTTAGAGGAAAAATATTTTTTGATCGCAAAGAAAATCCATATGCCGTTGGCTTAAATGGACTTTTAGGCAACAAATCCGGGTTTGAAGCCATGCATCAGGCAGATGTCCTTTTGATGTTGGGTACAGATTTTCCTTATAGTGAATTCCTTCCCGAAAAATGCAAAATAATTCAAATAGATATTAACCCCGAAAAATTAGGACGTAGAGCTAAAGTAGACTTTGGTTATTGTGGTGACATTAAATCAACGCTTCAAGCGCTCATGCCTTTGGTTGAAGCAAAAACTTCCACTGATTTCCTTGACAAAATGCGGGCACTACATCAAGAAATTGAAGATATATATGATAGCTATGTCGAAGAAAAAGGATCTGAAAAAAACATTCACCCTGAATATGTTGCCGATTTGGTTGATAAATTAGCAGCGGACGATGCCATATTTACGGTTGATACAGGGATGAGTGCCGTATGGGCTGCACGCTACATAAAAGCGGGTAGAAATCGCTACCTGACAGGATCGTTCAATCATGGGTCGATGGCTAATGCTATGCCAATGGCCATTGGAGCAGGACTATCACATCCTGACCGACAAGTGATAGCATTTTGTGGAGATGGTGGTATCTCGATGCTTTTGGGAGATTTGATGACTATTAGCCAATATCAAATCCCTGTGAAAATTATCATTTTTAATAATCGCTCTCTTGGCATGGTAAAACTTGAAATGCGAGTAGAAGGTTATATGGATTGGCAAACCGATATGGTAAATCCTGATTTTGTAAAATTGGCTGAATCCATGAGCATTGCAGCTTGGGAAGCTAAGGAATCCAAAGATGTGGAGTTAGCGCTTATAAATGGCTTCAAGCATAATGGTCCAGCGATTATCAACATTTTTACAGATCCCAATGCCCTGGCCATGCCTCCTTCCCTAAATTTTGAACAAGTAAAAGGTTTTGCACAATCCATGGCAAAATTGATGGTGAATGGAAGGTTTGCAGAAATAGTAGATACCACCAAGAGTGAACTAAAATACTTACGGGAATTAATATAAGCCATTATGAAGCAAGCCATTAAATTTACACTAATTGCCTTCCTGATTTTTGCCGTACTTATATGTGTAATTGTATGGCCCTTACCTGGTTTTATTGTTGTTGTAGGCTTGCTCGTGTTCATTGGATTTTATGATTTATTTCAGAAAAAACACACGATACTTAGAAACTTTCCTGTGATTGGCCATATACGCTACTTATTGGAAATGATTGGTCCGGAACTTCGTCAATATTTCGTGGAATCCGGTACAGATGGCAAACC
>JBBKXT010000010.1:0-15068 GCA_037969625.1 Saprospiraceae bacterium
GTCCCCATAAGCCTCTAACTTATTAACCTTACACACCAAACCATCAACCAAAAAGACCTAAGACCTGAGAGTTTTATTTATTTCTTCTGCGCGTTCCGCTATTTTCCCGCTTAGCGGGAAATATTTTATTTTTCGTAATTCGTAATTCGTAATTCGTAATTCGTTTCACTCCTTATTCTCGTAATACTCATACGCCTTCACCTGTTCGAGATATCGGTGCAACTGCTTATTGATTCTTTCTACGCGCCAGACTGCAAAACTATTTCCGGATAATTTAAGAAAAATCGTATTCAATCCACCTCTGGAGAAATCATTGGGAAATGGATTTGGAATTTTTTGAAGATTTCGATTGTACATGACCAACGCATCTATTTTACTATCTGTGGTACGCTCAAAATAAAGATAGTAGAGCGGTTTATCACTGAGATCGGCAACGGAGATTTCTTCAGATTCAAGATTGTAATAGGACGCGGTATTTAAATCACGTGCATCATAGTCAAAGATATAGCCAACTTTGCAGTAATCAAAACTATTATTAAAGGCATAGATATAATCTGCAAACAAGGAATCTCGTTCTTCGATAGTCTGGTTTAGTTCTTTTTCAAGCCGTTCCTTAGATTTGGGATCTTTTGAGCGGCTGACCATCGCCGTCAGCGTATCAATTTTGGTTTTATTCGTCGGTATTCTAATGATCAACGTTCCTTTTTCGAGATCTTTGATGCATGTAGCGGGGTCCAAACTCTGAGATATCGCCATATGCCCGGTGAAAAGGAAAGAAATAAGGAGTGAGATGTTTAAAAATATCCTCAAAGTTGTGAAGGATAGTTTAAAATAAGGAATAGTATACCTGAAATCGTTCATAGAATTATATTTTCGCAACGGGATAAAAATACAACTACATTATGCAAGAAAGGGTAGATATCGAAGCGCTTAGTCAGGAGATATACAATGAAAGTGCCTTCGTGGATAAAATTATTGAAGCAAGCGGGCGAGTGATTGTTGGACAGTCTTACATGGTGACCAGACTATTACTGGGCCTATTAGCCGATGGCCATGTGCTGTTAGAAGGCTTGCCGGGATTAGCTAAAACACTTGCAATCAAGACTTTATCGTCGTGTGTGGACGGGAGTTTTAGTAGGATTCAGTTTACGCCCGACCTGCTACCGGCAGATATTCTTGGAACCATGATCTATAGCCCTGCCACCAGCCAGTTTTCGGTCAAGAAAGGACCTATTTTTGCCCAGTTTATTCTCGCCGATGAGATCAACAGAGCACCCGCCAAGGTACAAAGTGCCCTTTTGGAGGCCATGCAGGAAAGACAAGTCACGATCGGCGGGGAAACACACATCTTAAAAGAACCATTTCTGGTCCTGGCGACCCAAAATCCAATAGAACAAGAAGGCACTTATAATCTGCCGGAAGCACAGGTAGATCGATTTATGTTTAAAGTAAAGATCGGCTACCCGGATAAAGCCGAAGAGCGACTGATCATGCAACGAAGCTTGTCCGGAGAAACAAAGTTAGAACTGAAACCGGTCGTTCACCCGGATGATATTTTGAAGGCTAGAAATATTGTCAGACGCGTCTATGTCGATGAGAAGATCGAAAATTATATTCTGGATATTGTTTTTGCGACTCGTGAACCTGAAAAATCAGGATTACCCGAATTGAAACCATTGATTTCATATGGCGCATCACCACGAGCCAGCATCAATTTGTTGATAGCTTCTAAAGCAATGGCTTTTATGAAAAGACGCGCCTACGTGATTCCGGAAGATGTCAGACAGGTATGCCCTGATATCCTAAGACACCGAATTGGTTTGAGTTATGAAGCCGAAGCAGAAAGTATCAGTCAGGAAGATATCATCACCACCATCCTGAATAGCATTGAGGTACCATAGATCTAACCAACACACATGAAATTTATTTATACATTATTACTTTCCTTTTTCGCTCATGCTGTTTTTGCTCAGGTAAATTCCGATGATTGGATGACAGAACATCTGGGGAATATTACATGGCAGAAAACCTATACCGGTTTTTTGGCAGACTATCACCCGGTGACGATTGTACTCGCGTCCGATAAGCGTGAGATCGCAGGCTATCTGATGCATCATGGAGATTCACAGCAGCACAGATTGTTAGGGGAATGGAATGATAGCCGATTGTTCCAATTACAGGAACGCAATGATGATGATCGGCTGACCGGTTACCTGACCGGAAAAATAAAAGATGATCAACTTGACCTCAAATGGATTTCAGTCAATCAGGATAGAATCTTCGAAATACGCGCTACAACAGAGCAGCTAATCAAGATAAATAGTAAGTCTCCTGCTGCCGAATGGATTGCGATTGCCACCAATCCAACGATGAGTATTTCTGTTCAAAAAATTTATAATGGACTTGTGACCGGATTTGTGATTGCAGATGAAAGCTATATTCGCTTTGATGGCACCTGCCTGGATGGTACATGTTCTATTTGGCAAGCTTCCTACCTTGATCCAAATGGAGACAAGCATAAGTTGCAGATGCATCAGAAGACATCTACTACCTACAAAGCCACTTTGGATAATGTATCTTTTGGAGCCAACATTTTGTATACACAGCCCTTGCAAATAAGACAAGTTGATCATTCAACAGGATTTATTGATTTTACTTTTCCTAAACTTAATAGTCAATTGTACGGTGATTGGGTCGATGCATTTTGGCACACAGATTCGACCAAATTGACAGAAGCTGGGAGTCTTGGAGTAGCGCCGAGATTGACTTACAGGTCTTCCGGTTGGATTGAAATCGTGGATGAGACCTCTTCTTACGTGAGTGGTATGGTCACCTTTATCAATCCAAATGGTGGCCATCGTGAAGCTTTTCTCCTGTTGAAGAAAGAAGGAGAATTGATCAATCCATCGGATCTGTTAAATACGCCGGAAGATTTTTCAAAAGGAGCTTCATTAGCACTGGCTTCCATGGATGCTGAGCATGATGAAACATTTTATAGTTGGGTGGAGAATACAGGTTATACTGTTTTGATCCCAACTGGAAAAGGAATTGTCATGGCTACTGAGTTTAATACAATCTACGGCGATGCATTGCGTCTGCTATCTGTTTCAGAAAGTAAAACACTCATCAGGAAAAAGTACTGGAAGTATTTTGGATGGTAACCAAAGTAGATTAAACTGAAATTAATAAGTGGATACAACTGAATTACTGAAGCGCGTTAGAAAAGTAGAGATCAAGACCCGAAGCTTGAGTAGTCATATCTTTTCAGGGGAGTACCATTCTGCTTTTAAAGGCAGAGGTATGTCCTTTAGCGAAGTAAGATCCTATCAATACGGTGACGAAGTACGAGACATCGATTGGAATGTCACCGCTCGCACCGGCGAACCTCATATAAAAGTTTTCGAAGAAGAACGAGAGCTCACTATCATGTTGTTGGTGGATATCAGCCCTTCTGTTCATTTTGGTACGAAGGACCTGTGGAAAGATGAATGGATGGCGGAGATCTCCGCTGTCCTTGGTTTTTCAGCGCTGCAGAATAATGATAAAGTAGGACTCATTTTATTTTCTGATCAGATCGAGATGTATATCCCTCCAAAGAAAGGGCGTCAGCATTTGTTGCGCATTATTCGGGAGTTGCTTTTCTTTGAAGCAACCGGCAAAAAAACAGACATCAATGTTCCATTGGAGTATCTGATGAATGTGATTAAGAAAAAATGTATTGCTTTTGTACTCAGTGATTTCATGGCACCTTCTTACGAGCTCTCTTTGAAGTTGGCCGCAAAGCGACATGATGTCATCGGTATGCACGTCTATGATCCGGCTGAATCTGTCTTACCTAAAGTTGGTTTAGTACGCTTGCGAGATCCGGAGACAGGCCTGACCAAATTGGTAGATGCGAATGATGCAAATGTTCGACATTCGTTTCAAAGAAATTACAAGGACAGGCTGGAGGCTTTTACTGAGATGTTTAAACGAGCGAAGTGCGATACAATGTCACTGGCGATAGATCAATCCTATATTCAGGAATTGCATAAGTTTTTTAAAAGAAGAGCCTCTGCATGAAAAGTTTTTGGCTGACACTAATCTTTTTAATACCTGTTTTTTGCTTTGGACAAGGCAGGCTCACCGTAGATCGATCTGAAATAAAAATCGGCGATCAAATCAATGCCACCATTTCATTTGAACTGACGAATAATAAGAAGTTGATGAATGTGGATGCTGTATGGCCGGATACGATAGAAGCCATGGAAGTTGTTTCCGGCCCCGAATGGAATACGTCAAATCAACCCCAGGTAAGTGCCACCTGGAAAGTGGCTTTTTTTGATACCGGATGGATTCGGATTCCACGACTTCTCATGGTGATTGGTGATGATGGTCGCGCGGATTCCATTTATACCAATGATGTTCCGATTAAAGTCCTTCCGGTGATACCTGATTCGATGGGATTAGAGAATATAAAGGATATCTATGTTCAGCCGTTTAATCCGGGTTATTACAAAAAGTATATTCCACATGTGGTCATTGTTTTGCTTCTTTTCGTTGGTTTGTATTTATGGTTGCGCCAACGAAAGTCTAAATATGTAGAAGCGCCGCCGGCACCACCGCCACCTCGTCCTGAAGAATGGGCGAAAGGTGCATTAGACGCATTGGCCGAAAAGAAATTGTGGCAAGCAGGTGAAGTCAAAGCACACTACTCGGAGTTGACAGGCATCCTTAGAGAGTATCTGGAACGACGCTATAGTATTCATGCCATGGAGCAGGTGTCTGATGAAATTTTAGAACAACTCAAAAAGCGAAATTTAGGGAAGGATCTGTTGACGGATACGGAACAATTACTCTCCGTGGCGGACTTGATTAAGTTTGCAAAAGCTGATCCGGGGATGGATATACACGTAAATACGATCAGGCGGGTACATTCTTTTGTCGATGAGACAACGCCCCGACACCTGACATCAGATCATGATAAAACCACGACGGATGCAGCTATGGAATAATATAATGCTGCAAGCGCCCTGGTGGCTTTTGATGCTCGCGCTGATCCCTGGTGTGATCCTCTGGCGACGATGGAAAAGCAGCACCTCAGGCATCGCTGTGATTGATATGCCCTTTGAGGAAAAATCGATACCCACGACATGGCGTGTAATCGTGTATACCTGGCTGGAACCTCTTTTTTGGCTGGCGATCGCCTTGTTGATTGTGGCTATGGCGCGACCGCAATCAGAACATGCAGAAGAGTCAGTGAAAGGCGAGGGTATTGATATTTTTCTGGTGATGGATCTTTCATCCTCCATGCTTGCGCGGGATTTCAATCCGGATCGATTGTCCGTGAGTAAGCAGGTCGCTGTTGATTTTGTTTCTCATCGGACTTATGATCGAATTGGACTGGCCGTTTTTGCCGGAGAAAGTTATACGCAATGCCCACTGACAAATGACCACGAAGTATTGAAAGAGTATCTCATGGGTCTGGAATGTGGTGCTGTTGAAGATGGTACAGCGATCGGTATGGGACTCGCAGCAGCAGTCAATCGTCTTCAGGATAGTGATGCCAAAAGCAAAGTAGTAGTCCTCCTCACGGATGGTGTAAATAATGCAGGGTACATTCGGCCTGCGACAGCTGCAGGCATTGCCAAAGAGTTTGGCATCAAAGTATATACCATTGGGGTCGGAAGTTATGGACAAGCTTTATCTCCCGTACGCAGACGCGTGACGGGCGAGTATATGTTTGGTGTCACCAATGTCGAGATCGACGAAGACTTATTAAAATCAATCGCCAATGAAACCGGCGGAAAATATTATCGCGCAGCTTCTGCTCAAGCCTTGCAAGAAGTATATAATGAAATTGATCAGTTGGAAAAAACAGAGGTAGAAGTCACCGTGTACAAACGATATGCTGAACTGTACTTCTGGCCTTTGCTGGCAGGTGCTATATTGTTGCTATTTCTTTTCTTTCTGCGATCAACAATTTTCAGAGCACTTCCCTATTGAAATTGTAGAAATAAAAAAGGGGCAATTATTGCCCCTTTTTTATTTATTGTCGTTTTAATATTTCGATAAACTCTATCGATCTTTCATGTTCCGGATCCAAGGCCAGAATTGCATTAAAGTACTCGATTGCTTTTTCAAAATCTTCCTGCTGTGCCCAATACACCCCCAGATAATCATAGGCAGTAATCAGGTTTTTTTGGATATTCGTATCCTGCTCCGGATTTTCTGAAGATAACTCGATGTACTTTTCATATGGAACCTTAGATCTAAATTGATCTACATCGGTTGAGTCAACAAGATCCAACTGAATACCAATTTTTGCACGCATCCACCAGCCCTGAGCATATTCCGGATTGATCTCCAGGACCTTAATGAACATAGAATCTGCCTGCTCGTTTTTATCACTATAATAGTAAGCTAAGCCAAGGTAGTAGTTGTCAACGATCGTCAAAGAATCCTTTTCAGCTTTCATATAATAGAACCTGATGCTGTTTTCATAATCCTTTTCTGAAAAATAGGTTTTTGCAAATAGCCCAATAATTTCCTGTGTGCGCTCCGGAACCAAATCAAGATATTTCTTGTAGATGTGCCATGACTCATCCAGATTGCCCAGATGAAAGGCTGCTTTGGCCCAGTAGTCATAATCAGATGGGAAGGACTTTCGCTCTTTTTTCTTGCCTATTTCATCAAACAGTTTTTTACTGTTATCATACGATGGCTGCCACATTTCTTTTTCTCCATACGCCCAGGCTAACCATCGATAGACCGTGTATTGATCAGGATTGGTTTGGATAAGCGCCTGCCCTTTTGCAATAGCATTGTCATAATCCTTCGCCTGAAAGGTGAGGAACTTGATCAATCGCACTTTCGCACCTACATCATCTCCCGCGAGGGAACTATATTTCTGCAAAAGCGGTGTCACCTTATCATACTGATTTTTTCGGATGTAGATTTCAATCAAATCCTTGTAGGGTAGGGCATCATTAGGTGCTAACTCAATAGCTTTTTCTAATTGCTCGATCGCCAGGTCTTCCTGCTTGGCGGCAGACCATATACGGCCCATACTGATATAGGCGGCTGTATTGGTAGGATCTTCTTCCACCGCAGTTTCATAGGCAGTCATGGCTGAGCCATTGTCTCCTGTCATCTGAAAGGCATCACCAAGGAGAGCCCAGTATTTACCATTTTTATTATCCATGTCTCGCGCTCTGGATAGAAAATCCACTGCCTTGTTACCATTAGGGTTTTTGCTGCGCAAATACGCCTCACCTATCAAGGCAATGATATGGGCATCTTTTTTACCCAACCTTGAAGCAGAGAGAAAATATTCTTCTGACCCTTCAATATTTTTTTTATCGAGCTTTAGTTTACCCATCCCAACTTTGCATTCCGCACAATTCGAATTTATGTCTAATCCTTTGGCAAATGCTTTTTCAGCAGCCTCCATATTGTCTTCCCGATAGTTCACTTCACCAATGTAGTAGTAGATGGAACTGTTTTTCGGATCATTTTTAGCGATTGCTGTGAAGGTATTTAAAGCAGCATTGTAATTCTCGTTTTCTAAGTATTGCAAGCCTGTCTCCATGGAAGGCACCTGCGTGCGCACCAGTGAAGCGCAAGAGAGAAATGCAAAGGCGAATAATAGCTTTTTCATGTTAAAAGAGTTTGTTCATTGTGAATGTAAAAATGCAACATGAATATGATGTATTCTGTTCATTTAATAACTTTTATATCGTTTGTATAGTTTATTTCTATGCTTCGTAACGTTTGGTACTTAGGCAGCAATCCCGCTTTGAGTATGATCTTCTGACCGATTTCAGCACACAGGAATGTCGCAAATCCCAATCCTATGTCATTTCGCCCGGTTTTACTGATAAAGTATAAGTCACGCGTGAAAGGATATTTCCAGTCCTGTAAGTTGTACTGATAGGGTTTGACAAACCCATGTTGAATGGAATCCAGCGGCCTGGCGATGCCGATGAGATTGATCTTCGCCAACACTTCCTTTGTATAAGCCATATCACTATCACTGATCTCACTATAATCGATGATGCCAATCGCATTGTCATGCGTTTCTATATAATCCAACACCTCCTGTTTCGAATTGAAGGCGTAGAAGTGCTTGGGTAATTCATCTTTTTGAATCAACCGCAAAACTTCATTAGTGATTCCGGATTTCACATTTTCAATCACAAACAACACCTCAGCACTTGTATCCCCTAACATTTGGAGCATTTGCTCGTAGGTGTAGGTGGTGTCCTGAACATTTCTATTGACCACAAATGCCATGGCCCCTGTAGCAAATGCATAGTGCCTTGGAATTTGTTGTAACGAGTTCAAGTAGTCAACTTCCTTTGAAGTCAACATTCGATTAGTCATAATGGCATCTATGCTATCATCGATAAACGCTTTAAAAAGATCGTGTTCATTCGCATAGGTAATATTCAAATGCGCATATTGATACTGCCGTTCAAATATTTCTTCTTCCTGTTCGACCAGGTCTTTCATGGTTTCATCAGCCCATACGCGGAGGGTTCCTATGGTAGGTCCTTCCATATCCTCTATCTTCTTGACACATCCAATGGAAGTGAGCAGCAATAGAATTAGAATATGTCCAGTCAGATTTTTCATGATGACCTGAGTGATGCTTTTGTTATAAGGTAGACGTGATGCCTTCCCTTTTTTGAGTTAAGCGTCTGTTAAGTGATGTTAATTTTAATTTAATAGGTGCCTATGGAATAAAAAGGTCTGATGCCCTAGCCAGGATATCAGACCTTTGAATATAACTTCTATTGATTTATGTTTTTTTCAGTGCTCTGTATACCCTCCATGCACCATACACCACAAATAAAATATAAAGAATTTCACCCCAAGGGCTATATGGGATAATGTTTTTGACAAACATAAAAATCCCTAATCCAATATACGTCAGTCCTAAGGCAACCAGAAAGAACCTTTTGATCTTTTCCGGATCCATGTTTTATTGAAGGACAAACTTGATGGGCAATGTAAACGTAACGGGTACAGCTCGACCATTGTGCTTCCCTGGCTTCCACTTTGGCATACCATTGACAACGCGCAATGCTTCTTCATCACATCCTCCGCCAATCCCTCGGGCAACTCTTGCATCTTTGATATCACCATCTTTGGTGACCACAAATTGAAGTGTGATACTTCCTGAGATTCCGTTTTCTCGGGCGATGGCCGGGTATTTTATTTTTTCATAGATGTACTTATACATGGCCTCGTTTCCTCCGGGAAAAGTAGGCATCTGCTCTACATAAGCAAATGGTTTCTCTTCAACAGGCTCTTCAATCACCGCCGGTCCAGGAACATCCGGTTCAACGAGTGATCCATCCACACCATCTTCATCACCTTCTTTGGTAACGGTGGAGATTTCTTTGTCTACGAGTTCTTCAATGGTCGGTGGAGGGGGTTCTTCTTCAATCACTTCCTCATCCTTTTTGACTACCGGTGGAACAAACTTTATTTGATCCTTAATCGGTGGTGGATCTACTTTAGGGGGTGGTGGCGGTGGTGGCTTCAAGGGATCGATTGGTGGTGGTTCCGCGAGCGTTACCTCCGTCATTTCGAATTTATTTTCCTTTTCAGGCATAAACCCTTTCACCAGGCGAATAATATGTGGTGTGCTTACTGCCAGCAGAAAGAATAACATGCCGACCATCATAGCGCGAGACATATGTTTGTCGTACAGTTTTCTTAACTGGAAAGCCCCATAGTCTTTATTGCGACCATCAAAAACGATGTCATCCATCGAATTTTTTGTCCAGTTTTCATTTGCCATAGCTGTCTGTGTTTACAATTCAATATAATGATGCAAAAAACACCACGAATGCATAAATAATTATTCTCTGCTCTGTCCGGTCATCACGGCGATGAGCGAATCAATAGGGTCATTGGGCTCCATGATCGCATATCGCTTGACTTCGGAGATTGTCATCTCATCCAGTACATCGACGATGTTTTTAACACTGGAAGAGGGTAGCGGTTTGATCATGACAAATAGCAAATCCGGATCACCCCATTGTTTGCCTACCTCTTCCTGTCGTCTTTGGATAAACTTCCTCAAACCTTTTGGACTGTAATCTACACTGTCAATTTCCAGTTCAGTCTCGGTATCAATTTGATCGGGAGACACATAAACGTATAGCTTATCCTTGGCCCCAAGCATCAATGTCGCCGTTTTGGACATTTTGATTGGTGGTTCTATTTTATCCTTGTTTTCATCCTTGGCAGGTTTGTTCACCTCCATGGTCTTTGGCTTATTCATCGTAGTGGCCAACATAAAAAAGGTAATCAGGAGAAAGCCTAAATCCACCATGGCTGTTAAATCAACCCTTGTGGACATCTTTTTGCTCCGTACTTTTTTTGAACCTTTTTTACGGCCTCCTCCTCCGGAGACATTCATTTCTGCCATGATACTTTATTTTCCTGTGGTGGATATTATCTATTCCTGGGCATTTTTAGCCGAGGTGATCAGGTTAAACTTATTGACTTTCCTGTTTTGCAAGGCATTGATTAAAGCATCAAAATGCCTGTATTCAGTGCTTTTATCGCCTTTGATAGCAATACGAAGATCATTGTTTTCCTGACGAGAAAACAGAATGAGATCTTCTACCTGATGATTGCCACCTGTCGTGTCAATGTTCAAACCTGGTTGTTTAAACTTGCCTCTGTCATCAGGATCCATCGCAAGGAATTCAGGTAAGTTTCGAATATCTACTCCCCAGGTTTCCAGCAGACGGAAAGTTTCTCTCTGCTCTTGTGAAAACGCTAATTCATAGGTAGAGGATAATCTATCCAGCAATTTCATACGGGTATTCTGATCATCCAAACCAAAAAACAATCGACCATCGGGGGATATCTGAAACATCATAATATTTGATTCCGGAATGGGAATCTGCGCCGTAGACGACGGGATATCAATCTGAACAGCTTCCTGAGGTCTGAATTTGGTGGTCAGGATGAAGAATGTGAGCAATAGAAAGGCCACATCACACATCGCGGTCATGTCTACTGCTGTACTTTTCCTTGGTATCTTAACCTTTGGCATAAACTCTAATTAAATAACGGTGAGAGATGAATTAATGTTTTGCAGCAAAACTTTGTGCAATACTAAATCCAGCCTCATCAATGCCGTATGTCATACCATCGATCTTAGTGGTATACACATTATAAAAGATTATCGCTAAAGCAGATCCACCAATACCTAAAGCGGTATTAATCAAGGCTTCTGAGATACCTGTTGACAAAGCAACAGCATCAGGAGCTCCTGCAGTCGCTAGCGCTGAGAAGGCTTTAATCATACCTAATACAGTTCCAAACAAACCTAACAGTGTCGCCACTGAAGCGAATGTGGCTAGAATCACCAGATTCTTTTCAAGCATTGGCAGCTCGAGGGAAGTAGATTCTTCAATTTCCTTTTGAATAGCAAGTATTTTATGCTCTTTATCCATCCCACTTGTGGTGGACATCTCTTGGTATTTCTTTAATCCTTCATGGATGACATTTCCAACAGAACCTTGCTGCCTGTCACATTCTGCCATAGCACCCTGAACATCATTTTTGTCCAACATGACCTTGATTTTTCTGACAAATACAGGAATTGAACCCTTGCCACTGGCAACACCAAGCGAAATGGCGCGCTCAATAGCGACAGAGATCACAATAATCATACTCGCCATCAATACAGGTACCATTAGACCACCCTTGTACATCATCCCAAGATAATTACCCGGAAGTGGATGTCCATTGAGATCCCCGTCCTCAAAATTGACCGGATTACCAAGAATGAAAATGTAGATCAAAACACCAACACCTAAAGCCACAGGGATTAGTATGGTCGCAAATAATCTGCTGAAAGCACCAGATGAATTAGACTTCTCAGATTTAACTTTTGGATTACTCATAAAGATTGGCTGATTTAATATTATTAGTTTGAATAGAATGCTGAAAAAAAGCTGATTCGCCACCTTTCGCAATGAAAGCAGCGGCACAAAAATATTTTTATTTTTTGATTACAACTCCCCAAATAATTAAATTTTGAATAATCGATGAGTTTCAAAATTAATGATAGGGCATTTTATAATTAATATGGTATAATTATACCACATATTCTTCTTTGAAAACCAAAGTACTAGCATTTTCATTTACCAATCCTTGGCCTGACAGTTTGATTTTGAATCTTTTATACTTTTGACAATTATTTTACGAGAACTTCCCTTTTACTCCCAAAATCACCTCGCTGGCGAACCATTCGTGGTTTGGAAGTGTGCAATGTATAATAAGTAGATCGAATTTGGTAGCCCAAATGCTGTTTTTCTAAAAATTCAAACATCAATTTCGAGAATCCCTTGTAATAGAAAGCGGTATATACCTATTTTTGTTTTTTCGAGAGGAAATGGAGTATTTCGATGAAATAGTCAGCACGGTGGTTATCATCGTTTGCGATTTTTAAGCAGCTGAATGTTCTCTTTCCATTCTCTTATTACGCTAACTAAGACACATTTACGTTATAGAGTATGTTTCGCTTTGAGCACCCTGAGTTTTTTTGGCTGGCTATCCTCCCACTTCTGTTGGGAGGCCTCTATTTCCTTCGAAATTACCTCAATAGGAGGGATTGGAGGGGCTGGGGAAGCACTACTTCCAATACTAAAACACATTCAGGCCAGAATCCTTGGCCCGGATGGCTATGGTTGGGGATCATCGCCTCGCTGTGTCTGGTTATAGCGGCCGCCAATCCACAGTGGGGATATAGAGCTATTTCTGTCGAAAGCAAATCTGCAGATATCTACCTGGTTTTGGATATTTCAAATAGTATGCTGGCAGAAGATATGGCACCGAGTCGCTTGGAGCGTGCGCGACGGATGGCACTTGATCTATCCACAGCATTTAAGACTGACCGAGTAGGACTGATTCTTTTTGCCGGTAATGCCTACATACAAAGCCCGTTGACCACTGATTGGCACGCGATCCAACTCTTCCTCAATGCAGCCAATCCTAATCAAGCAGGCACCCAGGGTACAGCAATTGGTGAAGCAATCCGCCTGGTTGCCAAACAAAAATCAGAAGATGAAGTAGGCCAAGGGGCAATAGTTGTGTTAACGGATGGCGAAGATCACGATCAGGATGCACCGGAAGCCATCAAAGAAGCAGTCAGTCATGGCTGGGCCACTTATATCGTTGGTTTTGGAACAGAGGCCGGCGGAATGATTCCAATAGTGATCTCAGGAAAAAGGGATGTCAAGCGAGATAAAAGTGGACAACCGGTTCATACATCTTTGAACAAACCACTCATGAAATCCCTAGCACAGGATGGCGGTGGAAAATATTATGATGCCGATGAAGGCAAGGCGATTGTCGAAGATCTAAAACAAGAACTCACCGGTCTTGAACGAAGTCAATTGGAAAAACGTTCCTTTTCAGAACACAGAAGTTATTTTCAATGGTTTTTACTTCCGGCGTTGTTGTTGATTTTTGTGCTCATTAGTTTGAATTATAAATTTGATGTGATCTGATGACTGGATATTTAAAAAAGTGGATGTTTGTTTTTCTTTGCCTGAGTAGCACATTCATGGTGAGTGCACAAGGCGATTACCCATGGTTGCGGATGGGCGATGAATTATATCGCAAACATTTGTTTACCGATGCAGAGACGTCTTACAGAAAAGCAGTTGAAGAAAAGGACACCCCTGGAACAGCCTATAATTTGGGCAATACCATCTACAATCAAAATCGAATTCCTGAGTCTATAAAATATTATCAGGAAGCTATTGCGACGGCAGAAGATCCAAGTTTGAAATCTAGTGCATGGTATAATTTGGGAAATGCCCATTATCAAAATCAGGAGTATAAAGAAAGCGTTCAAGCATATCGCGAATCATTAAAACTCGCTCCAAATGATGAGGATGCAAAAAAAAATCTGATGCTTGCGATGCAACAGTATAAGCAACAACAACAGCAACAACACCAGCAGGATCAGAATCAGGAAAATAGCGAAGATCAACAGCAGGAAAACCAAGAGCAAAAACAGCAAGAACAGCAGGAGAATAACGAAGAGCAAAATCAAGAACATCAGCAGCAAGAGCAGGAAGCACAGGAACAGGAAACAGAACAAACCGCAGAAGAGGTAAGTCAGGAAGAAGCAAAAGAAATATTGAAAGCCATCGAAAGAGAAGATCAGCGCGTGCAGGAAAAAATAAAAAAGGCATCTGCGAAGTCAACACCTCCAGAGAAGGATTGGTAATTTAGATCCACAGTGAAGGTGCAGTCCTTCATCTGAGATCTGAGATCCACAGTGAAGGCGCAGTCCTTCATCTGTAGACCTGGGACATGAGATAAAATTGCGAATTAGGTAAGGACTGAATAGAAAAATTTAAAACTGCGTATTCTAAGACTTCCAAATTACCAAATTTTTCTTAGCGACTTGGCTCCTGCTCAGCGGGATTGCGTGCGATTATTTTTACTGCGTCTCTGCGCGCAAATTTTTGAGTGAAGAGGTAGGCAGGAAGAAAAATCAAATCCGCCTCAGGCGGATGATATTATTAAAGAATCAATCACAAAATGATAAAATACTTTCTAGTTTGTACACTATTGTTCCTCTCATTGAGTGTCTGTGGTCAACCAGCCATTAGTGTTGAAGTAAGTGCAGATACCATCGGTGTAGGAGAGTCCGTAGAGATAAAATATACCATTGAAAATGGAGATGGAAAGTTCAAAATGCCAGTGTTGGACAGCCTGCCGGTCATCAGTGGTCCCAACTCCTCTTCCAGTTTTATGTATCAGAATGGCAAGCAAAGCTCTAATCAATCTTATGCCTTTGTGTTGATTGGCATGGAAGAAGGAATATTGAAAGTTCCTGCAGCTTCCTATGTCGCAGACAATGATGCATTGGTCATCGACGCACTAGAAATAGTTGTGGGGACAAGGAAAAATGAATTAGCCGCACCATCAAAGAAATCAACCATCGAAACTTCAAAATCAAAACGTGAGAAACGTGCCTTTTAATTATTTGAAAAAAATTGCTCCACTCCTGCTGTTGTTTTTTCTGGCAGGCAATGTAT
>JBBKXT010000011.1:0-20503 GCA_037969625.1 Saprospiraceae bacterium
CCTCCCGAAACGACACCATAGAACAATACTATTGCTCCGCCGGCAAGTCCCTGATTTGCTCCTGCGCCAGTGATTCTGGCGAAAAACAAACCAAGAAAAGTAAAAACAATCAAGGCCAGCAAATAAAACAGGAAGCTGGCGGGTTTAAATAAATTATTCAAAATTGCAGCGTTTTAGTAAAATTATGACCCTGACTTAATGCAATTTTCACGATTTGAGCCTCAAGGTCTTTTTGTAATCCTAATGGGTTGACTTTAATCGTATAGTTACCGGGATTAAGGATAAATGTAGTCCCGGAATCATGTGTTTCTGAAATGGCTACTATCCGATCTCTTCATTCCTTCCTGGTTACAGTCAAAGTACGCAGACACTTGACAGGCATGACCAACAATCGTAATGCCCCATGAGATCATTAAAATCAGGCAACCAACCAATGTAAATTTTATTGGTCGTTTCATTCCTTGTTCTTACGCCGTGTTCTGATGACTTCATAAATATCCTTCCGTCTATCTTTGAGATTACGGACACTGCCAAACTGATGTAATTCGCGCAATAAATCAATGTCCACATCGGCGATTAGTATCATTTCCGTATTTGTAGTTGCTTCCGCCTTAATGCCGTTGGCAGGAAATGAAAAATCACACGGTGTAAATACCATCGATTGCGCAAATTGAATATCCATATTATGTACTTTTGGTAGATTACCAACACTTCCTGCAATGGCTACATAACACTCATTTTCTATCGCCCTTGCTTGTGCACAATGTCTGACTCTGGAATAACCATTTTGAGTATCCGTTAGAAATGGAATAAACAAAATATCCATGCCTTCATCGGCTAAGAGACGACTTAATTCAGGAAATTCAGAATCATAACAAATCAATACCCCTATCCTTCCACAGTCGGTATCAAAGGTCTTTATTTCAGTGCCTCCTTGCATTCCCCAAACCTTTGCTTCATCCGGTGTGACGTGAAGCTTTTCATATCGCTCTTTCATTCCATCACGCTTACATAAGTAACCAACATTGTAAAGTAAGTTATCCCTGATTTCAGGAAAGCTCCCCGTAATTATATTAATATTATATGAAATAGCGAGCTTTGAAAATTGCTCAACAATCTCAGGGGTGAATTTTGCTAATTCGCGAATGGCTTCTGATTCAGGGAGGTGATTATTCTCAGCCATCAAAGGCGCATTAAAAAACTCAGGGAAAAGCGCAAAATCAGATCGATAGGCAGAGACCGCATCAATGAAGTATTCTGCTTGTTGCATTAATTCTTCAAGATCCTTATACAGCCTCATTTGCCATTGGATCAAGCCCAAACGAATTATTTTTTTCTTAGTCGTCGCTTTCTCTGTGTCTTTTTCAAAATAGATGTTTTTCCACTCAAGCATCACAGCAAATTCATTGGAGGCCTCATCTCCTTCCAGATAGCCCTTTAAGATTTTAGAGGGATGAAAGTCATTAGATATCTGGAAACTTAAAACAGGATCATGAATTTCTTTACGCTTAACTTTTTCAATGTATTGTTTTGGTGTTAGCTCATTTGAGAATTTGTGGTAATTCGGGATACGTCCCCCAAAAGCAATGCCTCTTAAGTTACGTTTTTCTACCAGTTCTTTGCGATAGTCATACAGCCTTCTCCCCAATCTTAAACCACGATATTCCGATTTTATAAAAACATCAATACCATAAAGTACATCGCCCTCCGGATTGTGTGTATCGAAAGTATAGTTTCCAGTAATATCCTTGTAGGTATGTTTACCGTCAAACTCTGCACTACCCACAATAATGGCCAATGCACATCCCGCCAGTTCATTATTGATTTTAATGCACACCTGACCTTCGGGAAATTTTTCGATCAGCGATTTCATGTGTGCTTCTTTCCAATAGGAATTGGGCATGGTAGCATAGGCTTCGATCATTGCCTCTTTCAACTCATGGTAGTCGTCGATCGTTAGGTAATGTAATTCGATATTTTCAATATTCTGCATTTAATAAAAGTATTCCCAATAGATTCATTATTAAAATGATCGTTTTTCGATCCTAAAAAAACGAGATTATTGGTATGTGAAATTAATTTTCTCCAATATGCAATTTGTAAAATTTCCAGGCTTCGTTGGCGACATTTCTGCCTAGTTCTAAACCGGCGATATTATCTACCTGAATGTGATACCCTCCTAAAACTCTTGATATTCCAGCCATCTCAGCAGTTTCTGAAAAGGTAGGAAACTTCAGCGTGACCGTATCCCCTAAATTATCCTGTTCCGTCATTGCGCCCGCTACCAATTCAGCTTCAGATCCAAACACGTCACTTCCTGTCCACAATTTTAAAGCTTCTCCACATCCTCCACTGATGGTACTGTGGCCAGAAACATAACTTGGAAATGGCGGACAAAGGAAAGTCTCCGGAGAGTATGGGCGCCATTTACTTCCATCCATTTCTATGATTCCTTTTCCTTCACCACCCCACGCTTTTATTTTTTGATCATGATAGTAATTATGAACCAATGCAAAAGGTCTGGCATAATCATAAAACATTTTAGAATCCCATGAAGCGATGAAGCCATCCATCGCAACTACCTGATTATAGAAATACATCTTAACATCCTGATCTAAGGTATGCATATCTCTTCGGGAGACATCCTGGGCAAACTTAAGCCAATGGCCGGCTTGCTGAACAGATTGCGGCCCATCACGCATAAATTCTACCAAGGCCTTCTCGTAGTCAGTCAAATTCTCTTGCATTTCAATGACCTCCCTCACTTCTTTTTCCAATTGCTCAGAGCCAATCATAGGCGGAGGTCCGGGCCGAAATTGATCGCCGGACTTCAATGCAATTGGTTTCACTTTATCCCAATAGGGCGTTAAACATTCAGGTGCATATTTGCCACCTTCACCATCAGCAAAATATTTTGGCTGCCATCGATTCAAATCTACATTACTATCCGCGGAATTGACAGGTGCATAACCAACATAATTAAAATATGGTTTTCCGTCGGAACCTTCCTCTTCTCCATATTGATTTGAACCATCCCCTTTCCTTGCTTCAATGACAGCCTTCGCCGCCAGATTGCCGACACCTTCAGGTGTGTTTGGGTCTAGTGAATTGTTTTCAGGATCCAATCCTAAAGTCCTCATGAAATCTGCAAATAGCACACGATCAGAATAATAATATTCATTCATGGCTCGATAAGCAGCATAACTAATGGCAATTTCCTTGTTTTTTAAGGTGTGATGTTCTGAAGCCAACCTTTCAACGCCAACGAGATAAACAGGAACAGCCTTCTCATCATATCTGGACCAGGCATCAAAAACAGAAACGAAGATCAGTCCCAAATATCGTGAGGTAATCGTTGGTCTGGGTTTAAACCTTTCTGTATCATTAGCCGTCGCCGTCAAGGCCATTTGACCCCACTTATAGGCTACATTCTCAGCGCCTATGGGTTCTGATTGCCCGTTTTTAGTCTGATCCGAATCTGACTTATGTTGACAGCTAAGGAAAAACAAGGGGAGCAATAGAAGAAAAGCAATCCTTATCATAATAGTAACATGTCTAGGTGAACAATTGAGTTGTAATACTAAAATATTTTAAAATATGGGGTGTCATAGTCAAAACAGAACTACCCTAGTCTTTAAAGAATCAAATATACAAACAAGGTAAAACAAGTCCGCTGGACTGCCTATAAAAGAGTTTAGTGTACTTATTTCAGGTTAACTGGAAACACACAAAGACAGGCAAGGTCAATGCTGACATGCGGATCTCAAAGCCAATCATTACGCTTAAAGTAGGTCAACATACCTATAGAGATCACCAGCATAACACCCAACATAATGAAATAGCTGTATTTATAGCTTAACTCCGGAATAAAATCAAAATTTGTCCCATAGATTCCGGCGATAAAAGTGAGTGGTATGAAAATAACAGAGAAGACCGTTAGAAACTTCATCACATCATTTAATTTACTACTCATGGTCGTATGATATATATTCAGTTGATCAGAAAGAATATCCCGGTAGCTATCGGATAGCTCTATGGCATGATTAATATTATTCTGCAATTCAAGAAAATGAACTTCAGAACTTTCTCGTATGATCTCATATTCATCTTTCAGCAGATTAGTGATCATTTCTTTTGCCGGCTTTATATTCCTTCTTAAAAAATTCAACTCCCGTTTATAGACATAAATTTTTTCAATAAGATCTGAGTCATCCCCTGACATCAGCAGCTCTTCAAGAACTTCTATTTTCTCCCCTAGTGCACTCAGGATAACGATGTAATTATCAATGATGATATCAAGTAACGTAAATGCAAGGTAATCTGTACCGGAGGTACTTATTCTAGGTTTGTTTCTTCGGATGCGATCACGAACAGGTTCAAATACATCACCCTCCAATTCTTGAAACGAAATCAATAAATGCTCATTTAAAATAAGACTAAGATTTTCAGAATGTATCATATCTGATACGGGATCTTGTCGTAACATCTTTATGGAAATAAACAGTCCAGTGTCATATTCTGTTACGGTAGGCCGGGCAATTGTATTCATCGCATCTGCTAACATCAGTAATTCGAAGTTTAGCAACTTTGAAATATCTTTCATCACCGCAGTGTCGTGAAGCCCATCTATATTCAACCAAGTCACAGAGTCCTGATTAATAAAAGGCAGTACTTCCTCAATCTTATTGATGTTGGATTCTTTGTGTGAATCATTGGTATAATCAATAATTCGCATTCCGACCCGGTCAATTTTAGGAACACCACGGAAGAATAAATGATCAGGAGATGTACCAACTTCCTCCTTTTGTTTCTTTAAAAATCGAGCCATAGGAATGCTTAATGTTTTACGAATAGTTGTTAATTCAGTGCATCAATAATCTACTTTTGAGCGGATGTTTCAATTGTAGGTATTTTAACAATTTCGAAAGTTGCTGAAGCCAACTGGACTTTCCCTCCGGATGCCAGCACTCTTTGACCCACCAGTTCATTTAACCGATGCTTCGTGAGTCTTCTCTTTTTATAGTCTACGATATAGCGCAGATTGAAAGCCATCCAATTGTCGGTCATTGTTATCGCCAATGTCGGCTCCACCTGTGCATCCTCAATATAATATTTATTGACTACTTGGCCCCACTGCTCAAGAGATTCAGTGACATACTCGGACAATACTTCTGAAGATAAACCGATGATTATCGATTTGGCAAGATCAATATCAGAACCGTACCGAATAGGGATAGTAAACTCATCCCAAACAAAAGGGAAATCTTGTGAATAATTATACACCGGTCCCTTAAATACAAAAGCATTGCTCAATTTTACGATCCGGCCGGTATAATTATCACTGCTCACCCATTCCCCAATTTCCATCATCGTGGTATAAATACTATCAATATCAATCACATCCCCTTTGATCCCATTAATTTCAATACGATCTCCTGGTTTATACACACGAACAAAAAAGATGTAAAAGGAGCCGGCGATGCTTAGAATCAATTCCTGCAAAGTAATGGTGATGCCGGCAGTCAATAATCCAATAGCTAGTCCCAGGTCTTTAATACTGCCGGTAAAAAAGGAAATGGATATAATGATTATAAAAAAGTACCCCAATATTTCAATCCCCTTCTGTGATTTATAACGAAGGGAAGTATCGGGCATTTTTTTCTGTAATAGTCTCCTGAAAGAAGCAATAAGAACAACAATCAGTCCGATCCAAATAAGGTATTTAATTATATTTACTGAAGTGGGATGTTCAAGTATCCATTGTTTCAGTATTTCGATATTGTCCATGATTG
This sequence comes from Saprospiraceae bacterium, assembly GCA_037969625.1. Classification (GTDB taxonomy): domain Bacteria; phylum Bacteroidota; class Bacteroidia; order Chitinophagales; family Saprospiraceae; genus Opimibacter. The sequence continues at coordinate 5,793 of JBBKXT010000011.1, forward strand.
AGCATTTTTAAATGCATAAACTTTCCCAGGTGATGGTCAAAAAAGTCGGCACTCCGGGCATAGTAAAGGAATGTTCCAAGATACAAAGAAGAACAAGCAATACACAAATGCGTTTTTTAAGCAGGTCTATGGAACATTTCAGGACACCACTCCGTGCTTCTTCCCAACTTTAATAAAAGCACTAATCGCTTTATCAAGATGTGCCTGCTCATGTCCTGCAGAAATCTGAACCCGTATTCTGGCTTTGTCTTTAGGCACTACAGGAAAATAAAATCCAATAACATAAATACCCTCTTTCAATAAGTCATCTGCAAATGTTTGTGACAAAGCGGCATCATAAAGCATCACGGGAACGATTGGATGAACACCCGGAATAATATCAAATCCCGCGTCGGTCATTCCTTTTCTGAAATAAGCTGCATTAGACTCAAGCTTATCTCTTAGTTCCGTCGTCTTGCCAAGCATATCCAATACAGCAATGGAGGCACCAACAATGGATGGCGCAAGCGTATTAGAAAACAAGTATGGTCTTGATCTTTGACGCAATAGTGATACTACTTCTTTCGATCCGGCTGTAAATCCACCGGATGCACCTCCTAAGGCCTTTCCAAAAGTTCCGGTTGTAATATCCACTTTTCCAAAAACACCACAGTGTTCTGCACTACCACGTCCTGTTTTCCCCACAAATCCAGTCGCATGGCAATCATCCACCATGACGAAGGCGCCATACTTCTCCGCCAGAGCAACAATTTTATCCATCGAAGCGATAATGCCATCCATTGAAAATACACCATCGGTCGCAATCATAATTCGTCTGGATCCTTGGGCTTCTTTTAGTTTAGCTTCCAGATCCACCATATCATTATTATTATATCGAAAACGCTTCGCTTTACACAAACGAATACCATCGATGATGGAAGCATGATTTAACGAATCAGAAATAATGGCATCTTCATCATTCAACAAAGGTTCAAACAGACCCCCATTCGCATCAAAAGCAGCGGCATACAAAATAGCATCTTCTGCCCCTACCCAATCGGCAATTTTTCGCTCCAATGTTTTATGGATGTCTTGTGTCCCACAAATAAATCGAACACTCGACATCCCATATCCATGACTTTTGATCGTATCAATAGATGCGTCAATCACACGCGGATGAGAGGAAAGTCCCAAATAGTTATTCGCGCAAAAGTTGAGGACTTCTCCACCTTCAATCGTATCAATCAATGCGCCCTGCGGTGAAGTAATCGTTCTTTCACGTTTAAATAGTCCAGCTTCTGTAATCGCATCTAATTCAGCCTGAATCTCCTGATTAATATTATGTACCATGATTATATTTTTTCTTTAATTGAGTTAACATTTCAAGGGTCATTGTATCGATATCAAATTCAGGTTTCCAGCCCCAATCTTTTCGTGCGTCCTGATCATCGATACTCTCTGTCCAGCTGGCTGCAATCGCTTGTCTGGCATCCGGTTCATAAGAAATTTCAAAGTCCGGCATATGCTTTTTAATGGCTTCAGCCAACTCTGCCGGCGTGAAACTCATTGCTGAAAGATTGTAAGAAGTCCGCACTTTGATTTGTTCCGCAGAGGCACCCATCAGCTCAAGTGTCGCACGAATCGAATCATCCATATACATCATGGGCAATCGCGTGTCCGCTTCTAAAAAACAGGTATACTTTCCATGTTGAATCGCATGATGAAATATATCTACCGCGTAATCAGTCGTGCCGCCTCCGGGCATGGATTGATAACTAATAATCCCCGGATATCGAACAGACCGAACATCCAAACCAAAACGTTGATAATAATAATTGCACCATAATTCTCCGGCTCCTTTAGAAATTCCGTACACGGTCGAAGGGGTCATCACCGTATGTTGTGGTGTGTTCACTCTTGGTGTAGACGTACCAAACACAGCTATTGAACTAGGGAAGAATATTTTATTGACGGAGGTTTCCCTACCTAATTCCAGAACGGACATCAATCCATTCATATTCACATTCCATGTTTTTTGAGGATTCCATTCACCGCTGGCAGATAAGATCGCTGCCAAATGATATACGGTTGTGATCTGATGATCCTCAACAACTTCTTTGATGCGTTGGGCATTCAGGATGTCCAGCATTTCAAAATGTCCTGTATCCTCTGCTGGTTTTTTGATATCTGTCGCCAAAACATTATCCATGCCGTAAGTTGCACGTAATGCCTCTGTCAATACAGTGCCGATTTGTCCGGTCGCTCCCGTCACCAGTATTTTTTCTTTGTTCGTCTCCGCCATGAGGCTAAGTTAATAGGATTGAATGATCAAATGAAATTTTCTAAATCAACTCAGCCATTGATATACTAATAAGCTGCTTAAATAAGCCAAGGCTGTCATCATAACAAACTGGATAACAGGCCATTTCCAAGATTTAGTTTCTCGTTTTACAATTGCCAGTGTGCTCATACATTGCATGGCAAAGGCATAGAAAATTAATAGCGACCAGGTAGTGGCACGGGAATAGATTAGTTCTCCTGTCACGGGATGTCGCTCCTCCGCCATCTGGGTACGAATAGAGGTGACATCCGAATCATCATCGATGCTGTAGATGGTTGCCATCGTTCCGACAAATACTTCACGCGCTGCAAAAGAACAAATGACAGCAATGCTAATTTTCCAATCGAATCCGATTGGACGCAAAACAGGTTCAATCCATTTTCCTAAAATCCCGGCATAAGAATCTTCGATGGCCGGTCTTTCGCTGATCTCCGTATTTTCAATACCGTTGTCTGAATAGGCCGGTTCATCTGGTGTAGGGCCGTAACTGGCCAAAAACCAGAGTACCATGGAAATGATTAAAATTATTTTTCCTGCCCCGACCACAAATGATTTTGTCTTTTCAAACACCAGGAAGAGAAGGTTTTTCGCTACCGGCGGACGATAAATCGGTAATTCCATCATCAGAAAACTTTTATCATCCGATTTGATGATGAGTTTGAGAATATAGGCTGCGCCTAGTGCCGCAACAAGACCCAAACCATACAGCCCCATCAGCGCAAGACCCTGTTGTTCAATCCCCCAGATACGCCCTTGAGGAACTGCAAATCCAATCAGGATCACATACACAGGAATTCGGGCGGAGCAACTGATAAACGGTGTGACCATGATGGTGATCAGTCTTTCTTTCCAATTGCTGATATTTCGTGTGCTCATGATCGCCGGAATCGCACAAGCACCTCCTGATACTAACGCCACAATACTTCTTCCATTGAGACCGAGTTTCTTCAGCAAGACATCAAACATACTTACCGCACGCGCCATATATCCGATCTCTTCAAGAATACCGATGAAAAGAAAGAGAATCGCAATCTGTGGAATAAACACAATGATTCCTGTGAGCCCCGCCAATAAACCATCAGTTATTAAGTCGGTGAACCAACCCATCGGTAATACGGTCCTTATCCCAAGAGCCAACTGTCCCATCGTCGCTTCAATAAAATCCATCGGACCGGTAGACCATGCAAAAATGGCCTGAAAGACCAACAACATCAACAAAAAGAAAATAATCGATCCGAGTATCGGATGCATGACCCATTTGTCAATGCGATCTGTCATCCGCATACCTGCGCCTCCTTCATCCAGATGAAGTGCTTTTCGAATCACCGGTGTAAAACGACTATATCTTGAAAGCGTTTCACTTATTTGAAACTGTATGGAATTAAATCTTACCTCTGAAGTTTTCTTTTTTATTTCAAATTTCAGGTCCTCATCAAGATGTTTCAGCCAATCTGCATGGTGTATCGTCAGTAACTTACCATAAGCAGATTTAAATGGAATTTTTTCTGCAAAGTAGTCTGTCAGCTCCTTTTCCTGGGAAGAAAATTTATAATATGGTTCTTCAGCGACAATCGGCTTTTCAAGCAGGGCTGTAATCTGCATTTTTAACGCCATCATCCCCATGCCTGTCTTGCCGGAAATAGGAATCACCGGAATATCGAAATGCTTTTCAAGAAGATCTGTATGTATCGTGATCCCCGGCATATCCACCATATTGAGTGCCAGAATAACAGGATACCCAATGTCCTTGAGTTGTGTCAAAAACAATATTTGCTTCTCCAGCTGACTCACATCAGCAACATAGACTATTAAATCAGGTTGTTGTTTTTCAGATAAAAACTGATGGAGCACAACACGTTCATCTTTCGAAGACGGATACATGCTATACGCACCCGGCAAATCAAGAAGGGTCACTTCCTGTCTGGATGATAAGTGGAGTGTTCCTGTTTTTTTATCAACCGTCACACCGGGATAGTTACCGATATGTTGACTTAGTCCTGTCATAAGATTAAACAAGGTTGATTTTCCTGAATTAGGATTCCCTGCCAGAACGACAAGTTTGTGAGCTGTCTTTAAATTTTCACTCATGCGCCCTTTATGATAATATTCCTTGCTTCGTCCTTGCGCAAAGCTATTTTAAATCGGCTGTTGATTCTAAAAATCAAGGTTTGACCGAGTGCATTACGCCTGACCAATTCAATTTCAGCAAGTGGCATGATTCCCATGGCCATCAGTTTTCCTGCAATGATCATATCATCAAATCGGAGGATTTGACTTATCTCGTTAGGAATCAAATCGGTAGCTGTTTTGTCGGCCAAAGGAATTGTTTAAAAAGATTCTAAATAAAGCACTAATATACCATGCCTAAACGTAATAAAATGGTCATGGTTTTGTTTTCAATTTTAACGAATACTTTATAAATGTTCAGCATTTACCTGAAAATGGGGATTGATCACGTTTTTGGTCTGGAAGATTATACACATATCCTATTCCTTATGGCTATAGCTGTCCCTTTTCTGATCCGGGAATGGAGAAAACTACTCATTTTACTAACAGCCTTTACCATTGGACATTGCCTCACACTTGTATTGGCCATATTGGAAATTATATCCTTTGATCCCTATTGGATTGACTTATTTATCCCTGCCACTATTTTTCTGGGTTCTATTCAAACTTTGATTCGAACATCAGATCACTCTCAAAACCGTCTTTCCTTATATCCATTGGTTGTTTGCTTTGGCTTGATTCATGGTCTTGCTGCGTCTAATACCCTTCAAGCGGAAATGGGTCTAAATGCAGTGATTGTTTATCCATTATTTGCATTTAACTTGGGGGTTGAACTGGCTCAGGTATGTTTTCTTCTGTTGTTTGTTTCGCTTGGTTACTTACTTGTTGACAAAGGTAAGTTGAAACACAAATACTGGGTAATCGCTATCAGCTTATTCACTGCTCTTACTTCACTCTACTGGATCGTTGAGAGCATCCAGTAATTGTTATGGCACAAATTTTCAGGATGAATGATTGAAGTTTATCCTGATGAATATGTTTTGCTTATTTTGGACGCAGACTAATTTGATTAAAATATGGATTCAACAGAATTTCAAGATAAAATACTGAATGGCTATACGTTCAAAGGAGAATCCATTCTTTTAGGCTCGGCCATGCTCGACTTACAGCCCATTAAAGAGTGTTTTGTACGTCTTCCTTTAGCGACTATGAATCGTCATGGATTGATCGCCGGCGCCACCGGAACAGGAAAGACAAAAACACTGCAGATTATCGCGGAACAACTCAGTGCAAACGGCGTACCCTCACTGGTGATGGACATAAAGGGAGACCTCAGTGGAATTGCAGCACCTTCCGATGGCCACCCAAAAATTGATGAAAGGCATGCTAAAATTGGATTTCCCTTTATTCCAGGTGCTAGCCCTGTTGAGTTTCTGACCTTGTCCAATGAACCCGGTGCGCGTATCAGAGCCACTGTATTAGAATTTGGCCCGGTACTATTTTCAAAAATGCTGGATCTGAATGATACACAACAAAGTATTATTTCAGTGATTTTTCAGTTTTGCGATAATCATGAACTCCCTCTCCTTGATCTTGAGGATGTCAAAAAAGTATTGCAATACTTAACCACAGATGGCAAAGATAAATTTGAAGCTGAATATGGGCGAATAATGACTTCCTCAACCGGCGCTATCGTTAGAAAGATCGTAGAATTGGAACAACAAGGAGGAAATGAGTTTTTTGGCGAACCCTCCTTTGATGTCAGAGATTTGTTACGGGTCAATGAAGACGGACAAGGCATCGTCCATACGCTTCGACTCACGGACATTCAGGATAAACCAAAACTTTTTTCTTCTGTCATGCTTCAATTACTGGCAGAGATTTATGCAACATTTCCAGAAGAAGGCGATCTCAAAAAGCCTAAACTTGTGCTCTTTATCGATGAAGCGCATCTGCTTTTTGATAATGCTTCTGATGCGTTACTCGATCAAATTGAAGTGATCATCAAATTGATTCGATCAAAGGGAATTGGTGTCTTTTTCGTCACCCAAAACCCTACGGATATCCCGGATAGTGTATTAAGTCAATTGGGCATGAAGATTCAACATGCCTTACGAGCCTTTACGGCAAAAGACCGTAAAAGCATAAAGCAGGCGGCAGAAAATTTTCCTGAGTCCGATTATTACGATGTGGCTCAATTACTGACAGAACTTGGCATCGGTGAAGCATTAGTGACCACGCTGAATGAAAAAGGGATTCCTACGCCACTGGTCCAATGTTATCTGCGCGCCCCACAATCGCGAATGGATATTCTCACACCCAAGGAAATAAAAACAATTACTGCAGCTTCAGATTTAGTGGATAAGTACAGTCAGGAAGTTGATCGGGAAAGTGCACATGAAATACTCACTGCCAAAATCGAAGATGCACAATTAGATAGTCACCGTGAGCCTATCCAAAAACAACGAGCCAACGCAAGGAAAGAGAAATCAACCATGGAAAAGGTCCTTTCCAATACCACCACACGACAGATTGGAAGGACCGTTGCACGGGAGTTAACACGTGGAATACTTGGCGTTTTAGGTATCAAGGCGGTCACTCGACGTAGTAAAAAGAAGATGACGTGGTTCTAATGGTTTAGTACTCAAAATAGGTCCGCGCATTGCGATGGACATTATCACCCATCACTTTTTGCCCAACCACCGGAGCTTCGTAAGTCGCATCTTCATAGAGTATCACTTCCCAACGAGCATTGTTTACTTCCCCTCTTGCCGTGGAATGTAATAACTCAAAGCCATTGGTAACGAGGGAAGGGTTGTAGAAAAGGAATCGGACATTCGTTTGATGTGTGATCGGAAAATCATTGTATATCCATATCTCATAAGGAGGTGCACTCGGTTCATCTTCCACCGTGACGATTTCGTTGGCCATTCCATATTTTAGAAAAATATGTCCGCGATCCGTTTCAAAGCCATAGCCAAAACCAGACATATAGGATTTGTCGACTACTCTGGCAACCCGCATGTACGATTGAAAAGCAACGCCGGCATGAACGTTTGCCTCTAAGGTCCAAAATCGATGAATAAAATATCGCTTAGCTTTTTCGCTCCCTATTTTTAAGAGGCCATTCATTATTTCGATATCCACGGAATTAACAATCGGAGCCATTGCTCTCAAGGAATAGTCCAGTGAGTCAATGGGAATTTCACTCACAAAACCAAAGTCCAAACTTTGACCTGCCGTTGTCATAAAAATTGAATCCCCCGGCGGGTTGAATCTGGCAAAAGGAACCTGGCGCGAATCGACTAATTGCTTTTGACCATCGAACAAACTAGCCTCGAGTACATATGAGCCCGTAATCAATGTGCTGATGTCTAATTGAAAAACATTTACATTGACCGGTTCTTTTTTTAACTTCTTATAACTGATAATGGGCTTAGGGATATCGCCTGCCAGCGGCTTGATGGTATACTGGATGTATGCCTGACCTTCCAACTGATCCACATGATAAGTCTCGTGATAGAGGGATAATTGATTCAGTGATGGATAATAATAACTAAAAGGAAGGGGCTCCAGGTAAAGACCGCTTTTATTAAGAACAGAGTTTCCCTCAGGATCGTTTTTGATGGCTGAAAGAATTTGAATATCGGATTGCGAAGCAGTCGATTTTAAAGGAGAAATGACAAAAGGCTCTATCACTTCAATAAAACTAGTGGGATCTTGCAAATCGGTTAATTCAACAGAAATCATATACTGATTGGGTTGAAGTACAAACCTTCTAATATCGAAAATATCTTTTGCAGGACATCCTGTGCGGTTCAGGTTGTATTTACTTCCTGCCACTACATTTCCCTCCAGATCTGTTATCAGTACTACATATTCAACACCGTATGCTTCCTGTGAAGAAGCTTCACATTGCAAACTAGTACCAACGATATAAAGAGAAACTTCAATGTATTGTGTTGTGTCATTTTGGAACCTACAGACATCCATACTCACATCAGGGGCACTACATAAGGATAAATTTATGGCAAATAAAAATCCAAATGTGATACTAATGCTTTTCATTTTTTGTCTTTTTCAAAAAGAACATGAATATGCTTTCCGGATTCATTTCGTAATGAATATCCATTGAATCATTGCGTAACGATGTGATGGTGTAGTCAGACTTCCCTTCTATAACAATCACATTGCCCCGTATTTGATAGGGATTGCTTTCATCTTCTCCTGTAATATTAATCGTGAGATTACCTTTCGCATCGAAGATAAAATATCCACCACGCAAATAAGGCGTCTCTTTATCATTGCGATTGGCTTTATAGATTTCCCATTTTCCATTCAGCCCTTGTGTTTTGATCGAACTTTCATCTTTACAAGAAGAGAACAATAACAAAATGCCAATACCCATGAATGCAATCCATTCATATAAATAAACGCCGGGAAGGGATGATTTGTCGATGTGCTTCGTATGTTTCTGTCCTCCTGAAATCATAAAATGTATGTTACCCGACCTAAAGTTACGATTGATATAGTTCCAAAAGGGTTATTTCCGGCAAAATTCCTACTCTTCCCGGATAACCCAGAAACCCAAGGCCTCGATTGACATAAAGCTTCTGATCTGCCTGGGTGTACAATCCTGCCCATTGAGGGTAAACATATTGAATCGGACTCCATTTCAGAAACCCCGGGATCTCTACACCAAACTGAAAGCCATGCGTGTGGCCGGAAAGCGTCAGATCAATCTCCGGATAGTCCTTCGTCACCTGGTCATTCCAGTGGGAAGGATCATGTGAAAGAAGAATATTCAAGGTGTCACTGTCCATGCCTTTGGTTGCCAAAGCCATATCCCCATGTTTTGGAAACCTGGGGCTGGCACTATAATTTTCTACCCCAACCACATTGAAAAAAGTATCTTTTACTTGTATCTGCTGATGTTGGTTGAGTAACAAATTCCATCCAAGTTTGCGATGCATATCTTTGAGTGCATCAAAATTTTGTTGCTTTTCCGTTTGATTTGGCCATTGATGATAGTCCCCATAATCGTGGTTTCCTAACACAGAATAGACGCCTAGTGGTGCCTTTATTTGACTAAAAATTTCAACAAAGGGTTCCATTTCCGTTGCCATTGTATTCACAAGATCACCGGTAAAGAAAACGATATCCGGTTTTTCAGCATTAATCATTTCAATACTACGGGCAACCGGTTCTTTAAAAAGAAAGCTACCGGAATGAATATCAGAAATCTGAATGATCTTTAACCCTTCCAGCGAGGGATGCAGCTTCTTTATTGGTACACGAGACTTTAAAACTTGATATCTGTAGGGATTTCTAGCCATACCATAGGTGAGACTGAGCACAGGAATAGCCCCGAGCATAAGCGCGCCATAAGACATCCAGGAAGAACGGACCGTGGAAAGGTTGACGTTGTCGAAACTAATATTTAAAGCACCAAAAGCGAGTCTACGCAGATCGTCCACTAAAATAATGGTGGCCATCAGCAATTTTGCGAAATACAGAATAAAAATCATCGCCCGGACGATCACCTGAATCGCTTTCGGAAGGCTTTCACTCCATCCGGTCGACAAACCAATTAGATAAGCAACAGAAATTATCGGAACAAGCCAGTAAGCAATGTAAACGATTGCTTTGGTTGATTTTTCAGAAGAAGTCAGCATATACCGGACAGCCTGAAAAGCCATCACGTCGATGATCAAGAGCAAAACGGTGATAAAAAGTATTCGAGAAATCATGTAAACTTTGGATTATTATAGCAATAACAGAATAATGGGGAATATGTTACGCATAGATGTACCAAATTCCACAAATTTTGACCTCTATTCGTTCATTATGAACTGTATACTTTTTTGAGAAAGTGGGTTTGGTGGGCGATTGGCCTGAACAGGAATCAAGCTGAATAATATCCTCTGGTGCAGGATACATGACAGAAGTCTAAAGTAAAACAGGAAACATAATAGTGCCTGGAAGCATGGATATCGCATCTACCGCTTACAGAACCAATGAATAGCTTCCTGATTCTTTTTAAATTATGGCTTGTAGCTTAAGGCTGTAAAGTAAATTCCTCTATTCATTAATTAATGCTTCAAGGCGGGCAAGCCGGGCTTCCAACTCCAGATTCTTGAGCATTATAGCCTCGAGCTGAAAATCCTTTTGCTCGAGTTCACCTTTTAAGACCTGAATAGCTTTAATCGCAATTACGCCAAAACCAGCATAATCCATGTGGTAGATATCTACTTCCTCCGTGTACTTGACCAATTCCGGGTAAATGTCCTGAACGTCCTGAGCGACCATGCCTATATTTGACTTAAGGTCTTTATCTGTAATAAATTGATACGTGAGTGGCTTAAGTTGCATGAAATCAGCCCAATTAAAATGAAGATCACTAAAATTCTGTTTTACTCTTCTATCGGAAAGCGGCGTATAGGCACCACTCACATCATCAAAAGCGCCAATAATATTAGCCCCCTGGCTTTTACTGTACAGCCAAATATCGGATGAACCAGAAGAAACATACATTCTCCACCAGTCTCCATTACTACTGTTTTCCATCTTCAATCCACTAACGCCTCCGGTACCACCATGGAATAAATGAAAATCAGCATTTGGTATTCCCCTTATTCCTACATAACCATTGCCTATCGCTGTCATAACGTTCCCAATTCCATTGTAAAAAATATTGAATACACTGTTGTCATGCGTATCATCAGACAGCCCAAAGAGTGTCCATCTGTTGGCCGTTTCAGTACCGTTTGAAAATATCAACCTGGCACCGTCACCTGCAGGCGTTTCCTTAAGTTCTATTTGTGGTAAAGTAGAAGACGAATTTCGATCGATGAGTATCCCTCCATTTTTAATTTCAAGCTTCTGAACTGGCACCGCAGTACTGCCTATCATAACATTGCCAAGACTAAAATTCAGGTTATTCCCAGTCTTTATCCAACCGTTGTCTAAACTTGAAATATCTGCATTAAAGATGGTGCCGGCTTCGTTGATGCTCAAAATATTTGATGAGTTTATAGAAAACGATGTAATCGCCTCGTTTGTGAGACTACTATCTGCATCGTTGACGGCATCTGTGAAATTTCCCCCACTATTAGATAAGGTTACTATCGAACCTACTTTTGAGATAGTTTGCAATTCGTTTGATGGATCTGCATCCGCATCATTTACATTATCAATGTTGTCGGAAAAACCTGAGGGTATTCCGGCTAAGGTTGACCATGTTTCTATTTCATTCGTCGGGCTATTATCTGCATCATCAACTGCATCGATAAAACTGCCGCCTCCATTAGATAAGGTTACAGTGAAACCAGCCTTAGAGATAGTTTGCAACTCGTTTGATGAATTTGCATCCGCATCATTAACCGCATCGATAAAACTGCCGCCTCCGTTAGATAAGGTTACGGTTGAACCAGACTTAGAGATGGTTTGCAATTCGTTTGTTGGACTGGCATCCGCATCAACTACTTCATCAATAAAACTGCCGCCTCCGTTTGATAAAGTAACTGTCGAACCAGACTTGGAGATGGTTTGCAGCTCGTTCGTTGGATTTGCATCTGCATCATTTACATGATCAATGTTGTCGGAAAAGTCTGCAGGGATTCCAGCTAAGGTGGACCAGGTTTCTATTTCATTGGTTGGATCATTATCCGCATCATCTACGTCATCGACAAAACTTCCACCTCCGTTAGATAAGGTAACTGTTGAGCCAGCCTTTGTAATAGTTTGAATTTCGTCAAAAGGATTTGCTTGAAAAGGAGTCCATGCAGCCCCGGTGAAGCCTTCAAAATATATCCCGGTCCATCGGATAGATCCCGGAATCGACGCTATCGAATTGCCTATGCGTATACTGCCATTGACATCCAATGTGGCAAAAGGTGTACTCGTGTTTATCCCTACAAACCCTTCTCCCATAGTAGATAGGCTATCCGGATAAACGCATATATCAAATTCACTACCTGCAGGGCTCTGATTAGAAACAAGTAATGAATAAGCTACACCTTCAATCAATTCGATTAATATCTGATTTGTGCCACAGGAGATAGTATTGAAATCGCCACAAACTCCTGTCATCAGTTCTAATATTAAATTAGTCGAGGTATTCGTCAGCATAATATTATGCACACTCGTTGCACTGGGTGTAAAACTATACCAAACACCAAGTCCATTGGCCTGGCAAGTTGACTCAGCATCTGCGGTAGCAAAAAAGGTAAAACCATGCTGGGTATTTGTACAAGATTCATCTGCCGATATCGAAATCGCGGTGGCATTAGCACAGAGATCATTATCAGGTACAATAATAGTATGAGCACACAAATCGAAAGTAGAATATCCATACGATTTTGTCCACAACCTTAAATAATAAGTTTGCCCTTCCTGCAGACCGCCATATTCAAAAGGCCATTGCGTAGCAGTAATGCAAACTTCTTCAACTAAGGCCCCGCAAGTTCCTGAATAGATAGCCCCTTCAACCCCATTATTACTCACTAAATTTTGAATTTCAAAAGTCACTGATGTTACATCGGCAGGGACTGTAAATTCATAAAATATGTCATCAGTATAACTACCACAGGAAGGCGTTCCTTCCCCAGAATCAGTGGCTAATTCTGTGCTTACATCGTAAACCGTATTGGGGCCACAAGCAGCATTGTTGTCAATTATAAGCGGCAAGGCATTTGAGCAATTGTTGTTTTCTGCTTCCGCTTGCTCTGCTAAGCAAAAATCTACTATTTCACCATCACCCGATTCAGATTCATTCCATATATATATGAGGTAATCATTACCCACTGTCAAACCTGTTATAGATCCGCTTGATCCATTTAGGCATCCATATGGAGAATATTCGGTGCCTGTCCCACAAGTGCCAATGTCATATATGGTTATTCCTGGATTATTTGAACCGGAATCGAAATAGAGATTAGCACTTGTTGCTGTCCATGTGAACCATACCCCAAGATTATAATAAGCAGTAATGCACGATGGTTGATATGGATAATCATCAAATGTTGCGTGCGTCAGATCTAAAATATTTGGGAAACCATTACATTCTCCTTCTGATAATACGGGATAGGGATATGGAATAGCAAGTTCGCATATGTCATTGGGTGGAGAATTATACTCTTCCAGACAAAAAGTAACTGATGCGGGAGCATTTAAAGTATAAATGTAAAAGAGGTACTCATTACCAACAACGAGTCCGGTATACGGTAATCCGCAATTAAGCACAGCTATTGAATCACAACTACCCTGTTCAAATATGGCTAATTTAGGCTGGCCTGAACCCGGACTAAAGGATATGCCACTTGTCGTCGCGAGCCAGGTAAACCAGGCTCCATATTTATTTCCACTACCGCATGAAACATTTATGTCCAATGTGGCTAAACTTAAATCTAAGGTGTTCTGAAAACCAACGCACGCATCTTCTTCGTACATGGTATATTGGCTGGTGAAGGCGATGGCATCATCACACTTGTCATTAATCAATGGCGTCAATTCTTCCAGGCAGAATGCTACTGTCGCTTCAGCGACATCACTCCAAATAAAAATAATATAGGAATTTCCAATCGTAAGATCTCCGATAGCCCCCGTGCTTTTTAGACACCCAATAGGCTCAAGCGCGCCACAAGTTCCATCTTCATAAATAGCAATTCCCGGATTACCACTACCCGGCTCAAAACGCAATGCCTCACTTGTGGCGACCCATGTATACCAGACGCCATAATTTGAGCTACCATCACACGTTGGATTATCGTTTCCTGCATCATCAGAAGCATCTGACAAATCAAGGATATTCGGAGTTGTACAACCATCCATAGGAAACATTGTAAAGACGCTCGTATACGGCACCGCTCCACTACAATTGTCATTTGCTGCAGGAACAAACTCCTCCATGCAAAAATCAGACGTTGCCCAATAATAATTATCCCAAAGGTTAAACAGGTAATCATTACCGATAGTCAATCCTAGTACTTCACCATTTATTTGGTTGATGCAATCCACTTCCACTAATGCGCCACAAGGCCCTTCTTCGTAGACAGACAATCCAACAGTATGTGGCCCTGTAAAGAACCTAAGTCCTTCTGAAGTTGCATTCCAAGAATACCACAAACCTTGCTGATTATCTGTATAGCAACTAACACTACTATTATTCGTTGCGGTGTTAATGGCTATGGTGTTAGGGGTGCCTGAGCAAATACCAGGAGCAAACATGGTGAAAGCATTGTTATATGGTATTGCACCAGTACAATCGTTATTGGCTGCTGGAGTAAATTCTTCCAGACAAAAATATATATCACTACCAAAACCCGTACTGGCAAACAATAGTATATATGTATTCCCAATCGTAAATTCACCCATCGAACCACCT
>JBBKXT010000012.1:0-2711 GCA_037969625.1 Saprospiraceae bacterium
TATCGATTGGCTATAAACAATCAAAATGGATGTAATGGAATAAGTGATGAGTTCGATATCACAGTTGCTTCTCTACCGGTAGTGACAATTGAAACTGTATCCAATCCAATTTGCGCGGGTGGTGTAGCTTCTTTTACATCAACAGTAACAGAAGGGAATGGCCAGTCAACTTACAAATGGCAGTACAATCATCCAACCAATGGCTGGATCAACGTGGGTAGTAATTCACCAAATTATAGTGTAGTACTGCCTGCCGGTACGTTCAATTATAGACTCATTGTTTCACAAACTTCCGGTTGCGTGACGATCAGTGATGTTTATGTATTGGTCGTGAATCCTGATGCAACTGTTTCAGCTTCGGTTGATAATGCTTCAGTATGTATAGGAGGAACTTCTTTACTAACTTCAGTAGTCACTGGAGGAACATCGCACCTATCCTATCAATGGTATTCTGCACCAACAAGTGCAGGTGTCTGGACAGCGATTTCAGGAGCCACCAATGATAGTTTGTCATTAACTTTTAATGCTTCAGGAACACTATGGTACAGAATAAGTGTGATAGATTCTATATCCGGTTGTTCGGACCCTTCATCCAATGCAGTTCAAATACAAGTGGTGAATGATCCAACGATTGAATTGATGGCTTACGATACCATTAATTGTATTGGTGACTTGATTACACTTTCCGTTTCCGTTCTGAATGGCACGGGAGATACACACTACCAGTGGCAGGCTTTTGATGGAACTGATTGGGTTAATGAAGGCAGTGATACTTCGGATTTTGATCCGGTTATGTTAACGGAAGGTAGTTATGAGTACAGGGTCATTGTCAATCAGAATTCAGGTTGCGAAACAGTCAGTAGCAACTTCGAGTTTGATCTGCTGGGTTATCCGGATGCTTCATTGTCCTCAACCCCTGCTTCCTGTTTCAATAACGCTGGTACAATTACCGTGTACTTTGGTGATTATCCATTGGCAACAGGTATTATGCTAAGCCTTGACGGAGGTAGTTCGTACTATCCATCCATCTCAGATACCATAGGTTCGTACACATTTACAAATCAAATGCCGGGGACTTATGAAGTATGGGCAAAGTGGGATTCTGACGACTGCGCCATATTTATCGATATGATTGATGTAACCGAATTAGCGTGTGGTACGATTTGTGGAAATGTTAGCGATGATACAGGAAGTCCTCTTTCCAATGTTGAAATTCAGTTGTATGAGGATATAAATAATAATGATGAATATGATGCCGGTGATACACTCGTCAGCATCACCTATACAGATAGTGATAGCGGTAACTACTGCTTTGAAGATATTCCTACAGGAGAGTATGTAATATTCGAAATCCAACCGGCTAATTACTATAGCGTTTCAGACTACGATCATACAACCAATGCTCCTGATACAGATGGATACGCAGGTCCGAATGATCCTGATAATATGATTCCGGCAACCGTTCAGCCGGGTGAAGCGGATAATGATAATAACTTTATTGAGGATCCTTACTTGGGTTCTATTAGTGGAAGTGTATTGGATGATGGCGGAAACGGATTAGTTAATATTGTGATTAATCTGCATGCAGACACCGATAATGATGGGGTTGCTGATGGACCGGTAATCGCCACTACCCTTACGAATGGATTAGGTAATTTCTTGTTTGCAGGACTAGAACCTGGGGCCTATGTATTGCTCGAAGTGAACCCACCGTTGTATTCTGATGAAGGAGACTATGACAGATCAATCAATAGCACGGACCTTGATGGTGATGATTCTGCTGATGGGCCAGATGGTGATATACCTGTGTTTGTATCTCCAGGTGAGGCAGATAACGATAATATCTTCGATGATGGTCGCCCGGGTACGATTTGTGGAAATGTGAGTAATGACAATAATGAACCATTGTCAAATGTAGAAATCCTACTTTATCTGGATGTCAATAACAATGACTCACTGGATGTGGATGACATACACATAGCCACTACTTATACAGATGGTGACAGTGGAGATTATTGTTTTGAAGATGTGACACCGGGTGAGTATGTTTTATACGAGATACAACCTGTAAACCATAATTCTATTTCTGATTATGACCATTCAACCGATGGAGGAGATCCGGATGGACTTCCTAGCATTGATGATCCGGATGATGAGATAGCAGTTACCTTGTTACCAACCGAATTGGATCTCCATAATAATTTCATCGAAGAAGGATTAGTAGGAAATATAAGTGGACATGTAAACGATGATAGCGGTGCACCAATGGGTGGTGTTATTGTATCGCTTCACCATGATACAAATTTCGATGGTTTTCAGGATGGACCTGCTCTTGTTTTTGCGACAACTAACAGCTCAGGTGTATTTATTTTCACGGGTGTAGAACCAGGCTATTATGTGCTGGTAGAAACTACGCCTCCATTCCACAACAACATCAGTGACTATGATCATTCTGTGGATGCAAATGATTTGGATGGGGATGATTCAGCCCAAGGGCCAGATAAAAATATCCCAGTACGCCTATTGCCGGCAGAGGTAGATGCAGACAATGATTTTGTCAATGGTCGCCCGGGTACGATTTGTGGTAGAGTAAGCGACGATAACAATGCCCCACTATCAGGTGTAGAAATAAGGTTGTACGAGGATGTAAATAATAATGATTCGCTGGATATCGCAGATATTCAAGTGGCCGTTACCTACACGGATGGAGA
>JBBKXT010000013.1:0-5326 GCA_037969625.1 Saprospiraceae bacterium
CTCTTCACCTCCCGATCTGAAGGTTTGCCGATGACTGTTTTGGAAGTAGCAGCACTTGGTGTTCCTCAGGTTATTTCCACTACCTGCAATGTCCCCGAAGTGGGCGAAAGCAAGGCTGGTTTTGAAATTGAACTCGACCATCAAACTGAATTTGTTGATACGCTCGACCGTGTATTAAATGATTCAACTTTGCGTGAGAAACTTTCCAAAAATGCTCACCAAATGGTTCGCAGTCATTTTGATCTGGAGGCGATTTGTGACCGGATAGAGAAGGTGATGGGTGTTTAGGATTTAAAAGGATTAATTGCACGTGGCAGGATGTTTAAAACACTATACATCCAATATACCAGGTTTGTTTTTCTAACACCTTTTCTGTAGCCTTTCTCTCCTTTGTACTGTTGTAACAATCTTAATTTTTCTCTTCGATTTACAGCATATTGCTTGGACATATTTCCAACGTGCACTCTGTAATAGGCCAACAAGTCAGGTAGCACTACAAGTCTCAATTTATGGTGTGCTATTTTTAAATGGATATAGAGATCCTCGATTAAAAATCGTTCATCATATCCACCCAATTCATCAAAAACAGATTTTCGATACATGGCTGTTGGTGCATATAAGTATTGTGCACGCATGGAGAGGATATCTTCAAAGTTATATTCTCTCTGTTTTGTGAACCTTTGATAGTACCAGGGCAAAGGATCACCATCCCCGGAAATTTGCAACATATTCCCAAAGGTCGCACTGATCTCCGGATGTGCTTCCATGTACTTGACTTGCACTTCGATTTTATCCGGCACAAGCACATCATCAGACCCAAGTATGGAGATATATTTTCCTTGACTCAATTCAAGAAGCTTATTCAAAGTTTTGTGGATACCTATATTCTCTTGCCTCAGGAATTTAAAACCATGTTTCTCTGAAAGACCTGCCAGAATAGAGGCCGATTGGTCTATTGAACCATCGTCTATAACGATCAACTCAACAAATTTATAGGTTTGGTTTAAAACAGACTCAATCGTTTGCTTAATGAATTGCTCATGATTATAGCAAGGAACAAGTACAGAAACAAGTGGTTGTTTATTATCCATTAGGAATTCTTAAAAAGAATTGATCACCTCTATTACTTCGGTTACTTCCTCATTTGTCAAAACAGGACTTATCGGTAAGCTTAATACTTCCTCATGAATCTTCTCGGTTATTGGGAGGGACAACGCACTATATTCCGCATAGGCTAATTGTTGATGGGGAGGGATTGGGTAATGAATTAACGTTTGGATTCCCAATTTCTCCAAATGTGCCATCAGTTCTGACCTTCTTTTCGTTCGCACGACAAACAAGTGCCACACATGTTCATGAACATCCATCGGGATATCAGGCACGATAATTTCTGCATGCTTTATCTCTGCTACATAACGTGTAGCAATGGTTCTTCGGCGATCATTCTCAGACTCCAGAAATTTCAGCTTCACACTTAACATCGCTGCCTGGATTTCATCAAGCCTGCTGTTCAGGCCCTGGTACGTACATTCGTACTTTACAAAAGATCCATAGTTGGCCAGTGCACGAACAATATTCGCTAGTTCTTCATCATTCGATGTGATTGCGCCTGCATCTCCAAAAGCGCCAAGATTTTTTCCGGGATAAAAACTAAAACCTGCAGCATCGCCTAGTGATCCGGATTTTCGCCCATGCCATGTGGCTCCTATTGCCTGCGCATTATCTTCAATTATTTTTAATGAATTTTCTTTGGCTAGTGTCTCAAGGGATTCAGACCAACAGATACGACCATACAAGTGAACCACCATGATAGCTTTGGTACGGGAGGAAATATGTTCATCAACAAGTGCAATATTCATGTTAAACGTCAGCGGATCGGGTTCAACTAAAATGGGAACCAGACCAACATCTGTTATAGCGAGAATGGAGGCAATATATGTATTGGCGGGAACGATGATCTCATCACCCAGTTCCATGATTCCCATTTCCATATATGCTCTAAGGATCAGCCGAAGTGCATCGAGTCCGTTCGCGACACCAATGGAAAAGGGACTGCCGACAAAATCACACAATTGCTTTTCAAATGCGGATCCTTGTTCGCCCCGAATATACCATCCCGAATCCACCACAAGATTGGCGGCTTTTTTGAGCTCGGTGGCATACTGTGCGTTTATCTTTTGTATGTCGAGAAATTTAATCATTGTGATTCATTCGTAATTTTAATACCATCATTTGAAATCTTTCCCTTTTCTGTGGCAGGGTTTCCAAACCAAATAGTATTTGGTGGAATACTTTTTGTAATGACGCTGCCTATACCGATCATGGCGAATGCACCAATTTCAACACCTGCCAAAATGGTTGAATTCGCACCGATAGAAGCACCCTGCCGAATGATGGTTTTAACGTACGATTCGGCATGTTGTTTTGAACGTGGATAAATATCATTTGTAAAGGTCACATTGGGGCCAATAAACACGCCGTCTTCTATGGTGATCCCATCCCAAATCTGTACGCCGGATTTAATCGTGACATCATTCCCGATACGCACTTCGTTTTCTATAAACACCTGGCTACAAATATTACAATTGGTGCCGATCACTGCACCTTTCAACACGACGCAAAACTGCCAGATATTAGTTTCATGACCAATATTCGAAGATTGTACGTCTGCCAATGGATGTATATTCATTTTACATTATCTCATTTAGGTCATCAGCCGTTGGCATCAAAATGTTGTGTAAATTCTTCATAATCTCGAAAGTAATCAGACTCCTTATATTTCTCAGAGGCAAGTACTAAACAAATGGCACCCGAAGAAAAATTTAATAACTCACGCCAAATACCAGGAACGATGTGGAGTGCCATATAGGGTCTGTCCAGACGAATTACTTTTTTATTGAGTCCATCATCCAACAAGACTTCAAAGGCACCACTGACGGCAATTATATATTGTTCGAGTTCTTTGTGGGCATGTCCTCCGCGATCCGCTCCTCCTGGCACATCGTATAAGTAATATACGCGCTTCACTTTAAAAGGAACACTCTTGTGATTCTCAAGTGCTGTAATACTTCCCGCTTCATTGTGAATCTTGGGCAAGTGTATCACCGGGCAATCGTAAACTGTATTTTTCATGAGGCGACAAATTTCTGAAATTCTTCAAAATCACGGATATAATCTTCGGCATCATACTTTGTGGATGACAATACGAGTACTACAGAATTTGTCGAAAAATTATCCATGTGTCTCCAGAATCCTTTTGGAATATACAAACCAACATAAGATCGATTCAGGTGATGCCGCACCTCCTGATGCCCATCATTAATAACCACATCAAAACTACCGGAGAGTGCTACGACCAACTCTTGTTGGTTTTTAAAAGCATGCCCCCCGCGCTCCTGACCACCCGGCACATCATAGATGCAGTAGGTGCGTTCAATCTTAAAAGGAATATGATTCTCTTCTTCGATAAAGGACAGATTACCTCTGGAATCTTCGATTTTGGGTAATTGAATAATTTTAATTTTGGTGATATCCATACAATGCAACCTAATTCTCGGTTTTATTACGAAAAAACGCAACAGATTCAGATTCAATTACTTCCTCCGCTGACGACAACAATATCCATATTATAATACAATCTACTCAACAAAATCCGCACCACAAATAATTCCAAAAGCCTAACTACTTCGCCATTTCAGCAATTTTACACAATTTCAAAATTGAATTGATATCTAAACTAAATTTACTGGTTGAATGGTCAGATGGTTTGCTATCAATTTTGTAAAAACTATGGTATAATGCAACATCCATCAATGTAGCCAAATTAGAAAAACATGAAAATTCCTTAAAGCTTTTAGGCAAGAAAGAGATAAAAACCGACTTAGAGTGTCCGAACATAATATTTGTAAAAGCTGCGCCAGTAGTTCCAACGACAACCTTTGATCTATACATTAAAATAATCTGCTCCTCCAAACTTAGCGCATCCAAGGAAACTGTGTGATATCCTCGCTGAAGCAATGCTTTTTCGAGCTTATCCTGATTCTTTGGAACTCGATGAGTGTTACGCTTTAAAAATATTTTCTCTGTGGGCATTACGACCTCTTCAATGTTGAAATAATCAAATAAATTCTTCCTTAACGCGCGAATTAAATCACCTCGCATAAACACATCCCCCACCCCCAATATTCGATCCCCACGCATATTGAATGGCACATAGGAAATAGCATTTATGTGATACAATCTTTCCACTTGATAGATGTAAGCCTTCTCCAAATACTCAATGCTATAAGAAGTATCCTTTAAGACGGCAGACAAAGTATCTATAATACTTTGAAAGCGCTGGATTTCAGCATTCACCAAAATTGTTTTGGTGGGAATATTATCAACAAAAAGCAACTTAGGCAACAACTCGACCATCCAGTGATACCAATTAAAACTTCCATTGCCCGCAAGAAACAAACCTTCTGGCAAATGCTTAACCGGCAGCATCTTTACAACAGCCTTTTCATTGTCATTCCACCTAACAAATCCTTCATCAAATCGCTCAAATGAATTAAAACTCTCCACCATCAAATGTCCATTATAGAGAATACATGATGAATAGCTATTAACTAAAGCATCATCAAACCTATACAGGTTAAGTTGCGGTACATGTACTTCTACTTTTACGGGAGGTTCGTTTTGCACCACAGGTCCTGTTGAAATAAAAACAGAAGATGCTTCAAGAACTTCTAAAATATTGTTCTCATACTCTTTCATGGCGACAATCGTAAAGACACCAAAGACAGGCCTGTTAAAAATATTTTGAATCCTTACTTTATACCGTATGGCATTAAGCGATTCGCCAAATACATGTTTGAACAAATAGCTGAGTATCAAATTACATATGGAAATAAAAAGGCGTCGTATCTTCATAAACAAAAGTATAGCACTGCTTAAAACAATTCGGGCAATCTGGTCTCTTCAAAAACTTAATAAAACAAGAACTATCACACCATTGGCAATAGCAAAAAGCTGCTACGGTCATACCATCTTTACTAAAATTGCACTTTAATCATTTGTTCTTTTGATTGAAATCCGAAATAATCTCTTGAAACTTTTTCCACTGGTTTTCTTTGGAATAACGCTGCCTGAGATCATCGATATATGGCTGCATGCGTCGTTTCAATCGTTCATAATTTAAAATAATCCCTGGCAATTTCTGGAGTAAAACCGCACCATCCTTATACCCAATATAATGCTTGCCCTCAACAAATCCTTCCGGGTAATTTCCCTCTTCAGAAATTAATAAACTACCACAACCCAGTGCTTCAAACAACCTCATATT
>JBBKXT010000014.1:0-22134 GCA_037969625.1 Saprospiraceae bacterium
GTGCAGGGCAAGCGCTGAACTACCTCCTTCGTCGGAGTGCAGGGCAAGCACTGAACTACCTCCTTCGTCGGAGTGCAGGGCAAGCGCTGAACTACCTCCTTCGTCGGAGTGCAGGGCAAGCGCTGAACTACCTCCTTCGTCGGAGTGCAGGGCAAGCGCTACACAACTTCCTGCGTCGGTATGTAGGGCAGGCGTTGCGCTCCGATATGCTCTTTGCCCATTAGGCGGAAGGCCTAATGTTGCAATCACCGATCACTTCATCTTCGTCAGCTCGCTATACGCCACCAGCTTCCCGGATTTATTGTAAGACTCGGAACGTACCATACCAATCTCTTCGGCATACCATTCTTTCGACGAACTATTTATCCCCACGATCATTTTTGTATTGATGCTTTGAGACATGACCAGACAGTTAAACTTACCGGCAGGGGTCGTGATAGATTCTTTGTCTTCGATTTTTCGATCGGTGATCATGACGGTCATATTCATTGCGATGGGACCACTGATTTTTACATTCAGCGTTCCATCAGGCAGCGTTGTGCCAACGGCGGCATCCATGGATGGTATTTCATATTCGCTGGCATCTACTGCGATATCCATGTCCTGATAGGCCTGCAGTGCACTAGCATCCATTTTGTAGGTCATGTCAAATTCAAATTTGCCATCTACACATTTAGCATCAAACGTGTTGGTGTATATTTCTTCATCTTTTTTATCATAGGTCGTCGTCTTGATCGTGAAGGTTATATCATTTCCGCTAACGATCTTGTCTGTTAGTTCATAAACAACCCTGCCGGTTTCTTTTCCTTTGTCAGTATAGTTGGTAATCTCCCAGATGGTGCCTTTCGCTGAGGGGAGGTATGGTTTGCAATCCGTTTGTGTGTATGCAGTGAAAAAGAAGCAAAGGAGGAGGAGTGTGATGATGATGTTTTTCATTTTGGTGATTTAGTGATTTAGTGAAGGGTGATAAAGATATGAAATTAGTCTCGCGTCTGGTGTCTCGCGTCTGACATCTCAGGTCATTTTTCGTCATTCACAGATTCGTAATTGAATATGCCCTATCTCTCCAAAACAATCTGCTCTCTGGCATAAAAGTCTTTTCCTTCAATCGTTAGAAAATAGGTTCCACTTGAAAAATTTGAGACATTGATGGGTATTTCCGAATAACCGGCATCATTGAATTGTTTTTGCCAGATGATCATTCCTGATGGATTTGAAATCTTTATGATGAGGTTACCATAGACGGCTTCCTCCGGAAATTTAACGACAAATTGACCATCGGATGGATTTGGATATAGTGCGATCGGTATGGAATGTAAAACAGGTTCTCGCACACCGGAAAGTCCATCACAACCGAAGACGGCTAAGCCCCATGTGGAAGGATTGTTTCGATTGGCACTAACCGGCCAATGCGTCCAGGTGCTAAATAAATTAGTGACCAGGAAGGAGAGACCGATGGTGTCAGTTTCGCTCAAGGTTATAGGCAGTGTACTAAATGGGATTTCTATTTCAACCGTATCATTGAATGGCGCTTGTGGCAAACCGAAGTCCATGTTTTCTACCGCTTTCCAGTTGGGTCGAACGATCCCACAACTATCATAGTTTGCATAAGCCCCTTGATAGTCGCAATCTTGCGCAGAGACATGAAACCACCAATCATCCGATGACCAGGTTGTACTTTTATCGTTATTGACATCAATGAGCAACTCGGGAATTCTCGATGACGATTCCAACTTTCCGATATAGGCCACCAGAAGATTCAGGCTGTCATGTTTGTACAGTACTTTCGTTTGAGTGCTGGTGCCCAGAATGAGTGAGTCCGCATCCTTCCATTCGTTGTTGCTGACAATCCCATCTATATTAACGGAAGAACCATAGGGAATACAGATAACATCAGACTGCGTGTAAGCCGGGAGGTTAAGGAATAATAGCATCACAAATACTTGTGTTTTTAATTTCATGTTTTCAGTTTTGGATGGTACATAAGGAAGTTATCCCCGCTTGGTACCAGGTTAAAAAAAGTATATAAAGCATGAAGTAGAGATACTTTGATACTAACCTAATATTCCTTCCAAATCAAAATATCTACTGCCAAGATATTTCTATTCCAATTGTTTTTAGTCAAGAAATTGTTAAAGAAGAGATAGGCTGGTGCAACAGAAAAGGCGGCGGCGATTCACCTCTCTTCTTTCACCCCAAATTGTTCCAGATTATCAATGCCCAGTGACTTAAAAACATAATCATTCCACTCCCGCATTTTTCCCATGTTTTTTCCACGATTGGTTTGATCAATGAAAGAAGTACTGATTTCATTAAATTGATTGAGATGGTATTGATACATTTCTTCCAGATAGGCTTCGTTGGCAAAGGTGAGACGATCTATTTCATAAGCCAATTCCCTTTTTTGAATTTCCATCAGATCAAAATACATATTCATGTACGCCAGATCTATCGAATCGATAGGAAAGTAATAGTACGTGTCCACCGGATCTAACAAGGAATACACCTGATAGTATAAAGAGTCCTGAATGAAGTTGATATCGAGGTAGAGTTTGACATTGAAATGGTATCTTTCGGAAGCGAAGTTTGCGAGTGATTTTTCAATGACACTTTCAGGTGCCTGTCCCATTTTGAAACGATCCTCATCCCAGAGAACATAAGCAAACTGTAATTGAGAATGTATGGAGTCTCTTTGACTTTCCGGGTGCATGACACTGTTTTCAATTTTGTTTTCGGTGATGAAGTTTTCTATTTCCTGCAGGCGATCGTAAAAGCGGAATTCAGTCGTGCGCTTCCAAAACATGGAATCATAGGGTACAGCCGTGATGTCGCGATAGTCTTCATGCAGGTGTTTGCTGAAATTGAAAACCGGCAGTTGGAATTGATTTTCGTAATCATACGCTTTGGTGAAAGCTCTTGTGGTAGCTTTTACTTCTTCGCCTTGTTGGTCTTTGTAGAATATATTGTAGTTGAAGTCCATGCTATTGATGAATGGATCGCCATCAATGTCTTCATATGTTTTGTTGATTTCCATATCAACCCGCTTGATTGTATTGTGGCCAATGGGAAGAAAAGGGTGAACGGCTGCGTTCTTTACCCGCAGACTTATTTTGATTAACCGATTGTTTTGTTGATCAATCCAAACGGTGCCGCCAAACAAATCTGTTCGATCCAATTTAGGAATGACATCAACCACATATATTTTTGATTGATTCTCAGTGAAGGTATAGTTCAGTTGTAAGGTGTAGTCTTTTTTCAGATTTCTCTTGTTGACCGACACTGGGCTTTCGGGAAATAATTTGCTTTGTGCAAATACATCATGCATGGAAAAAAGTTTGGAGGATTCTGTGGATCTGTAGTAGCGGTTGTTGATTGGTTTTAATCCGATCCGCCCCTTTTTGAGTTGCAAAGCTTCCGTTCCATAATGGGCATATTGACCATTATAATAGGCCTCGATAATTTCAATGGGTTCGTTATAAAGCAAGGTCTCAAGAAACAAGTAAGTCTTTGATGTTTTGTGCTTAGTCTTTTTATTATTTCGTGCTTTGGAAACGAGGTCATAAAGAAAATCACTTTCGGCCGTGATGACGATTTCATTCAAGGCAGAGGCATGAGGAGAAAGGATGATCTCCTTCGGCATGTCTTCTTGAATGGTAAGAACCAGGTCTTTGTATCCAAGGAATGCAACAACAATAGTGTCTCCAAATTGATTATTGGGGAGCACAAAAAAGCCATCGAGGTTAGTGGCCGTTCCGCGGAGTTGTTGTTTGTTGAAGACGGTGACAAAAGGCAGCGCCATAGTAGTGTTTTCTTCAACGATTCTGGCTGATAAGGTATAGGGTTGATTTTGGACTTGTGCGACACCAATCGTCACCTGGATAAAAGTCAATAAGATGATTAGGAATATTTTCATTCAAGTTTCGGTATTTACAATTTTGTATCGTACGGTTTTGGCCTTTGGTGTTTTGTTTTCATTGTTCTTAAGTCATCTCTTTTGACTTAAGAATGGCCTCTTTGATATCCTCAAAAATTAAATCTTTGCTTATAATATCGAACAAACTATTATTTTCAAAATCAAGGAGTAGATTTTTGTTTACCCCCGACAGGATAATGTGGATGTTGCGTGATTTGTAAGATGAAATTATTTCTTTCAGACTTTGATATCCTGTTGCATCAATTAAAGGAACGTATCGCATGCGTATAATGATGGCAGTGGGTTTCATGTTTGTTTTCATTAACGTCTCTTGAAACTGTCTTGCTGCACCAAAAAACAACGGTCCGTTAATTTCATACAAAAGAACCCCTTTAGGTAAATCTTTTATTTCTTCATCAAATATATTCTCACTGTTGATCTCTTCAAAGGTATGTGTTTGCACATTGACAGATTCACTCATTCGTTTCATAAACATAAAACTGGAAAGTACAATACCCACTTCGATGGCAATGACTAAGTCAAAAAATACGGTTAGTAAGAAAGTTGTCAGCAGGATGATCACATCCATTTGGTTGCCCTTTAATAGCGATTTAAACTGCCGCCATTCACTCATATTATAGGCGACCACCACCAAAATTCCTGCGAGGCATGACATGGGAATGAGCTTAGCATAGGGTGCAAAAAGAAGCATGATAGATAATAGAACCAGTGCGTGAACAATCCCGGAAATGGGTGTTCTACCGCCATTTTTTACATTGGTGGCAGTTCGCGCAATAGCGCCCGTAGCAGGAATTCCGCCAAAGAGCGCAGATACTATATTAGCGCCACCCTGGGCGATAAGCTCCATATTGGAACGGTGCTTCCCACCAATCATACCATCTGATACTACGGCGGAAAGTAAAGACTCTATAGATCCGAGTAAGGCAATTGCAAAGGCGGGTTGAATCAGCGATTTAATGGTGTTGTAATCGACAGCTGGGATGGATGGTAGGCTTAACTTGTTCGGTATTTCTCCAAAATTGCTTTCTATGGTATCTACGGGAATTTGGAAGAAGAGAACAGCCAGGGTTGAGCAAAGAATGGCAACAATAGAGCCTGGTATTTTTGTTGTTATAAATTTAAAATAGATAGTGGTCAGTACCGTGAACAAACTGATGCTGATGGCATACAAATTCAATTGAGATGAGGATTGAAAATAAAGAAGCCATTTATCAATAAAATTGGCCGGTACTTTTGCTATATGAAGTCCCAGAAAGTCATTGATCTGCGAGGAAAAAATAATTACGGCGATGCCACTTGTAAAACCGACAATAAGCGAATAAGGAATAAACTTTAATAAATTGCCCAGACGAGCCAGCCCCATGCCAATAATGATAAATCCGGCCATGAACGTCGCAATGGTGAGACCATTTACGCCATGTTCTTGCACGATGGCATAGACGATGACAATAAAAGCTCCGGTGGGCCCTCCTATCTGTACCCGACTCCCACCAAAAACAGAGATGATTATTCCCGCAAAGATGGCTGTAATTAATCCTTTTTCGGGAGAAACGCCTGAGGCAATGGCAAAGGCGATGGCTAACGGAAGAGCTATAATGCCAACGATTAAGCCCGAGGTTATATCTTTTAAAACTTGCTCTTTACGGATCCCGTCTTTGAGTAATGAAAATAATTTCGGGATGAACTCTTTGTTCATTTTTTACATTTTAAAAGCCCGTGACTTTGTGGTGCATGCTTCAAGAGAATGCATTGTCTTCGGGGACAGTTAAAAAACTTGAGTAAAAGGTGTGGTCTATTTCGAAGATAAAGGTACGACTTAGAAATCTTCTTCAAGACCAAAAGAATCTCGCGTTCCTTTTTCGCATGGGCGATGCCCCGTCGCTGTTCCTGATCAGGATACTGCCGAGATCGGATTTGCGAAGGTGGGTAATGCCTAAATCAGACCTGAGACTTTTAGACCTGAGACCTTAGACTGATAGTTCGTAATTCGTAATTTGCCCCTGAACTACCACCTTCATCTGAGTTCAGGGCAAGCGCTGATCTACCTCCTTCATCGGAGTTCAGGGCAAGCGCTGATCTACCTCCTACATCGGAGTTCAGGGCAAGCGCTTCGCTTCGATACACCCTACGCCTCAAACCTTATTCACCCGCACAGCATTCAGCCCTTTCAAGCCACTCTCGACTTCAAAGGAGACTTTGTCGTTTTCAATGATTTCTTCGGTCAGGCTACTGACATGGACGAAGAACTTTTCATTGGTATCATTTTCTTTAATGAAACCAAAGCCTTTTTCGGAATTGAAAAACTCAACTTTGCCATGGCGAATGGGATCCACTTCTTCAGCGGCACCTTTTTTAGGAACACTCACGTCAATGTCTTCGGCTTTAATGACGATCTTTTTTGACGGATCCGGCGGGGTGTCAGTCAGATTGCCATCGGCATCGACATAGGAGAACATGCTTTCCGCACTTTTTTTAGGATTCAACTTACGCTCTTCTTTTTTTGCTAGTTTGTCCTGACGTTTTTTTAAACGCTTTTTTTCTTTTTCTTTCTTGTTGTAGGTTTCTTGCGATTTTGCCATTAATTGTTTTTTATGATACATGCTGAGGGTCGGGACAACAGAAGTGATATCGAATTAGTTTGACGAACACCCGAAGGCCTAAAAATACAACTTTTCTAAATTTCCTAACCCACCCGAAGCCGATTATGTCGTTTTAAGCAGGGAGTCGACTGGCCCCTTACTTTTCCTTGTATGCTCAGGCTGTGCGCCAATCACCTACAACAGTAAAGTCGCAAGAAACGTTCCGGGAGGAGGATTTAACTGAATTATCTTATAATATTTCCGGAAAAGAAAGCTTAAAGAGGTCACAAAATCTGCAAATTATGGTTCTCTATCAACCCCATCCTGAAAACAGGTAGTTAAGACCGGTTAAAATGGGACAGGCTATCCCTGGTAATAATTCGTTTATTTCCCAAAGCGATAAGAGAGCCTTCTGCCAGCATGACGGATGTTGGTTCTGCCGCATTTAAAAAATCAAATTCAGCCCCATAGACCTCCCCGAAGGCTACATCAATGGCATACTCCTGAACTTGGTATACGACCCATTTTGGGTGAGTCACTTCATATTCATTCGATTGCCCCTCACTTACTTTAGCATAACCCCAATAATGTTCTGTGATGAATTCTGTCTCACTTTTTGGTTCGATAGGAAATGCCTCCAAACTGGCTTTCACCTGTATGGAGCTCCACTTGCCCCCTTTTTTCCAACGGTATTGAACCGTTCTGAATGCATTACCAGCATGCCATAAATGTTCCATGGGCATGGTTTCATAATTCTCCTTGTAAACGGTATTGGCCACAAAAGTTAAGGCCCTTTTGGGCACAATTTCTTTAATGAAACAACCCCTCTTTTCCATTCTCCGTTTTCAAGACGCTTGACATAGAACCTTAAGTTGACTTCTTCAAAATTGATGTGAAAAGGTATCCTAATGCCTAATAGTTTGGTGTCAACAAACATAAATCCAATGAGACTTATATAGCAGTTGCCATTCCACAAATCCAACTCGGTGCCGAAGGGGATATATTTTTTTAATACGTCCTTGTCGATAATATAATTGGCGAACGCCAGTTTTCTCCATTCTGCTTTTAAAAAGCTCATATGTTTTCAACTTTAAGGGACCACCTTGTACCAAATTAACGTTTAATTGCAAAACCCTATTTATGGTTGTTTGACATTTTGCTACATGAATATGTGTATTTCCCTTTATCAAAGGTAATTTTCTTTGTATTTTTCATCCAGATA
Source organism: Saprospiraceae bacterium (assembly GCA_037969625.1). Taxonomy (GTDB): domain Bacteria; phylum Bacteroidota; class Bacteroidia; order Chitinophagales; family Saprospiraceae; genus Opimibacter. Next base: position 7,736 of record JBBKXT010000014.1, read on the forward strand.
GCGCTTAAGGTGACAATTTATTATAGCACGAGCTAAAATTAACCGTCACATGTCAGTATTCACTAAACGATTATCGTCATACGGACCACTTGGGATACTTGTTATGCTGGTGGGTCTTTCGCTGGTGATGCGCTTCTTCTCGTTTTTTCCATCGGTCATGGATCATGATGAGTCTACCTACCTGGTCATTGCGGATGCAGTTCGCCATGGGCAGGTATACCTGCGTGACATCATTGATACCAAGCCTATCGGCATATTTACGCTATTTGCTATTGTTCAATTGTTTTTCGGTAAGGCCATTTTTGTAATTCGCATTTTCACTGCTATCTGGGTGGCACTGACCGCCTGGATGCTTTATCTCACACACAGGCAACTGATAAAAGACCAGACGGGGGATCAGTTCAATCCTGCCCCATTAGCCAGCGCTGTTATTTATATCTTCATTATCTCCATTTTTACTTTTTACGGCATATCCCCGAATACAGAACATTTCTTCAACTTGTTTACCATTTATGCATTGTTTCTTATCCTCAAGTTTCGCAGTTATGTATGGTTTTTTGTGGCAGGGCTTTTATTAGGTCTGGGCTTTATGATCAAGTATGTGGTGCTTTTTGATGCAGTGGCTTTTGGTGTTTTTTATGTCTGGCGCCAGGTGACCTTAGGTAAAAATTGGGTGCACTGGTTTTCAAGATGCGTTGTGATGGCGATTGGATTCAGCTTGCCTTTTGTTATTGTATGGTTGTATTACTGGCAGTTAAATATGCTGGATACATTCCTGTTTTATTCCTTTGAACTTAGCGGGCGGTATTTCATCAACCCTCCATGGTTTGATTATTTACTTTATGTATTAGATGTGCTACTGCGTTTTCTGCCTGTGACGGTGTGGTTTGTTTTCTGCTCCTGGCATTGGCGCACCACAGGGTTAGGGTTGCCCTTGTTATCATGGCTATGGAGCAGTTTAGTAATCATCATTATCTTATTGCCGGGTAAATTATTCTCCCATTATTTCATCCAGTGTATGCTTCCATTCAGCCTCCTGGCAGGAAGCTTTTTTGATACAAGACGTTCACCGGGTCCTGCATTTGCGTGGATGCGAAAACCTCGACTAGGTTATGTTTTACTGGTGCTGATCATTGTTGTCAATATAAGTTTTCAGAAAATGGATTATTATGACAAACCGGATTACCCAAGACAAGTAGCTAAATATCTAAAATCACATCTGCTGCCCGGTGATATCATTTATACCGCCAATGGCCCGCAGATCATCTATCACATGACCGGAACCAATAGCCCTACGCCATACGTGCATTCATCACTGATCTGGAACAAGGACAATAGCAATGCGCTCGGTATTGACATGAATGAAGAACTGACTAAGATACTTGAACAAGAACCTCGCTTTATCATCATCAAGAATACGTTATCACCTGACAACCCTATGCTGCCAGCGCTGAATAACAGCTATCAAAAGGTGCAGACTTTTGGTAAAGAATTGGTCCTTTTCGAGCGACAATAGTTGCTTATCTGGCTTCCGACCAGAAGTGGTCCGGATGCTGGGTCACGTTATATTCTTAAAAGAAAATTTGCGAACTTGAAAGGAGGTTCACGGTACACATACGCTGCGCTTAAAACTTTGTCAAGCACCTTTTTAAGTGAATCAAAGTCAGTGGGCTTTTTAATGTAGACATTGGCGCCGTATTCAAAGGTCTCTTCAATATCCTTTTCATACGAGGAGGTCGAATAAATGACGACCGTCACATCTTTTAGTTTTTCACTACTCCTTATTTCTTTAAGGCAGGTTAGCCCGTTCTTTCGGGGCATGTTAAGGTCTAGAAAAAGCATGTGCGGCACAGGTGCATCTTCTTTCGCAAGGAATTCCATCAGCTCTACGCCATCTTTCACGGCGTAGACTACAGTTTTAATATGTAATTCTTCCAGGGCGTCCTTGAAGTTGGTGCGGTCGCTTTCATCGTCATCTGCAAGTATGATGTGTAATAAACTATTATCCATGCTGTGGCCTTTTAATAGTGGGGATATACAGATCAAAGGTAGCACCTTTATTTAACTGGCCGGTCGCCAAAATTATACCGTCATGGTTTTCTACGATCCTTTTGACGATTGCCAACCCGATTCCTGAACCTTTATAGGTCTCCTTGCCATATAACCGCTGGAATACCTCAAATATTTTTTCATTATACTCAGGCTCGAATCCAATGCCGTTGTCAGCAATCCGGATATGGCAGTATTCCTGGTCCGGCATCAGTTTTGTTTGATTACAGTCACTGCCTTTCTGGAGCACACCAGAAATCAGGATATGTGGAGGTTGACCGGTAATGGAAAATTTGAGCGCGTTCGAAATAATATTATGGATTAGTTGTCGAAACTGAAAGTGAATGATATTCGCCTCACATAATTCAGTTACTTCAATAGTTGCATTCTTAATTTCAATAGTTTCCTTGAGTTCATTCCTTACTTCATTGACAATTATATTAAGGTCAATGTTTTCAAACTTGCGCTCTTTCGCATTCATCCTGGAATACATCAGCAGATCTTCTATAAGGGTTTGCATGCTGATGGCTGCTTGCTGCATCTTTAAAAAGTGATCTCTGCCCTTGGAAGACAAGGCCATATAATCTCCTGAATCAATTCGCGAGGCAGCCATCTGAATTTTTCTTAGCGGTTCCTGCAAGTCATGACTGGAGATGTTTAAAAATAATTCCAACGTAGTATTAGCCGCCAACAATTCTGTCGCCCTTTTTTCTTTCTCCTCATTCTGGAAAGCCAGTTCCTGATTGGCGATAATTAATTCGCCTGCCAGTTTTTCCTTGGTTTGGTTTTGAGAGGCAAGTTCTTCATTCGCTACTGCAAGTTCAGTTGCACGATTTTCTTTCTCCTCATTCTGGAAAGCCAGTTCCTGATTGGCGAGGATTAATTTATTTGTCAATATCTCCGTGTCTTCACGTTGCCGGTTTAAATCAGTATGTAAATTATGGGATATGACGAGTTCTTTATTGAGTTCAAAATAGGAATAGAATAAAATGAGTAATGCCCCAAGAAAAAGAACAATGATGTATAATGGAGCGATGAGCGATAGCCTCGTAAAAATTTGAGTTCGTCGCTCAAGTAGTAATGATTCTTCCCTAATCATCGCATTCAGGTTTTCATGGACATTGTCCATCCGTTTAATCCCATCATTTATATTTCTCCTAAGGTTTAAGGGGACATCCGGGAGAGTCCCATCAGCCAAGGTTTTGCGGATACTCTCCTCCTTTTCATCAATGGCCTGATAGAGTTTGATCGTATGTTGTTTTTGTTCTTCATTATCACTGATCAGAGAATCAAGATTATATTGTGCCAGCGCAAGAGCACGTAATGCATTATCTCTTTTGATCAACATCAATGAATCTCTCGTCAGCAGAAAGCCTCGTTTACTTGTCTCAGCTTCAAGCAAGGAACTTGAAATATTGCGCAAGGCGTTCTTTACCTGATTGGTGTGATAAATCTGGTTTGATGATTTAAAAAGATTATTGATTTGCACAAACGAAAAAATGGAGAGACCAACCATAAAAATGGTCGTCAGCACATAGATGAACCTAACCTGGGAAACCGAACGTGATATTTTAATGATGCAGAACAAGAAGTATCCGTTTTACTGTGCTTTTTATAAAATTTAATTATCTGTTCAGGACCTGCTCGTTGTATTGATAAGTTTGATATAATATTTCAAACTATTGGACTGCACTGCAAATGCCCTCGCCCGTCGATTGCGCTCTTTAGACGAATGTTGCACCTGATCAGTTTCCGGTATTAATCTGGTTTTAGTAGTAATCGTGTTGATATTCGTTCGGGGCATATATGTGTGATGGTTTACTGAATGCAAGTATTGAACGTCACTACCGGAGTGACATTTTTCAGCAGCTTTTTTCAGGATCGTACTGTTGACTAAAGAATTAGGAACAGATTCAATAGTTTCTATTGTTATATGTGCCTTTAATTTCTCTAGATCTGGATTTTCCATCAGGTATTTGGTATAGGACAAATTACAATTACTCAAAGATGGAATCAAAAGCATTGTTTTATTTTATATAATTTCCAAAAAATATTACATAATTCACACATTTAGCTTTCGCTGAAATAAAAAAACCCCTCCGTTTAAAGAGGGGCTTTTACAACAACAAGGAATAAATCCAGGGTGCTTCTCACCTAATAGTTTACCTTATTCGTTTCGGATGATCATGATTGATTTTGTATACAACTCTGTTTCAGATTGTATATGCATCAGGTAGCCGCCATTCGTAAATGTAGTTGCATCGATCCGTTGAACATTATAACCTTTATGGACATTTATCTTGTCCCTTAATAAAGTCCTGCCTGTGTAATCCATAAAACTATATTCTACGATTCCTTCGATTCCTGACTCAAAACCGATATTAAAAGTCTCATTTGCAGGATTCGGCCACAACCTTAATTGTTGTATCATGGTCGCAATCTCAATATTATTGCTTCCGGTAGTAATGTTTTTAGGAGGATCCGGGACAGTCGCACTGCTTACATTGGTAGAAGAGATGGTCATAGGCATATCATTAGCTTCTACACAATGAAGAGTTGTCATGCACATCGAAATACAACCAAAAGTATCTGTCACAGTGAGGATTAGTTTTACATCCGCCCATCCTATGTAGATCGTCACATCCGGAGTGCCCTGCCCACCTTGTATAAAACACTTTTCTCCAATAATCTGCCATTCATAAGTATATGGCCCGGTACCACCTGTCACTATACTGGTGATAATGATGCCGTGTGAATTGCAATCCATCTGTTCAGGAAGGATAATATTACACTCCAGCGTTGACTCAGGTTGCCAGATGATGTGCTGTATGAATGTTGCCGAATTGTGACAGGAATCAACCGCCACCCAGGTTCTGGTATAGGTATATTGCCCAATACCTGGCCCGGGGACAACCGTTTCGGTATAGCTGATCGTAACAGCCTCAAAGGAATCCACCATCACCATATTCGATGGAGAGGGCATTGGCGCACAAATAATTGTAGTATCCGAAAGCATTTGACTGAATACAGGGGGCATATCATCCATGATATCCACAGTGAAGGATATAGAAGAGGAATTGCCGCAAACATCAGTGGCTGTCCATGTGTAGGTAATTCGCATCGCATATCCCGCTGATTCACAATTCAGTGCAAATAGGGTATCCGTCACCAACACGGGGATAATCACCTGGTCGCAATCATCATAGGCCTGCACACTTTCATAGTCCAGAGCATTCAACTTATCGATGAGCTGAGTTTGCGATTGATAGATAAAGTTGTGATCCTTATCCAAGAAATAATGGATCACGGAATACGTAGGAATAGAAAATTCCGGAGGTGTCTGATCATTGACAGTAATGATTTGGTAAATCACGGTCGTAAAACCACAGATATCAGTCGCTGACCATGTCCGCTGAATGACCATGCCGTCCCGACATGCGCTATCCAGTGTATCCTGATGCATGAAGACTTCGACGAATTCATCCGCACATTCATCGAATGCTTTTACGACAGGGATCGTGAGGTCATCACAGATTTCTTCTTCAACACCGGTGATTACCGGACCATTTTTATTTCCGACATGAATAATTTGTTGTCGTGTTGTTCTGTTGCCACAGGGGTCCGTAGCAGTAATGATCCGCTCCACATCATAGGCATACACGCATGGACCCGGAATGATTTTATCTATATACGTAAGAATGACTTCACCACAATTATCCGTAGCAGTCATTTCGGGTATACTGTCATGGCAACCGATATTTAACACCGGTGAAAAGTTTACAAAAACCGGATTGGATTCATCGATGATATTGACAAGCAGTATTCTTTCTCCATAATTGCCACAGAGGTCAGTGGCTGTCCATTTCAACTGGACAACAGCTACAGAACCGGTCGCAATGCAGTCTCCGCTTGATAACAAGGTTTCTGAAAACCCTACTATTGTACCAAAGGTGCATTCACTTTCAACGCTGACATCGGAGATGCCAAACCTGGTATAGTGCAGATTGTTGGCATCGCAACTAATACTCATCACCAGGCCGGAATCCATTTGTGCCATATCCTGATCTATAAATGTTATTCGGGGAACGACCTGGTTGTTGGGCAGAAGTATGACTGTATCAACTGCTATATTGCCACAGCCATCAGCAGCCTCATAAGTTCTTCTTATCGCTGTCCCTTCACCGCATGGATTAGGAATATTGACATCCCAATACCTAAAGCCAATATCATCACAATTATCCGTCACTTCGATTAGGTCAAGTGCCGGGTCGCCAATACATACCATTTCAGGCGCATTGATGATCACGGGGGCTTCATTATCGATCAATTGGACAGTAATCGTTAGGTTGGTGGAGTTACCGCAAGGATCCGTTCCTGTCCATTGATATTTCCTTTGTTCGAGGTATCCATAAAATTCACATTTGGATTGAACATCAATAGTCTCAGTAAAAGAAATGCTTGCTGATCCTCCACAAGAGCTTGAGGAGAGAACAGACTGTTCATCCAGTTTTTTAAAATATGCTGGTATTCCACCTTCATTACAGGTGTATTCGATTAAGCTTCCATTCGTCAGGCCTATCAATTCCGGCTCTATAATTTGGAGCACCGGACCTTCCTCGTCAATCAGAGTGATCTGCTGTGTGCTAATCGTTTCATTTCCACACCTGTCTCTCGCAGTCCATGTTCTGATGACGACCAATCCATTCTGACATTCAGATAGTGTCAGGTCTGTTTCCTGGAACAAGACTATACAAGCACAAAGGCATTCATCTGTTGCATACACAGTGGGTGGCAATGGGATATCGTCACAGTTGACGGTGATATTGTCAGGCACACCATCGATCACAGGTGGAATGGTATCCACCAAGGCAAGAAGAACAAAAACACTGCTGCTGTTGCCGCACACATCGGTTGCTGTCCATGTTAGTCGGTAGAGGTTAATATACCCATCTACAGAGCAATCGCCTTCGTCCTGAAGTATCTTATTGTAGGTAATAGTTATTTCTCCTCCACATTCATCAGTGGCCTGAATACTGCCTTCATCAAAGCCAGGAATTTCCCATTCGGGATCCTGACCGTAACACTGGGTCAACAACGTATCCCCGTTTGTCTCCAGGAGCGGATTATCGAAGGTGATGACGGGAGGAGTATCATCAAGAACAGTAATGATCTGGCTGCAGGAAGCGGAATTGCCGCATTCATCTATAGCCTGATAGGTTCTGGTCAGTGTAAAATTATTTAAACATGTTTCGTTGGAGATCAAATCACTCAGATGAGTTACGATAAGTGATCCACAATTTCCGCTTGTCTGCACAAGGTTGATGTCAATGACCGGCACTTGTTCCGCGCATGGTACGGTCATGGCCGGTGGACACAAAATAATTAATCCTATGTCACCTCCAACATCAATTGTCCTGCTGCAGCTCGTTGCGTTGCCACAATCATCAGTCGCAGTCCAGGTCCGTGTCACACTATATTCCAGGTCGCATATGCCGGGTGTTGTTATATCAGAAAAAGTGATTTCTACCATGACATCACAAGCATCAACGGCTGTCGCTATGCCAAAAGAAGGTGTCTCTCCGCATGAAATCGGACTGACTACATCCGGGCATGTCAGCACTGGTGGTGTATTATCTTCTATGGAAATGGACGCACTGCAACTACTGGTATTGCCACAATCATCTGTCGCGATCCATGTTCTGGTCACTTGATATTCCTGTGAGCAGGTACCTTGTACGGTGACATCAAAAAAGGTCAGGTCTGCTATAGGATCGCATGCATCAACGGCTGTTGCTGTACCAAAGGAAGGTATCTCTCCACATGAAATCGGACTGACCACTACCGGACAGGTGATCACCGGTGGGGTGTTATCTTGTATGAAAATAGTACTACTGCAGGTGGCTGAGTTACCACAACCGTCAGTAGCGATCCAGGTTCTGGTCACACTATATTCCTGTGGACAGAATCCTGAAGTAGTGATATCTACAAAGCTGATGTCTATAGCCACCGCACATGCATCTGTGGCTGTAGCTATTCCAAAAGACGGTAGCTCTCCACATGAAATCGGACTCACTACGACCGGGCAGGTAATAATCGGGGGTGTATTGTCTTGCACGTTAATGGTGCTGCTGCAGGTGGCTGTATTACCGCAATCATCTGACGCTGTCCAGGTTCTTGTGAGCGTATATTCCTGACCACATCCGCCGGGTATAGAATCTGTGACAAAGGTTAGTGTTACAGTCGGGTCACAATCATCCATAACAACAGGCGTCTCAAAGGCAGGGACGGAATCGCACGCTACCGGGGAAGGGATAGTCGCACATGTGATGATAGGAGGCGTATTGTCTGAGACTTCAATGATTTGTACACATGTTGCAACATTTCCACAAGCATCTGTGGCCGTCCATGTCCTGGTTAGGAGCATTGGACAAAAATCCATTGTAAGTTCATCCACATAAGTGATGATCGGTGAGGTATCGCAAACATCTGTTGCAGTGGCAAAGCCGGTAGTAGCCGGGTCAGTTGAAATGCTGCAGGAGGCTGTCACATCTGAGGGGCAGCTTATCACTGGTGCTGTAGAATCTTCGACAACAATCGTTGCACTGCAAGTTGCTGTATTTCCACAAGCATCTGTGGCGGTCCATGTCCTGATCAGGGTATAGGCCTGACTACAGGTGCCGGGTAGTGAATCAGTAACAAACGTAAACGTTGCATCAGGATCACAGATGTCGGAGACGGTTGCAATTCCAAAGGAGGGGCTTGTGCCGCATTCGATAGGGCTCACCACTACCGGGCAAGTGATGACCGGTGCTGTATTATCTTCTATACTGATCGTTTGCTGACAGGTTGCTGTATTCCCGGAGGCATCAGAGGTCATCCAGGTACGTATAAGGAAATAATCCTGTGAACATGAACCACTAATGGTGATATCTGAAAAGATCATCGCCGGTGAGGGATCGCAGTCATCAGAGGCGGTCGCTGTCCCTGTATTCGCCGGTTGGGTATTTTCATCACATTCGATGCTGATATTTATTGGACAGGTGATGGTCGGTGGAACCAGATCTCCGATGGTCACGATTTGACTGCACGCACTTGTACATCCATTGATATCAGTAACCGTCACGGAAAAATTGCCCGAAGTATCAACGGTTAAACAATTGTTGGTTTCCCCGGTGCTCCACAAGTAGCTGGCATAACCCGGGGATGCACAAAGTTGAGCAGTCTGTCCGGCACAAATAGAAAAATCACCTGTTATGGTGCAAGTGGGTAGAGGATTAACTGCGATGATGATGTGATTTGATTCAATCAACCCACAACCATTCATGTTGGTCACAAAATAATCTCCGCTTGTATTTATGGTGATGCTTGCAGTAGTATCCCCTGTGTTCCATGTGCCTCCGCAATTGCCGGATAAGGTAACACTGTCACCTGTACAAAAAGTGGTAGGTCCGTCAGCGAACAAAACTGATGCTGTCGGCAGCATATCCAGATTAACTAAATTGTTATGCATTTCGATAGCACCACTTGTGGTTAGCCCACGACCGGATAAGGAAGAAGCTTCTAACATGGTGATGGCACCTGCAGCAATGATTGTTCCCTGAAAGAAAGAGCCTTCACCTAAGCTGACAGCTCCGTTTATCTGCCAATACACGTTACATAATGAAGCGCCATTGATCAACGTAACGGAAGATAAAACGGCTGTGGATAGTGCTCCATCAATCTGAAAGATAAAGAAGGCCGCTGGATCGCAATCGCCATCCAGAATTAATTCTCCATTGAGGACTGATGCGGCACCCATGCAATAAATGTTTGGCAAAAGGATCTGACCACTACCTAAGGTAGTGCCGATGACCTCTCCACAAGTTAGGCTACTCAACTCAGCATAGGCTGATGCAACATCAATGGCCGCCTGTGCCGAAACTGGATCGGCTACATGTATGCTGCCGATCACTACACCGGGAGGAAATCCGGTGAAAGCACCAACATTTGTGCCGATGTCACCAGTGACATTGGTCGCGCCATCATTGCCGAAAGCGCCGACAGCTGTAAACATGGCAAAAGTAGAAGAAGTGCCCAAATCCGGGGCTTGGCCGGTAATAGTACCCGGCAAGATAATTAGAGCCAGGATGACTAATATATTTTGTAATAACGAATTCATTACAGTAAATTTACTCAGTGAGAAAATTTAAAATGCAGAAGCACTGCTTATACGATTATGTTGCTGTTGTTTTGCAAGTCTTTTGTATGGACCATATCATGCTTGCGGATATGAATCCCCGGAAAAGTAGTGATCATCAATTCGAATCTTTGTCTTCCGGTTTGTTTTTAAACCTTGGGACCAGTTAAGATTATTTGCCTTGATTTAAATGCCGAGGGGATAGCGGTTTATTGGTTTTTTTATAGAGAGACCTTTCATTCTGACACCCATGGTATATATTGAGTTTTGAATTTTCGGTATCCGCGAAAACATATGTTGCTCTATATGGTCAGCACCGGAAAGGGGGGGGTATGAGGATGTTTGATAATGGTCTTGGTTGGTAAATAATACTTTTTCAGATGTGAGATCGGGATTATCACGAAGTCTGCAATTTTGAGGACTTGATTCAGTGACTTGGTGTATGTTGAAATGAGAAGGATTCATGGTAAAAAATACTTATGGTGCAAAATTGACTCTAAACAAGCATCAATGCATTACACTATTCCCCAAAAAAATTATATAATTCACATGTTGTAAACTCTTCAGTTCTTCACTTTAAATCTTTTGACGTTGATGTTAATGAGTGGAGGCATCGTGTCTCCCAGGAGAAATCCCCAGGGCTTAAGAGCGTCAATGCGATCTGCAAAGAGTTTAACAAGGGCCATTAATGGGATGGAGAGAAACATGCCGGGAATACCCCACAACGCCGCTCCTGAAATTACCGCCAGGATGGAAAAAAAGGCATTGAGCTTAACTTTTGAACCTACGATTTTAGGGACGATATAATTATTGTCCACAAACTGGATCACCAAATACAGCAGTATAACGTAGAGCGCGTAGATGGGGGTTTTGGTTATTAATGCAATCGCAGCATAAATAGCAACAGCCACAAGCCCTCCGAGATAGGGGATGATATTGAGTAAAGCCCCAATAATACCGAGAAGTTTTGCATAATCTAATCCCAGGACTAATAATCCGAGGGCATTCAGAACAGAAAGGATCCCAAACTCTGCAAAAAGACCTACCAAATAGCCCCTGATGATCCCCTTTGTCTCACCCATTATTTCCTGCACATTACTTTCATTGTCCGCACCAAAAAATTGATAGATAAAAGTGACAATATGCGGTTGATAAAAAAGAAGCATGAAGATATACACAGGCGTCAGGAAAATAGTGGCCAACACACTGCCGGCTGTAGTTATTGTCGTCCCTAACCCAAAGTTGGTGCTCTTGAAGAATTTTAATTTTTTATTGGCAAACCAAAGATCAATATCATTTAAAGTGACATTAAAATGCACGGATGCCCAGATGGCGAATTGATGGAGTAATTCTTCCAGCTTTTTGGAGAGCTCGGGTATTGCTTCAATCAGCAGATTCGACTGGGATACAATCAACAATATAATTCCTCCAATAATCAGTATTGATATTGTCAATACAGAGGTAATCGAAATTCCCCGGTTAATTTTTTTCTTTCCAAATATTTGACAAACGGACTGATTAATATAGCCAGAAAAGAGCCATAGATAAGCGGAATGATAATCGTCTGAGCAACGGAAAGCATGTTTATCAGGACTTAAAACCCTACCATTAAAAGTGAATACTTTATATAAAAAGGAATTTTTGTTTGTGCGATCATTTCAGGTTTCAGAAATGTTCACCTGCTTAGCTATTCCCTGCAATAACCTTTAGCAGAAAGACGATTATTGCTACCACTAAAAGCATATGAATCAGTCCACCCGCATGAAACACCACAAATCCGATAAGCCACCCAATCACCATTATTGCTATGAATATATTTAGCAAAGTTGCCATAATTGTTCCCTAATTTAGTTTATAAAACAAAGTTCTAAACGCCCATGCAAAATTGGGTGCACTTCTTCCAGTCAAGACCTCAAATGCAAGGTGAAATAAACACAAGAAAATTAATAAGGAAAGACGTCCGGATTGTAAAGTTGACTATATTATTTCCGAGCTAACTAATCCTTCCAATGTGAGCATCTAATGTCCTTGTAATATTCAGCATAAAGACCGGGAACCAGTTATAGAATACTGAAATAACATTGCATAATTCACACATTTTGAATGGTATCGCGCCTTTTTCTTTTCAACAGCTTGAAAAAGGAAGGGGTCAGACCAGTTACTTTTTTAAACTGTGTAGAAAGGTGTGCGACACTGCTGTAGTTGAGTTTGTACGAAATCTCTGTAAGGTTGAGCTCATCATAGATTAACAATTCTTTTACCCGTTCTATCTTGTGCGCGATAATAAAATACTCTATCGTTACACCTGTCACTTCGGAAAATAAGTTTGAGAGATATGTATAATCATAGTTGAGTTTTTCAGCGAGGTAATCTGAAAAATTCGTTTTTGGCTTGTCATCCGCATAGTGTACCATCTCTACAATTACGGATTTGATTTTTGCAATCAAAATGGCCTTTTTATAGTCCAGGACTTCAAGCCCTGACTTCAACAACGCTTCTTTCAGTTGCTTACGCTTATCCGGTGTGATGGGCTCTTGTAGATCTACTTCTCCGAAACCAACCGAAAGGGATTTCAATCCGAGTTTATCCAATTCGGCCTTTACAACCATCTTGCACCGGGTCGATACCATGTATTTGATGTAGAGTTTCACAAGAAATATAAATTTTAAGGACCTTGTCTCTCCTTAATTAATACAATAGATAGTGGCCAATTTGCCAGGATTGAAATGGCAAATGAACGACCATTGATTCTTCTTTGGTTGTGGAGCTAACCTATATTCGGGGTATTAAAAAGATACAAAGGTTACCCGTTTTACATCAAGATAAGCAAATGAATCCTTATTATGGGGATATTTTGATGACATTTCTGCTGCATGGACTATCAACTGGGTGGGTAAATCAAGACAAAGGATTAGCTCTTGACATCTCTCGGGGGTCCTAATTGGGCCCCGAATAGAGCCTGATACTTTGTGCTATGACATTTGTTTAAAAACAAAAGGACCCTTCCAATTGGAAAGGTCCTTTAGATTGCATTTGTAAGAAATTCTTACACCCACCGTTATCTGGAGATCATCTTATCTGAGAAGGTCAATCACTTTCGTGAACGATTTCTCTCCAGTTGAAATTCTTATTAAATAGCTTCCATCTCTCATGTCAGACAAATCAATCATCCAGTTATTCTGACCTCTATGGCAATTGACTTCCTCCCGCCTTACTTCCTGACCAAGTAAATTATATATACCTACCTGGAGAATACCATCTTGTTGTGCATCAATACTCATATTCATGCGGCCGGTTGTAGGATTAGGCCATGCTTTCACATCTTCAAGGTTAAAGCTTTCGTGATCAAACGCAAGTGATTCATCAGGTATAACTGAGTTAGATGAACTCACTATTGTATCATCATTAGAAGTGCTCCTTACAAAGACAGGGGAGTTAGCGCTACAATCAATTATTGCTGTACAAACTGCATTGCATCCATACTGATCAGTTAATGTCAGTACAACATCGACAGGGGAGTCTCCAATGTGGATAATAATTCTTGGGGTCCCTTGTCCGGCTTGTATATAGGAATCCTCTCCGATTAATTCCCAGAAATAAGTGACGCCATCAGGATTTCCAACTAGAGTGCTTTTTATAATTATTTTATTTGAACGACAATTTACCTTTTTAGGTATGTCAATTGTGCATTCAAGAAGTGACGCAGGCATCCATAGAATACTTTGTATCTCTTCAGTAATATTGCCACATGCATCTGTTGCGATCCATTGTCGATATACATTGTAGGCACCTGGCAGATTACTCTCTACTATTGTTTCAGTGAATAGAATAGTTACGGGTTGGGCCGGGTCATCTGAATATACATTCGGAACAGATGGTAATTGTTCACAAAATAGCTTCTCGTTTTCAGGGACACCAAATTAATACAGGTGCCACGTCATCCAGAATATCTACGGTATAATTCACCTCCGTAGTGTTACCGCATATATCCATCATAAGCCAGGAGTATATCCTTCGTTCAGAATAACCTTCTTCTTGACAATCCGTTGTAAAGTAACTACTGACACTAAATTCAGGGATGATTTGGTCATCACATTGATCGTAAGCTTCTATGCTACTTTTATTCAAGGTGTTTAGCTTTGCCAGCATGCCATTATCTGATAGGTAGATAAGT
>JBBKXT010000015.1:0-3867 GCA_037969625.1 Saprospiraceae bacterium
TCTATACCGCCGATATCCAGAATGAATTGCACTTCTTTAGCTGCGCGTTCGTCCAGCATCTTATATGCAGCCAAACCATATTCATTGAGTCCGCCGGCTTTGCCGCGAGCCTCATAAACGCTAACCGAGTGCCCCAGCATCGCCAATCGATGTGCACACGACAGACCTGCCGGGCCTGCTCCGACGACAGCAATCCGCTTACCGGTATCCTCTGCGCGCTTAAACGGCTGCCTGCCGCTGGCAAACAAATGATCGGTCGCGTAACGCTGCAACAAGCCGATGACGACCGGTTTGTCTTCGGCAGTATTGCGGACACATACCTGTTCGCAGAGTTCTTCCACGGGACAGACATTGGCACAGGTTCCGCCCATGATGTTTTCGCTTAGAATGGTAACTGCTGAACCGTGGGTGTTACCGCTGGCAATCTTGCGAATAAATCCCGGGATATCTATGCCGGTTGGGCAGGCTTCGGTGCAGGGGGCATCAAAGCAGAACAGGCAGCGGGCTGATTCCTGTACCGCCTGCAACTGCGTAAGGGGCGCGTGCAGATCTCCAAAATTCTGCTCGATCTGCGCGACGCTGAGACGCCCGGGTTTGATATCTGTTCCCATATATTTCGCCTTTCAGACTTTGTTTCGCATCAGCAAATAGTAAACGACGCTGGAGACGCCCAGACCGATGAACCACGCATAGTTATACAAATTAACCAACGCTCCGGTCCCGTCGTAGAGGTCGACGTGCGCCAGAAATCCCGGAATATTGGGTAGTACACCGACCACCAAAGCAATAATCGCGACAGGATTGACACCGGCATAGCGGCCGTTATGCCGATACAGGTCTTCCAAATTGAGTTCGGTTTTTCTGACCAGAAAATAATCGACCAACAGGATGCCGATGATGGGACCGAGCAGAGCCGAATAGGCGATTAACCAGGTAAAAATATAACCACTGGGGTCCGCGATCAGTTTCCATGGCATGATCAGAATACCGATCACACCGGTGATATAGCCACCGCGTTTGAAGTCAATCTTCGATGGCATCAAATTGGAAAATGCATTGGCGGGGCCGACCACATTGGCCGCAGCATTGGTTGAAAGGGTCGCAATAACCACAGCTATCATGCAGAAAAACACCACCCAGTGGGAATCAAAGCGGCGCACCAGTACCACCGGGTCCCAGATGGCTTCACCGAAAATAACGACCGTCGCACTGGTCACTGCCACGCCGATAAATGCGAACAGCGTCATGGTGCTCGGCAGTCCGGATAGTTGCCCGACAACCTGAGCGCGCTGACTGCTCGCATAGCGGGTGAAATCCGAAATATTCAGGGTCAAGGTAGCCCAGAACCCGACCATTGCCGTTAGGCTTGGCCAGAACAGTTGCCAGAATTGCGCGGGGTTATCGAACTGTGACTCGGCCCGCAGCATCGGCCCGAATCCGTTGGCTCCCTGATAAGCCCAGGCCAGCAAGCCCAGGCCACAAAGGATCAGAAAGGGTGCGGCCAGATGCTCCAGAATTCGAATGGAATTGATGCCCTTCCAGATTAACCAGATGTTCATCGACCAGAAGACCATAAAGCAGGCGAACTCCACCAGACTAACGCCAACCCAGGCGGGCATCATGGTTGGCGCGTCGGCTACCGTCGGCCAGAAAATCAGCAACATCGTGTAAATAGCAGCGCCGCCAATCCAGGTCTGAATACCAAACCAGCCACAGGCAACAATGGCCCGCAGTAGCGATGGAATATGCGAGCCTTTAATGCCGAAGGATGCGCGCGCAAATACAGGAAAAGGAATGCCGTATTTGGTGCCCGCATGACCGGATAATGACATTGGCACAAAAACAATCAGATTGCCCAACAGCACCGTAAACATGGCTTGCTTCCAGCTCATACCGCCGTCAATCAGGGATGCGGCAATCATGTAGGAGGGGATATTGACTGCCATGCCAACCCACAGAGTGAAAAAGCTGATAGAAGTCCAGGTTTGCGCAGATGCTGGAACCGGCGCGATGTCCGGGTTGCTCAGATTGGCGTCGGTTGCTGGTGTAGTGCCGGTAGTCTGCGACGATCTGGTTTGAGACGCGCTCATCGCTTACAGCTCCGTTAAAGCACCATAGGTTTCCGGCCGACGGTCGCGATAAAACTGCCAGGTATTTCGGACTTCTCGTACCATGTCGAAATCCAGATTGGCGACCAGCATTTCATCTTCGGTTTCGCTGGCCTGGGCAACAATTTGCCCGCGCGGGTCCGCAAAATAAGACGAGCCATAAAACTTCCCGATATTCCACGGCGCTTCTTCGCCGACCCGGTTGATGGCAGCGATAAAGTAGCCATTGGCGGCCGCATGCGCAGGTTGTTCCAGTTCCCACAAATATTGCGACAAGCCGGCAACGGTAGCTGATGGATTGAAAACAATTTCCGCGCCATTTAAGCCCAGACAACGCGCGCCATCTGGAAAATGGCGGTCGTAGCAGATGTAGACTCCGACTTTGCCATAGGCTGTGTCGAATACGGGGTAACCCAGATTGCCGGGTTTAAAGAAGAATTTTTCCCAGAACCCGGATACCTGTGGAATGTGGTTTTTCCGGTATTTGCCCAGGTAAGTGCCGTCGGCATCAATCACAGCGGCGGTATTGTAATAAACGCCGGTCATGTGCTCCTCAAAAATGGGAACCACAATCACCATATTGTATTTGCGCGCGTATTCGCACATCAGTTGTGTGGTTGGGCCTTCGGGGATGGCTTCGGCCGCTTCGTACCACTTGGTATCCTGCGAGGGGCAGAAATAAGGTCCGGTAAAGATCTCCTGAAAGCACAACATCTGCACACCTTGCTCTCCGGCTTGCTTGATGTAAGGGATGTGGGCTTCCAACATGGCTCTGCGATGAGCCTCAACGCTTTCATCGCCGTGCAATCGGTTGGCGACTTGCACAATGGCTGCTTTTACGATTCTGGACATAATATTCCCTTGGTTGTTGTGCGTAATATGCTGTTCTTTCTGCCTAATATTTGGATTTGAACGGCGGGCGTTTGATGTATTTGCCGAAACCTTCACCGACCTTCGCTTCGCCCTCATCAATCGCTACCGTGCCGCGTAAAATGGTGGAACGGGTTTTACCCTGAACCTGCCAGCCTTCATACGGGTTGTAGTCGACATTCATATGGTGGGTCTGCGCCGAAATCGTGTGTTTGATCGCCGGGTCAAATATGACAATATCGGCATCCGAGCCGACCGCAATGGTGCCTTTGCGCGGAAACAACCCAAAGATTTTCGCAGCACCGGTCGATGACATTTCGACAAATTTATTGATGCCGATACGGCCTTTTTCCACGCCTTCGCTGTACAGCAGTTCCAGCCGGTTTTCGATGCCGGGTGCACCATTGGGGATTTTAGAAAAATTGTCTTTGCCCATGGCTTTTTGATCCATGCAAAACGGGCAATGGTCGGTGGCAACATGATGTACCAGATTTTGATTAATAGCCGCCCACAGCGCTTCCTGATCCTTTTTCTTGCGCAGTGGCGGGCTCATCACTACTTTGGCGCCCTCGAAACCGTCTTTGAAATATTCCGAATCATCCAGCAGCAGATATTGGATACAGGTTTCTACATTGACTTTCTGATTGCGCAGCGTGGCTGCCTTAACCCGGTTTAATGATTCTTCGCAGGTAGTGTGAACAATATACAAGGAGCATCCGGACTGGTAAGCCAGATCGATGGCCCGGCCTGCTGCCTCGGCCTCGCAAATTGCCGGGCGCGATAGCACATGGTATTTCGGTGCGGTATTGCCGGCATCGAGGTTCTTTTTGATGTTGCTGTCGACCATGTCACCGTTTTCACAGTGGGTAGTAATAATGCCGCCGTGTTT
>JBBKXT010000016.1:0-7467 GCA_037969625.1 Saprospiraceae bacterium
GATCATTTGAAGATTAAATAAAAGGATGACAACCATTTCGAAAAAACAATTCTTGTCTGAAATCCTATGGAAAATGAAATCAGAATAAATTTTCTGGACCACGTCGCCATCCGTGTAAAGAGTATAGAAGCTTCCAGCGCATGGTATGAAAAAGTCCTTGGTCTGAAAAAGTACCATCCCAAAGAATGGCAGCCCTTTCCGATCCTGATGCTGGCAGGAAAATCTGGAATAGCATTTTTTCCTGCGAATGCCAATGATGTCGAATTAAACCCTGATTCAAAAAATATTAAAATTGATCATTTCGCCTTTAATGTCGACAATGAAAATTTTGAATTAGCTAAAAAACGATTCGCCCAACTACAAATTGAATTTAAAATAGCAGACTATCATTATTTTCATTCGATCTTTATAAAAGATCCGGATGGACATACTGTTGAATTAACAACCCTTGTTGTGGACGAAAAAACATTCTATCAATAGCCATTGATCAAACATGACCCTTGAAGATTTAGGTTATACCGCTGCCCTCGAAGACTACCGCAAAGATCAAAGCCTCGAGTCCTTTGAAATAGGACGCGTGACCTCCGAGCACAACGACCGCTACACCCTTAATAATGCGGAAGCAGCCTATGATGCTGAACTCATCGGCAGCCTTAGGTTTAATGCGGAGAGCAGACATGATCTTCCGGCTGTTGGCGACTGGGTAGCCTTCTCCGTTTACGATGAAAACAAAGCACTCATTCATTCGGTCTATCCAAGAACGTCCATTTTGGAGAGAAAGGCTGTAGGCAAATCAGGTCAGGCACAAATCATCGCCACCAATATTGATTACGGCTTGATCGTACAATCCATCAACCGGGACTTTAGTATCAATCGTTTTGAGCGTTATCTGACGATCTGCCATACCGCCAAAATCGAGCCCGTGATTGTATTGAGTAAAACAGATTTGATGGAAGTGGGTGAAAAAGATGCATTGATAGAACAAGTGATCGAACGAGTTAAAAACATACCTATTATCGCCATTAGTAATTTATCCGGGGATGGCATCGCAGAGATCAAAACCATACTTCAAAAAGGAAAAACATATTGCTTGCTCGGCTCCTCAGGCGTTGGCAAGTCCACACTCATCAACACCTTGACAGGCACCAAGCTCATGGACACCGGATCCATCAGCGAGGGAATTGATCGCGGAAAACATGTGACCACGCATCGCGAACTAATCGTCATGGACACAGGAATCATCATTGACAATCCGGGGATGCGAGAAGTGGGTATCACCGGCGCCGCCGAAGGTCTTGAGATGACCTTTGACGAAATCTCTTCCTTCGCTGAATCATGCAGATTTAGTGATTGCACACACACCAGCGAAAATGGATGTGCCGTATTGCAAGCCATTGAAGACGGAGAGATTCCTTACAGTGCCTATGACAATTTCATTAAAATGGAAAAGGAAAAAAACTTCTTTGAATCCAATGCTTTGGAGCGAAAGAAAAAAGAAAAAAGTATGGGCAAAATGTATAAACGTGTGCAGGAACAGAGGCGAAAGGATAAATATTAAGTGTATGGGCAATCATATCAAATATCATTTTATCAGTTCTTATAGATTTCCTGCCGGAGAAAGCAAGCTCATATGGTTTTTGAATTATTGAGCTGTCCGTATACCCCTACAGTTCTACAGATATTCAAACAAACATTGGCGGGGAAAAAATTTTGACGAGGTTTATCTTCGGCAGCATTTTCCTCGATTTGAAATGAGTTAGTATTTAAGTTGTGGAAAGTTATTCACATTCCCCAATAAGTGCCGATATTTACACCTTATCAATAAACTAAATATTTATACCGATGAAAGCATCAATCCGAATATTCTCTTCTTTTGCCCTGGCACTCCTTCTTTTTTCCTGCGGCCACAAACACACGGCTACAGAAATTACCCTTGACAACGGAAGCAAATGGACTGCCAATCCTGAAACCACTATCGGCATCAATAACATGATTGGGTTAATGGATGCTTTTAAAGCGAAAGAAGACACCGAAGCTTATAAAAGTTTAGCTTCCAGTCTAGGCGATGAGTTTCAGTTGATTTTCAAAAACTGCACCATGGAAGGAGAGGCGCATAATCAACTCCACAACTTCCTTCTCCCGATGAAAGATTTATTTGATGGGTTTAAGTCAAAAGAACTGTCTGTGCAAAAAGAAACCTTTGACAAATTAAAAGCATATCTCATGTCGTATCCGGAATATTTCCAATAACCAATAAGTGACTGATAAGTACTTCGAATCAGAGAACTGAGCGTTTAATGTCTGAACAGCCAAAATATCTGTGAAAAAAACAGTTTTTGAAATTGTTAAAATGGATTGTCCTTCGGAAGAAAATCTCCTCCGAATGAAGCTGGGTGACATTTCTGAAATCAGGCATCTCGATTTTGATATACCCAAAAGAAAGTTAATCGTTTTCCACAACGGTCAATTGGATCAAATCAAAGAAGCCATTTCAACACTGCGGTTGGGAGACAGCATACTATCCTCCGAACCAACCGATCAAACATCCTTTGCGGAAAACACAAATCAGCGAAAACTGCTATGGACAGTTCTCGCTATCAATTTTGCTTTCTTTCTGATTGAGATGACCACCGGTGTGATTTCAAAATCAATGGGGCTTGTTGCCGATAGCCTCGATATGCTGGCGGATGCATTCGTCTATGGAATCAGCCTACTTGCTGTCGGCGGTTCACTCATCAAAAAAAAGAAAATTGCTACGCTGGCAGGGTGTTTTCAAATCGCATTAGCCGTGCTGGGATTCGCAGAAGTGATACGACGTTTTTTCGGCGCTGAGGCCCTGCCGGATTTCTCAACGATGATCATTGTTTCAGCTTTTGCACTCATCGCCAATGGTATTTGTCTGTATCTTCTTCAACGCTCAAAAAGCAAAAGTGAAGTGCACATGCAAGCCAGTATGATCTTCACCTCCAATGATGTGATTATTAATCTTGGTGTGATTGCTGCCGGAGTCATGGTCCATTGGTTGGCATCAAGTAAGCCGGATCTGATCATTGGGACAATTGTTTTTGTTTTAGTGATTCAAGGTGCTTTGAGGATTTTAAAACTGGGTAAATAAGCTTACCCTCAATAAAATAATATGCGCAAAATCAAACTTTATATTGCCACCAGCCTGGATGGCAAAATCGCCAAACCGGATGGCAGCGTCGAATGGCTGGAGTCCATTCCAAATCCGGACAACAATGATTACGGATATGCTGAATTTTATAAGTCAATCGACACAACAATTCAAGGCTATACAACCTACAATCAAATCATACACTGGGGCATTGATTTTCCTTATGCTGACAAGAAAAATTATGTGGTTACCCGAAAACAAGGGTTGTCCAATACGGAAGATGTAGAATTTATATCGTCCAACCATATTGATTTTATCAAGCAACTCAAAAAAGGAAATGGAAAGGACATTTGGCTGATCGGTGGTGGTCAATTAAATGCAATGTTGCTGAAAGAAAATCTTATTGATGAAATCCTATTGTTTCTCATGCCGGTGATCCTAACTGATGGAATTGATATGTTTGCTCCGTTACCTCAAGAATCCCCACTCAAACTTGTAGAATCTAAAGCACACAGCAATGGTGTCCTGGAGTTAAAATACTTATTATTTTAATCCCTGTTATCGCGTACGCTGCTTTGGTGTTTTACATTTTAATAATTGTAGATTTGAAACAAAAAATTTCAAGGAGCAAACATCACAACTACAATTTATGGTCAAGCGTAAGATATTGACTCCCATCCAAAGCTTCATCAAAATCGAAGGCTTTAGCGGGTATCTGTTAATGTTTGCAACAGTGTTGGCTTTGATTTGGGCGAACTCTCCCTACGGAGATATCTATCGGGAAATCTGGCAATATAATATTGGCTTCACAACAGAGCATTTTGAACTCAACAAACCGCTCATCCTATGGATCAATGATGGTCTCATGGCGATTTTCTTCTTCCTGATTGGATTAGAAATTAAAAGGGAACTGCTCATCGGTGAATTGGATTCAGTAAAAAAGGTCGCCTTCCCAATGTTTGGCGCATTGGGTGGGATGCTGGCGCCTGTACTACTCTTCCTATTACTCAATCAAAATCCGGCCACGCAAAGCGGCTGGGGCATTTCGATGGCTACTGATATCGCCTTCTCACTCGCCATACTGAATCTTTTAGGCAATCGGGTTCCGTTGAGTTTGAAAATGTTTTTAACAGCTTTTGCCATTGTAGATGATATTGGCGCCGTGATTGTTATTGCTCTTTTCTATAGTGGCAGTCTAAACCTATTGATGCTAGTGATCGCCATCGGGTTGCTCATCATGCTTTATCTATTATCATCAAAAGGTTACTACTCAAAATTCGGACACTTAATCGTTGGTGTGATCGTTTGGATCCTGTTCTTGAAATCAGGTGTTCACCCCACTTTGGCCGGAGTACTGATGGCGTTCTCTATTCCTGTCCGACAGGGTATAATGACAGGAGTATTCATCGACCATCTCATACAGATTACGGATAAAATCAAAGGGGCAACAGTCTCTGCAAAACCAATCCTGTCGAAAGAACAAATCGCTCATATCGATGAACTAGAAGATTGGACAGATAAATACCAATCTCCTCTTCAGCATCTTGAACATAGCCTTCATGATTGGGTAGCCTATTTTATTATCCCTATTTTTGCCCTAGCCAATGCGGGTGTTCTTTTAGCGAGTGACTTAACTTTGGATACTGCTTTGATCAGGAATATTGTGCTTTGTCTTGTCGTTGGAAAGAGTATTGGTATTCCAACTGTAATTTTTGCTGCTAAACGACTTAAATTAACTTCAATCCCAGCTGATCTAAACATGCAACATATCATTGGAGTAGGATTTTTGGCAGGCATCGGATTTACCATGGCTATATTTATTGCTAGCCTGGCGTACACGTCTCCGGAACATATTGACTCTGCTAAAATTGGAATTTTAATTGGTTCTTTTCTTTCGGCAGCGATCGGATATTGTATTTTAAGATGGAATCGTAATGGATAAAGTACTACTTTTAATCGTATAGTTTTAATAATATCCTATAATTTACGAATGGACGTTTTTCTTAATCATATTCAGCAGACCATTCCCTTAACAGCAGAAGAGAAAGCACTCCTGACGTCCAAACTGACGAAGCGAAAATATCTCAAGGGGCAGTATATCGGGCAGGAAGGAGATGTCACCAGACATTTAAGCTTTATTCTCGACGGGACCGTCCGAACTTTTTATCTCGATGACAATGGTACCGAACATATCATCTCATTTGGTATTGAAAACTGGTGGGTCGGAGATCTTGGTAGTATGATCACACAAAAACCTGCCGACTTCAATGTACAATGCGTTGAAAATTCTGAAGTTGTCCAGATACCTTGCGAAGAATTGGAAGCATTATATATAGCCATACCCAAACTCGAACGTTTTTTCAGATTGCTTATGGAACGAGCATACGCCAGTACACAAAGGCGACTTGTAAGAAACTACTCCCTTTCTGCCAAAGATCGATACCTTCTTTTCCTTGACAAATATCCTGAAACGGCCAATCGTGTACCCCAATACATGATTGCTTCCTATCTCGGGATCACTAAAGAGTTCCTGAGCAATATCCGAAGTCAGATTGCCAAATCTGGGAAAACTTAAGATAGCTTAACTTCCTTTCTTAACCCATCTTGTTTTTATTGCTATTCGATCCCTGCATCTTTGCATTATCATTTTTAATCACAAAAAAATATAATGTTATGGGAATTTCAATAATCAACCTCGTCGCTTTTTCTGCCTTGGCTTTTGCAACCAATCCAGCCACCACCATTGAGGGAGAAAAAAAAGATATCAAAGTAGAAAACAGCACACTCGCCTGGAAAGGATATAAAGTGACTGGCTCACACACGGGAACCGTTGCCATTGAATCCGGCAATTTGATGTTCAAAGATGGCGTTCTGACAGGAGGAGACATCTTAATCAATATGACCACTATTGAAAGCACTGATCTTGAGGGTGAATATAAAGGGAAACTTGAAGGCCACTTAAAATCTGATGATTTCTTTGGCGTAGAAAAATTTCCTACCGCGACTTTAAAACTTACCAAAGTTAAAGTTGCCGGAAAAAATAGTTATACAGCTACCGGCGATTTGACCATCAAAGGAATCACCAAATCCGTGGATCTCGATCTTTCTGTCTATGGCAACAAAGCCAATGCGACAATTAAAATCGATAGATCTGAATTTAATGTTCGCTATGGTTCCACTAGCTTTTTTGATGGACTTAAAGACAAAGCAATCTATGACGAATTTGATCTCGTTGCAGATTTTGAATTCTAAACAATAGAAATTAAATAGATAGGAATACTTAAAAGCGCAAGCCCTCCGGCTTGCGCTTTTTTATTACATTTATTCCCTTTACCCCTTTTTAGTAAAAAGGACTGTTTTAAGGGGTAAAAAATTTAAGATGAATGATGTGCATTTGATCGTCATGAGATGAATATAAAAATGAAAAGTGTGTTTAGCCTGGTAATGACCCTCAGCGTCATCATAACGGTCATTACTGTTGTAGCAATAGCGGATAGCAAAAATTATTCGTCTTCGAGGTCCGCTGATTTTTCTAAAAAGCCAACTATTCAAAACGATTGGATGTTCAGACAGCGAGCCTATCCGAAAGGAAAAATAGATATAGATGCCTATCGCAAGGCGCTGGCGTTCAAAAGAGAAAATATCTCGCTTAAAAGACAGTCCCCTGCTTCCATCTTAGACACTACCAAATGGTCGTTTGCCGGTCCAACCAATATCGGCGGCCGGGTTACGGATATTGAAATATCCGATAAGGCACCTTTTCATATATACATTGGAACGGCATCCGGAGGAATATTTGTTTCTGACGATGAGGGTGACACCTGGAATCCTTTATTTGATGATGAGCTCAATCTATCGATCGGGGATATCGCCTTAGCCCCTTCAAACAACAAGGTGATATATGTGGGCACCGGAGAACCAAATGGTGGAGGTGGTTCATTGACCTATGATGGCAATGGGGTCTACAAATCTCTGGACGGTGGGTTGACCTGGGCCAACATAGGGCTAAATGATGTTGGTAGTATAGGCAAGGTTGTTGTAAGTCCTGTGGATACAAATATTTGTTTTGTTGGCGCGATGGGAAACTTATTTAGATCCGGTAACAACAGAGGGGTATACAAAACAACGGATGGCGGATTATCATGGGACCAGTCGTTATTCATAAACGATTCTACCGGTATCATCGATATGGCTATAAATTCTCAAAATCCTAATATCGTTTATGCGGCGGCTTGGCAAAGAGTAAGAACCGTTGACAGGAATGCGTATGGTGGACCTTCCTCCGGTATTTATAAATCTTTAGATGGCGGAACTACTTGGTCTAAATTAGCGAATGGTCTACCTTCCACAGG
>JBBKXT010000017.1:0-24094 GCA_037969625.1 Saprospiraceae bacterium
ATTCAACATGGCTTTGAAGTAAGACCTGACTTGTGTGCTGTTGATAATGACAAAGCACCAAAATCCTATCTCGGAAAATTCTGGATTGATTCACTTGTTCATGACGAACGAATTCTGGATTATTTAATTGACTTAGTGGGTGCAGAGAAAATTGCTTTGGGCACGGACTACCCTTTTCCCCTCGGCGAATTAGAGCCTGGAAAATTAATTGAACACATGCCTTATAGTCAACCGACGAAAGACTGGCTATTGCATAAGTCCGCATTACAGTGGATGAATTTAGAGGGGTGAGTCGCCGCCAAAACGGGCTATGGCGACCAAAGGGCTTGCCTTGTGCATCCGCCTTAGGCGGAAGGTTGTACAAGGGGGAGTGAGTGGAAAAACTGCGCCTCTGGCCTCTGCGCGATCCCAACTTGAGTGAGGGAGGATGGGTAAGAAGTGAGGAATTATTTAGACAAGCCTTGCGGATCACCCTCAGTACCCTTATCTTTACACGTATAATTTAATACGTACAATGAGCAAGCTGACAATATCCATAGAACAAGAAATCATCGAAAAGGCTAAAGCCTATGCCCAGTCGCAAGGCAGAAGTCTTTCGAACATTATCGAAGAGTATCTTAAGTCAGTGACGATTGGCAAGCCGAACCCCAAACAAAAAGAACTAAGCAAAATTGTAGAAGAGTTAAAAGGCTCCCTAAAACTTCCTTCAGATGCTAAATCTTATAAAGAGTTGCTTGAAGATGGACTCATCGAGAAATACATCAAATAATGAAAGTATTTCTGGATGCCGATGTCATATTAGATCTTCTACTAGACCGCAAACCGTTTAACGAAGAAATATCGGCTATCTTTCAATTGTCCATTGACCACTCAATAGATTTGTGCGTCTCCCCTACCACCATCACTAATCTCCATTACATCATCGGAAGGATAGAAAATAAAAACTCCGCCAATAGCAAGACTAAGAATATCCTTAAACTAGTTAGCATAGAAACCATCGGAGAATCAACAATACACAAATCAATAGCATCAAAATTCAATGACTTCGAAGATGGCGTCCAATATTATTGCGCCTTAGAAGCAAGACACAAAATCATCATCACCAGGAATACCAAAGACTTTAAAGAAAGTAAGTTGGCCGTTCTGACGCCAAAGGAATTTTTAAGTACTTTGTCGATGAGTTAGGCGAAAAAAAAAGACCACATCTTAAACTTTATTATTAACCTCTTAACCCTTTAACCTATTAATCCAATTTCAAAAGATAACATATGCACCTAGGCAAATACAAAGATCAATTCCACATCCCACAAGTCAATGGCAAAGATTCCATCTATCTATGTGGCAATTCACTAGGACTACAACCAAAGAAGGTAAAGGAATATGTTGCAGAAGTTTTGGATGACTGGGCGACGTTTGGTGTAGAAGGACATACGCAAGCCAAATATCCATGGCTGCCCTATCATGAGTTTTTGACCAAATCAATGGCACGCATTGTCGGCGGAAATGAAAGCGAAGTAGTGGTCATGAATTCACTGACGGTGAATCTCCACTTGCTTATGGCGTCATTTTATACCCCAACCAAAAAGCGATATAAAATACTGATCGAAAGTGATGCCTTCCCTTCAGATAAATACGCAGTAGCCTCACAGGCGAAGTTGCATGGCTTTGATCCACAGGATGCGATCATTGAATGGACACCAGCTCCCGGTGAACATTGTCTTCGCATGGAAGGACTAAAAGAAATTTTAAATAATCAAGGCGAAGAAATTGCCCTGTTTCTACTTGGCGGTGTGAATTATTACACGGGACAATATTTAGATATCAAAGAAATCACTTCACTGGGACATGCACATGACATCATGGTTGGTTTTGATCTCGCACACGCTGCAGGAAACGTTGCGATGAAACTCCACGAATGGGATGTTGATTTCGCAGCCTGGTGTAGTTATAAGTATTTGAACTCAGGGCCGGGAAGCCTTGGTGCTATTTTTATTCATGACCGATTAGGGCAGGATATGTCCACGCAACGTTTATCCGGTTGGTGGGGACATAATAAAACCACTCGCTTTGGTATGCGAGATGCCTTTGATCCACTGCCCGGCGCGGAAGGATGGCAATTGAGCAATCCTCCTATTTTACCACTAGCAGCGATGCGCGCTTCACTTGAATTGTTTGATGATGCCGGTATTGAAAACCTACAACTCGCCGCCAAAGAAAATGTAAAGTTTCTCTATGATGCTTTCACTAACTCAAAACAAATAAAAGTGATTACCCCCGAAAATCCGGCCGAACGTGGAGGGCAATTATCGCTGCTTGTCTTGCAGGGAGGCAAAGCGCTTTACGATCACATAACGGCTCAAGGTGTCATCGCTGACTGGCGACAACCGGATGTGATTCGCATCGCTACAGCGCCATTATACAACACAAAACAAGACGCAGAAGAATTTGTCAAAATCATTGAATCCTATAAATAAAACGAATTACAAATTCAATCCATACGATTCAAAGATAATGGCCAAAGAAAAAAAAGAACAGCCCAAGGAAAAAGCACGATTGCATCCGCGCAATCGTCATCGCGAACGATACGATCTTAATGCCTTAAAGGAAAGGTGTCCCGAGCTGGCAGAATTTGTCATCACAAATATTTACGGCAACGAGACTATTGATTTTCACAATCCGGAAGCGGTCAAGTGGCTCAACAAAGCTTTGTTATTTCAATACTACGATCTCTCTTATTGGGATGTTCCGCCGGCCTATTTATGCCCACCGATTCCCGGGCGTGCGGATTACATTCATTACATGGCGGACCTACTATTAGAATCCAATAAAGGAAAAATCCCCAACGGGGCTAAAATTAAATGCCTTGATATCGGTGTTGGAGCAAATTGTGTCTATCCCATCATCGGCGCAAAAGAATACGGCTGGTCATTTATAGGTTCAGATACTGATGCGGTCGCCGTTGAAGCAGCCAAACTCATCGTCGATAAAAATTCAAATCTTAAGGATCAAGTTGACATCAGGTTGCAAACCGATGCAGAACATTTCTTTAAAGGAATAGTAAAGGAAGAAGAATACATTGATTTAACTATTTGCAATCCACCCTTTCATGCCAGTCAAGAAGACGCAGAAGCGAGTTCGCTGAGAAAAAACAGAAACCTTACCAACTCAAAATCGGATACACCCCTACTTAACTTTGGAGGCCAGCCGAATGAACTTGTCTATGAAGGTGGTGAAAAAATGTTCTTGGGGAAAATGATACTGGAGAGTGTTCAGTTTGCTACTTCCGTATTTTGGTTTACCTGCCTAGTGTCGAAGCAAACCAATCTAAAAATGGCCTATAGCGAATTGGAACATGCTGGTGCAACACAAGTAAAAACATTTCCGATGGGACAAGGCAACAAATCAAGTCGGGTCATCGCCTGGACATTTCTCACACCGGCACAAAGTAAGGTGTGGGTAGAATCGAGATGGCAAAATTGATTTGTAAAACATCCAAGATCCCTTGCTTGGGGGTAAACCTCTACGCGACCAAGAGCGCTATTTCATGGCTTGGCTAATATATCACCAAGATGCAACCTCCTTGTTAGCCATTCCTGATGGATCGCGATCGACGGCGGCAAATGCTTCCCGACCTTCGCCCTATGCTCTACGCTCTATGGGTTCATACAATCCACTAGGTCTTGTCGCCAACTACTACTTGATGACGTGATGCTCTCCCTGCATTGATGAGTGAAGCACGGGTATATTCTATATCCTCCAATAACCTGCGCACATCCTTATTCTTCGAATCAAACTTTTTTATGGCTTCCGCATAGGATTCCGCCAAATCAAAATCTTCCAACCAAAAGTAGGCCAGCGCTTGATTATACAAACAAATGTGGTTTATCTTCTTTTGGTCCTTATTGCCGTTCTTATACTTATTAGCTGTAGCGGCATAAAATTCTAATGCCGGCATAGCTTTTTCTCTAACCTTTTCCAAGCCTTTGTCAGCGCTCATGGTTTCAAAAGCGGCCTGAAGGATTTCTACGTTTTTTTGAAATCGATCATAGTCCGGATGCTTTTGCTTTCCAATGGTGGCAAACTTTATCTTCTCTTTAATCAATCGAAACCCAAATCCATTATTGATCAGATCAGTGGCTTTATTCATCCCCTCTCTGATCAAATCTTTTTGAATATCCGATAGCCGTGATTTACGTTGTGTGCGCCAATATGAATCCAGGGCAGACATCGAATTGTAGGATGATGATGTCCAGGTCCGCGTATCTGACATGGAAAAAACGTATTCATCCAATAGCGTTTTGCCTCCCTTATTTACCACCCTTATCGCCAATGGCATACTATACTTTAGTTCAAGAAGATACTGGTAACTGGTTGTTTCAACGCCATTTTTATCTTTTGTTTTTGACTTTCTGGTCTTTCTGGATTCATTCCAAATAATCAAATCACTGATCCTTGCAGTAATTTCCACATCGCCGTCTTTATTAACACGGTCATAGCCATCCAAATGCAAGAAGTTATCTACGAGATAAGATTCTGAATAACCGCTTTTAGACAATTCGGTAAACGATATATCAAGATCGGCACTATATGTGGTATAAGCGGGCGGCAAAGGATAATCCGGCATTCGGTAATACTCCACCCTAGCTGTTTCTGAACTAATGGTCACTGACTGACCTAACAAATTTCCAAATCCAGACACACAGAGGACGATCTGCAAAAGGGGAAAGACCTCTTTCGAGAAAAACTGGTGAAATAAATTTATGCGTTTATGGCTTAAAAAGATCATTTTAACTAATTGTGCAGATGGCTTAGATAGTCAAGAAGGTACATCAATAATACCACTTTCAAATTAGAGTTATTCCCTTTTTTTACAACTTTTCCTCCATGCCGAAAAAACAATCCGACGGGAATTAATAAACCCCCCATTATCTCTTTTTCTTATCTTGACGCCATGTCTTCAAATGTAATAATTACCGGTGCCGGACTCTGTGGCACCTTACTGGCGCTTAAGTTGGCTAAACGCGGTCACAAGGTGACCTTGTTAGAAAAAAGAGGGGATCTCCGCACCGAAGAAATGGCAGCAGGACGATCTATAAATCTTGCGCTCTCCGATCGTGGACTTGCCGCACTTGATCTGGTCGGACTGAAAGAAAAAGCATTAGCTATTTCTATCCCAATGCTAGGGCGCATGATTCACACGAAAGGAGGAACAAACAATATGCTTCAACCCTACAGCGGTCGTGATGGAGAACATATCCAATCGATTTCACGTCCGGGGTTAAATGCACTATTATTAGATGCAACGTTAGAATTTCCTTCAATCGATGTTCGGTTTCAATATGATGTCCAACAGGTGGATATTCAAAATGCAACGGTTAAGGGAATTGATCGATCGACCGGGCAGCCTTTTGAATTGAAAGGCGACATACTCATTGGAACGGATGGTGCAGGATCGGATGTTCGACAAGGATTTATGCAACAGGGTGCCAGAATCCGATTTAATTACAGTCAGGAATTTCTGGATCACGGATATAAAGAACTTGAAATTCCTGCCGGCCCGGGAGGCACCTGGTTGATAGAAAAAAATGCACTGCATATCTGGCCGAGACAAAGTTTTATGGTGATTGCGTTGCCTAATCTTGATGGTAGTTTTACTGTCACTTTATTTCTCTCGTTTGATGGCCAGCCCGGATTCAATTCACTGAACAGTGATGAAGAAATTTTAGGCTTCTTTCAGGAATACTTTCCGAACCTCATTCCATTAATGCCGGATCTTGTTGAAGATTTTAAGAAACATCCGAATGGCACATTAGGGACTATCAAATGTAGTCCTTGGCATACCTCAAAGACACTGCTTATGGGCGATGCTGCACATGCCGTGGTGCCATTTTATGGTCAGGGGATGAATTGCTCGATGGAAGATGTACTTATTCTTGATCAGATATTGGATCAATCCCACGAGACCTGGAGTGATGCTTTTAGTCAATATAGTAGTGAACGAAAAAAAGATGCCGATGCCATTGCTGATCTGGCGGTTGGCAATTATTTCGAAATGCGCGATCATGTCGACAATCCTGATTTCATGGCAAAGCGTGCAATCGAAATGCAGTTGGAGAAAAAGTATCCTGGTTATGCATCAAAATATAATCTCGTCACATTCTGTGAACATGTACCCTACTCTGTCGCGATGAGGAAAGGCAGGATGCAGGATAAGTGGTTGCTTGAATACTGTAATCAAAATTCCACGGAAAATATTTCAGGCGAGGAATTGGAGAAGATTTATCACGCGCTCATAAAGCTTTAAAAGGTCTACAATCGAACTCTGGGTATTCTCTGCGTACGTATTACCCCCTTTGCCTCCAGAAGCCTCAGTGCTTTGAAAATGGGGTACCTATTCGATATGATTGAACTCTTTTCGCTCTTTGCTCCTGACAAGACATATCGGATCGGAATTGCGAAAACCAATAAACATTCGATATGCATTTAATCCCTCTAAGCGGGATATGCGGTTTTTTTTCTTTGCGACCTTGGCCGTCTTTGCGTGCAAATATTCTGTTGTATCAGGATATAATTTTTGCTCCTATCAAAAATTGGGATGGTGTCTTTGCGAAAAAAATATTTTTAGACTTTATTGCTTTCGATTACCTTTTAAGTACCTTAGCCTACTAAGTAATCATCTCAAACATTCATATATACGCTATTATGATACGCAGACCTTTCAATCTACAAGCCTGGATAGATGAGCATCGCAAAGAACTAAAGCCACCGGTTGGCAATAGAAATTTATATCATGATGCCGGAGATTATATCGTTATGATCGTTGCCGGCCCGAATGCGCGTAAGGACTATCACTTTAACGAAACGGAGGAATTGTTCTATCAGTTAGAAGGAGATATCAATGTGCGTATCCAAGAAGATGGAAAAGCGGTAGATATACCGATTAAGGCGGGTGAAATGTTTCTGCTTCCTGGAAATGTACCCCATAGTCCATCCCGTTCTGAGGGATCAATCGGACTCGTTATTGAAGTCAAACGGGATACGACCACCCAGGATGGACTCATGTGGTTTTGCGACAACTGCAATAACAAACTACATGAAACCTATTTTCCACTGGACAATATTGAAAAGGATTTCTTGCCTCGTTTCAAAGAATTCTATGGTTCTGAAGAACTCCGTACATGCAATGAATGCGGCCATGTGATGGAGGTCGATGACCGTTTTGTGGATTAAACCATTTCACAAATCATTGTTGGTTTCTATCTAATCATTCTTGTGAACAACCTTGCTCAAAGGTTATTCCTACACTTTTGTCCTAAATGGCGTTAATTTAGCGCCCGATTATGAAGAAGACTTTCTTTGCTTCAGACTTCCATCTTGGTATCGATGACACATTGACCAGCCTCGAACGCGAACAACTCATCGTCCAATGGCTGGATGCTGCTGCGCCTGAAATGGAGACTTTGTATCTCGTGGGTGATGTCTGGGATTATTGGTTTGAATATGGCCAGGTGATTCCAAAAGGGTACAGCCATTTGTTTGGATGTTTGCGCAGACTGCGGGATGCAGGTATCAAGATTTATTTCTTCACCGGCAATCATGACATGTGGATGTTCCGCTATCTGACGGATGAATTTGGTATTCCTATTTTGAGAAAAGAAGTAGTGCATGAAATTGATGGCAAGAAATTTTATATCGCTCATGGTGATGGTTTGGGTCCGGGAGATCTAGGATACAAAATGATCAAAAAAATATTTGCCAGTTCAGTCTGTCAATGGTTATTTGCCAGAATCCACCCCAACACCGGCATGCGTTTAATGAAGTATTTTTCCGGTACCAGTAGAAAGCACACCGAGGTGGAGAAGTTTCTGGGGCCTGAAAATGAATGGCTAATTCAACATGCGCAAGAGGTGCTAACCAAAGAAAAGATTGATTATTTCGTTTTTGGCCACCGTCATCTTCCAATTGATTTTGACTTGGGGACTAATGGGGCTAAATATGTCAATCTAGGAGACTGGCTCAGATACTACTCCTATGCTGTGTGGGACGGGCAGGCGTTAAAGCTCTGTTATTACAAGCCTTGAAATAATTTCCACGTCATGGAATTTTTACCTTTGCGCCATCGTTAAAGGACATCTAATCCATAAAATAGTTATAAATCCTATGAAAATTACCACAACCTATATAATAGCCTTTTCGCTTATATGTTGCTTTACCGTTTTTGAGGTATCTGCACAAACACCTATGGCAGAAGCTGTCAGGAGAGCTGATGTCCTACCGACTTGGCCTGATTGCGACCCAATCGTACCGGATTGTACGAAGTCCCGAATGGCAGATTTTATTGCTGCAAACCTTCAGATGCCCCTTGAAGCCAAAGCTGAAAATGCAGGTGGCCTCGTCATGATGGAATTTGTCATTGAGAAAAATGGAATGGTTGGCGAAGTAAACCCAGTGGTTGATCCTGGACTCGGTCTTGGAGAGGAAGCAACGAGAGTTATCAATTTGATGAAAACTAAAAAAATCAAATGGGAGCCGGCGAAGGTGGATGGCAAGAAAGTGGCCTATAGGTATACTGTTCCGATCAGCTTTAATCTGAGCACACCGCCAAAAGCTGTTACTACTACGACAGAAACTTTCAAAGCTGATCCCAATAAAGTTTATGATATCGTAGAGGATATGCCGAAATACGCTGGTTGTGCGGAAGCTTCTGCAGATGCGGATTGTACTTTTTCAAAAGTAATGGCACATATCAATGCCAACCTCAAATACCCACAAGAGGCGATTGACAAGAAAATAGAGGGTCAGACTGTTGTTGAATTTGTAGTGGATACCGATGGAAAAGTCACGAATGCAAAAATGGCTAGTGGATTGGGTTCCGGATGTGACGAAGAAGTACTTCGTGTGGTAGCGCTGATGCCTACCTGGATCCCAGGTACTGTGGATGGAACACCAGTAAAAGTAAAAATGAATATTCCTGTGATGTTCCAATTACCAAAAGAAAAACAAGAAGATTAATACAACTTCCGAAGTTTCAAACTTCGTTTGGTTAAAAAATCAAAAAGGATTCAGCTTGCTGGATCCTTTTTTTTTTGCTTCATGCCTATATAACATGGCAATATTGCAGGCAACTACAACGTATTATGCCTTTTTGTCATGCATTTTTAGTCTTCGCTGTCATTTTGTCATCAAAAATCGGGATGGAATATCTTTTGAGTTTAAGAGTGTATTCAACAACTAAAAACTTAAAAAAAGATGAGACCATATTCATGTTACCCACCGGCGAGAACAAGATTCCAGCCAAACACCACAAGATTCAACAATCCGAATTTCCCTCCATTTAGAAATGCAGGATTCAAAAATCAAATGATCAGCACTTCTCCTTCGGCCAATATCGTGCGAAAGGAAGGCAGTTTTGACATCCAATTAGCGATCCCGGGATTATCAAAAGAGCAAGTGAAAATTGAAATTCACGAAAATCAATTGACGATCCATGCGACCGCGAAGGAAAGCAATCCAAGAATGATTCGCAAAGAATTCAATTACGAAGGATTTAAAAGATCATTCCGACTGCATAAAAACGCAGATATGAATGCCATCAATGCTTCCTTTGATCAGGGGATATTAACTATCAACATTCCTGATCTCGAAAAGACAATCACCAAAATTAATATTCAATAATTTTAAAAACCTAACATCATGACATACTCAAAATTTCATTCCGTACCTCCTTCAACCTCTGTCAATAAGTGGATTGACACCTTGTTTAATACCACCCTGGCGGATGCGATGGGAACAGACTTTACCGTTTCATCTCCTTCTGTCAATATCGAAGAACATGACACACACTTCTTAATGTCACTGGCTGCGCCGGGATTACAGAAGAGTGACTTCAATATCAACATGGAGAATGATTACCTCACTATCTCTGCAGAGAAGAAATCAGAGAAAGAAGAGACAGAAGCAGGCAAATATACCCGCCGTGAATTCAATTACAGTTCTTTCAAAAGATCCTTCCAGGTAGATGAAAACATCAAACAAGAAGGCATCACCGCCACTTATGAAAATGGTGTGCTGAATATTACCCTTCCCAAGAAAGAAGAGAATTGGAAGAAGCCAACGGCAACAACCATAGATATCAAGTAGTGGGATTATCCCGCAGAGCGGGCATGAGTTTAGAAGAGCCATCTGCATACAGCGGATGGCTTTTTTTTGTTTGTCTATTCCCGCAAAAGACCAGGGACCCACAGTGAAGGCGCAGTCCTTCATCTGTGGACCTGAGACCCACAGTGAAGGCGCAGTCCTTCATCTGGACCTGAGACCCTCAGTGAAGGCGCAGTCCTTCATCTGGACGGGAGACAAAAGCGGGAAGCAGAGAGCTGAGGGCAGAAGGGTCATAAAGCAACTCTGAGCAATTGGATACTACAGTCTTCATCCAAAAACGAAGACTACAGCTTTGCGTTCTTTGCGCCTTTGCGAGAACCCATAAACCTTCGATTAGAAATGTCTTTTATCCCGCTAAGCAGGACGGGTTTTTCTCTGTGTCTCCGCGCCTCTGCGTGAAAATATTCTCATGTGAGATAGTAGAATCCACTTTTGCTTTGCGAGAAAATATTTTTTATACTTAACTGAAAATATTTCCCGATCCGATAATACCGGCAGGGAAGTGAGGTACAATCTTCCACTAAACTATAAGGCGCAAGTCCTTATGCTATAATAACCGCATCACTCCATGAATCATCTCATCCTCTCCGCATACGTAGGATATCCCGCATCAGCAAGCCCGGTAAAAGCAAAAACATCCATCCCTTTCGGATGTGGAGTCAGTGTGATATCATCACCATCTTCAACAATTATAAAATCATCCTGATCGACGGTTTTGCCATTGACTTCTCCCGAACCACCGATGATATAAAGTGATCGAACAAAATCCTTATGACCACTCCACTCAAAAGATTGATCTACTAATTTTATCCGCCGAATATCTACGCCCGGTGTATCCAGTTCCATTAAACCTTTTTCACCGGCATAATGGATGATTGATGTAGTACCGGAAATAGTTTTTTGAAAATCAACTTCCTTATAATCATCATAAGAAGCTTCTTTTGGCAAAGTGAAAGAAAGATTTGGGTCCAACCAGATTTGAAAGATCACACCATCTTTTTCAATGTGTTCAGCATGAGAGATTCCCTTGCCGGCGCGAATGATTTGCACATCCCCTTCAGTTAGTGGCTTCCAACCATTCATCTTCGTATCAAAGTGACGGATATTGCCTTCCAACACAAAGGACATTATTTCAAAACCCTGATGTGGATGCAGACCAATCGTACTATCAATCAATCCTTCGGCTCTGGCCCAGTAAAAAAGTGATCCGTACGGACGTACAAATCCCCCTTCCTGCGGGAAACCGATTGGCTTGTTTTCAATGATCTGTCCGTTGTTAAAGTTGCCGGACGCTTGTTGAGATATAGGTATGATTCGCATAATGTGTAATAAACAAATGAGGTATGTTTTGGTTCATGAAAAAATGGACCTGAGACCCACAGTGAAGGCGCAGTCCTTCATCTGGACCTGAGACAAGTTATTCGACACGCGACACGCGAAACTCTAGAAGTAAACCCGTGACTCAATCTGCGTAAATCAGCGTTTATAACAGCGTTATCAGCGGGAGCCGTATAACGAGAAGCAAGATAGATACCATGAACGGCATGCCCACGCAACGCTCCGATTTGCCTTTTGTCTCCTTTGTTCGCCATTTCCGATGGATCGGAATTAGCGACGGCGAATGCTCTTCTTTGTTCGCCGAAGCCTTGGCGTAGGAGAATGACCTTAACTTTTCCTTAGCTTTGTCCTCCACCATAAAATATATCATGTACCGATCAATAGCTATCATCACATTCGCCATCCTCGTTATCGCCTGTGGAGGCAATACCTCCAGCAAAGAAAATACTTCAGCAGATGGAGAAGCCATCTACAAAGATAAATGCGTGATCTGTCACGGCATCGATGGCAAACTCGGATTGAATGGTTCAAAAGACCTGACCGTTTCTCAGGTAACAGAAGCAGAGCGAGTGATCCAAATCACAAAAGGAAAAAATACGATGTCCCCTTTCGAAGGCATATTGTCCCCGGAAGAAATCAAAGCCGTTGCTGCCTATACCATGACGCTAACCACTAAATAATGCCTGTCCATTTCATAGGCATTATGTCGGGTAGTTCATTAGATGGTCTTGATATGGCTCATTGCTCTATCGCCGAAGTTGATGGTGATATAAATTGGTCATTGAATCACTATACAACGATTCCATTTCCTTCCAGCATGGAAAATAAATTAGCCGAAGCACCCACCTTGAGTGGATTGGATCTGATGCAACTCGACGCTGATTTTGGAATATTTATTGGCCATGAAATAAAAAATTGGTTGGATCAAAATCAGCTGACCGCTGATTATATCGCATCACATGGACACACTGTTTTCCACGAACCAGCATTAGGATTTACGACGCAGATTGGAAGTGGTAGTCATATAGCATTTGAAACAGAAATAGATACAATCACCAATTTCAGAAGTGCAGATGTAGCCGCCGGTGGACAAGGCGCACCTTTCGCTCCGGTGGCTGACGCTATACTTTTCGCAGGCTATGATGCGTACCTGAATCTTGGTGGCATCGCTAATGTCAATATTATTTCTAAAAACGATCAACGTAAAGCATGGGATATTGGGCCTTGCAATCAAGCTTTAAATTTTCTCGCTAAAAAACTTAACAAAGATTTTGATCGAGATGGAGAGATCGCATCCACCGGCCTAGTTAATCAAGAGATCGTAGATCATTTAGTGTCGATGTTTCCATTTGAAAACGGAAATCCAAAGGGACTATCAAATGAAGCGATCAAGAATTCATGGAAAAAGTTTCTGGATACTTCAGATGAAATGGTTGCAGATCTGATGGCCTCTGTTGTTGAAGCTATAGCACATCTTATTCATACTCATATATCCCCCTTGATTTCCAATGAAGCAAATGTACTGGTTACGGGTGGTGGTGCGCACAATGCTTATTTGATGCAAAGGATAAAAAACATAAACACAGAAAAATCAATACAATTCCATCTCCCTTCAAAAGAAATAATCGATTACAAAGAATGTGCCCTAATGGCCTATCTGGGCTATCTCACGATCATGGGACGGTCCTATGAAATCAAGGAGATTACCGGTGCCACTGATAACACCATTGGCGGGACTCTTCATAAAGCCATGTGATGAGCAAAAAGATACTCATCATCGGTGGTTCCGGCCTACTCGGATCATACCTCACTAAATGGTTTATTGACAAAGGTTATACGCATATTACCGCAACCTATCAAAATTCACTTGAACAGGTTTCTCCACCACTTAGAAATGGGGCTCAATGGGAACAACTCACACTTCCAAACAAAGAGGAAATATTTAATTTAGTGGAAGGGCATGATTGGGTCATCCACGTAGCAGGTTTTGTGTCATACAATCCAAAAGACAAATCTAAACTTATAGACTTCAATACGCGTGGCACTGCTCAAGTAGTAAATGCCTGTCTTGCCGCTGATGTTGAACATTTGATTTATATCGGATCAAAAAGTGTGCTGGGCCGCGAAAAAAACAATCTAATACTCGATGAAAATGGACCGTGGCTAGATAATAAATATAGTACGAGTTATGGTTTGTCGAAATACCTCGGCGAATTGGAAGTATGGCGTGGTGTAGCAGAAGGATTAAATGCTTCTGTTATTTTACCTTCTGTGATTCTTGGGACAGGCGATTGGAATAACTCCAGTTTACAAATGATCAAACGTATTGCATCCAAATCCAAATGGTATCCGGGAGGCAAAACTGGATTTGTAGATGTTCGGGATATTGTTCTTTTCACAAACCACTTGTTAGAAAAATCAAATTCCGGCGAACGATGGTTGTTGTGTGGATTCAATAATTCTTACAAAGAAATCTATCATGCATTTGCTCAACAACTTGGTGTGCAGGTAAAACATCAGGAAGCAGCGAAATGGTTAGCAAAAATTATATTGACCGTCAACAATTTATTTAATCGCACTACACTAGGTACTGAAATGTTGAACCAGGCATACGGATCGTTTTCCTATGACTCATCAAAGAGTTTGACCGTAGAAGGTTTTCATTATACATCCGCAGAAAAAAGTATTCGTGAAGTGGCCGAGCATTTTAATAATGAGGATGGAGTGTTTTTACCGTTTGATTGAAATGGATTTTTGGCCTTGAGACTTTTGGACCTAAGACTTTTAGACCTGAGACAAACGACGCGAGACTTTTCGTCACGTGACTAAATATTTCAGACGCGAGACTTATTCTTTCTATCCATATAACCATCTTAAGCTTCTAACCCTTTAACCT
Organism: Saprospiraceae bacterium; assembly: GCA_037969625.1. Lineage (GTDB taxonomy): Bacteria > Bacteroidota > Bacteroidia > Chitinophagales > Saprospiraceae > Opimibacter. The sequence goes on from JBBKXT010000017.1 coordinate 14,393, forward strand.
TACACATTAAACCTTACACATTAAACCTTCAACAAAAAAGGGCCTGAGACTCGCGACTTTTCGACACGCGACGCGCGACTAAATTTTTCTAACTCCCTACCCATCGGGATTACCTGTAGCCAAAGGAAATTCGGGATTTTAAGTATTTCTCTGCGAGTTCTGCTATATTTTCTGCGCTTTTCGAGGGAGCCATCTTTTGAGAATTACGAAATACACTCTCACGCCTCCTCCCTCAGGGTTAACCATTAAAAAATATTTGGGCATTAACAAGCTATTAATGCTCTTTCGTAATGTATTAATAGCTTATTATCAATAACATATACATTATTAATATAAATAATTTGTTAACCATTGCTTTACGGTACGTATGCCGTTGATATATTAACCACCTTTGTGGTTATTCCCAGTGAGAATACGAGTAGCGTTTCTTTGATTTATCCTATGAACAAGATAATCCCCTTTCGCCCTTTTATCTCGGTCTTCAGCATTCTTTGTCTGATCGGCTGGGTTCTCCCCTTGGCGGCAGGAATACCTTCATCAAATTTGGATGATCACGAAGATCTTATTCGCCAGCGGATACCCACGGCGGTTTCGATCGTAGATCCGATTTATGATTCAAAGGTCCGATCTTACCTCAATATATATCTTCTTCAGCGACCACAACATACTGCAGAAATGCTTGGTTGGGCAGCTGTTTATTTTCCCATTTTTGAAAGAGAATTAGCCGCAGCAGGATTGCCCACAGATCTGAAATATTTAACCATCGTCGAATCTGCTCTTAATCCAAATGCCCTATCCAAATCAGGGGCAGGCGGTTTGTGGCAGTTCATGAAACCAACAGCCCGTGAATGCGGTCTGGTCATCAACTCCTATGTCGATGAACGGATGGATCCTGAAAAATCAACCAGAGCGGCCGTTAAATATTTAAAACAACTCTATAACCAATTCGGAAATTGGGAGTTGGTCATGGCTGCCTATAATGCAGGTCCCGGAAGAGTCAGATCCGCAGTAAGGCGAGCCGGCACTTCCGACTACTGGAAGATGGCGCGCTATCTGCCAAAAGAAACACGCAGCTATGTACCGGGCTTTATAGCCGCCAGCTATCTGATGAATTTTCATGATGAACACAACATCCACGTCGTTTATCCTGAACATGCCATGGGTGGAATGACCACAATACTTGTGTACCAGGGAATGTCGATCTCTGAAGTGGCTCGCCGTGCAGGGATGACAATAGAAAAAGTCAAGCAACTCAATCCATCGTATATACGGAATTATGTTCCGGCCTCTTCCTATGGACATGCACTTGTACTACCCACTGCATCGGCTGAGTTATTTAATGCCAATCGCTCCATTGAAATTCCACACATCAACTATGATGGTTATGTCGAAACGAAAACAGTAAAGATTGGCGAGCACACATATAAAATTACCTTGACAACGATGGAGCACATCGTCTGCTCCGGAGAAAATCTTTCTGTGATCGCTGCACGCAATAACTGCAGTGTGCGAGACTTGATGTCCTGGAATGGGCTGACCAGTACAAACCTATCCATTGGACAACCCTTGGAAATAAGATATAGCATTAGAGAACTAGTATCCAACGCACTTGAAGTGCACTCGCTAAAAACATCCGGCCGAATGGTTGCTGCTGTTACTGCATTAAAAGGTTTGCCATTTGAAGAATATTCTATTTCCACTCGCGCGAGCAACCTGGATATACACATTGTACCGGTGGTGATCAAATCACAGCGAAACACAATAGTCCTCCAACGCAGACAGAGCATCCGCCAGGCTATCGGACAATCCACAATCTCCACTACGACCCAATTGACAGATCCCACCTTACCTACCAACGGTTGCACAGGGGATGTGATTCGATTGAATTAGGGAAGCCCTGGGATTTTTAGATCTTAGAGTTTTCGACACGCGATACCAGACACCAGACGCGAGACTTCATCTGGCTCAATTCATAATCATCAAAACCTTTAAAAGGACACACGACTTTTCGACAGGCGACTTTTCGACAGGCGAGACGCGATTCCAGACACCAGACGCGAGATGCAAGACGCGAGACTTAACCTTTCTAACCTCCTCATCCTCTAATCCTCTAATCCAAAATAACCTTGATAACCCGTATTTCCCAAAGGCATTTTGGCCTGTCCACCGCAAATCCATGAATATTAGTAATCAAAACACCCCACCGTCTTAAAACAGAGTCTTAACTTTGCAGCATGATTAATATCACACTACCCGATGGTTCGGTCAGATCTGTTGAACAAGGAACCACCTCAATGGATATCGCCATATCGATCAGCGAAGGGCTGGCACGCAATGTACTGGCGGCGAAAGTTAACGGAGAAGTTTGGGATGCGAACCGTCCCATCATAGCAGATGCATCCCTTCAACTCCTCACATGGAATGATCAATTGGGAAAATCTACTTTCTGGCATAGCTCTGCACACCTTATGGCAGAAGCCCTGGAAGCGATTTATCCCGGTGTTAAATTTGGTATAGGCCCCTCAATAGAAAGCGGATACTACTATGATATTGATCTTGGAGACAGAACCTTGACCCCCGATGAGCTCCCGGCGATCGAAAATAAAATGATAGAACTCGCACGAGAGAAAAATGCTTACAGCCGAAGAGAGATTTCTAAAGCTGATGCCATCGCCCACTTTAAGGATAAAAACGATGAGTATAAACTCGAACTGCTGGAAGATTTAAACGATGGTCAAATTACTTTCTATCAGCAAGGAAATTTTGTTGACCTCTGTCGCGGTCCTCATATTCCAAATACCGAGAAAATAAAAGCAGTAAAACTCACCAATATTGCCGGTGCTTACTGGCGCGGTGATGAGAAAAATAAAATGCTGACGCGTATCTATGGTATCACCTTCCCACAACAAAAGGAACTGAAGGAATACCTTGTCATGATGGAAGAGGCTAAAAAAAGAGATCATCGTAAATTAGGTGCCGAACTCGAACTATTTACCTTCTCAGAAAAAGTTGGCGCCGGTCTTCCTTTATGGTTGCCCAAAGGAACTATCGTCAGAAATCGATTGCAAAATTTCCTGCGCAAAGAACAAGTAAAGCAAGGTTACCAGGAAGTGATGACTCCGCATATTGGTAAAAAAGAATTGTACGTTACTTCCGGTCACTATGAAAAATACGGTGCAGATAGTTTCCAACCGATTCACACCCCAAAAGAAGGTGAAGAGTTTTTGTTGAAGCCAATGAACTGCCCTCACCATTGTGAAATTTACGGACACAAACCACATTCTTACAAAGAGCTTCCAATCCGAATAGCTGAGTTTGGTACAGTATATCGTTACGAACAAAGCGGTGAGCTGCATGGCTTATCGCGCGTAAGAGGATTTACACAGGATGATGCGCATATATTTTGCATGCCTGAGCAGGTGCAAGAAGAATTCTTGAAAGTACTTGAGCTCACGAAATTAGTACTAGCCAAAGCCGGTTTTAAAGAATTTAAAGCACAAATCTCTTTGCGTGATTTAAGCAAACCTGAAAAATATTTAGGGGATCCGGCGAACTTTGCAAAAGCAGAGCAAGCGATTATTGATGCTGTTGCCGAAGCCGGACTGGAAGCAGAGCAGGTCGCTGGTGAAGCTGCTTTTTATGGCCCTAAACTTGATTTTATGATCAAGGATGCCATCGGTCGTACCTGGCAATTAGGAACCATTCAAGTGGACTATAATCTACCGGAACGTTTTAAATTAGAATATATAGGAGCGGATAATGCATCTCATCGTCCGGTCATGATCCATCGCGCTCCTTTCGGAAGCATGGAGCGATTCATCAGCATCCTTATTGAAAACACTACCGGCAAACTTCCGCTTTGGTTGGCACCGGATCAGTTTGCTATTCTTCCGATCGGTGAGGGCCATATTCCTTATGCGAAAGAAGTCTTGGCGCAACTTGAAGCTGCAGACTTATCTGGCTATATCGATGATCGAAACGAGACGATCGGCCGCAAAATCAGAGATACGGAAATGAAAAAAGTTCCTTACATGTTGCTCGTCGGTGACAAGGAGATGGAAGATGGGAAAGTTGCCTTGCGAGTGCAGAGTGAAGGGGATAAAGGAACAATTACGGTTGCTGAATTTGCAGAGCAGTTGCTTGAAGAAATTAATGCTGTGTAATGCGTAGGGTTTAATGTGTATTGGAAAGAGCTAGAGGACTAGGGCCGTGGCATAAGATCCACGATATTAAGAAGAGTTGAGCACGAAGCGCCTACGGCGCTTATTGTTTAGGGGGTTTAGAAAGTTTAGGGAATTGGAAGGCTTCAACGTTACGAAATTTAGACCTGAGATTATTCGACGCGAGACACACGACTTGTAGGCACCCTCAATTGCCGTTGCATGGAGTTTACTCCTGCAACTCTGTTGAATTGAAAAATCATCTTTGCTCCTCTACTCGAGTTCTATCTTCTCGCTATAGATAATTTATATTTGATGGAAAGATTATATTTTCCGCTTGCGTAAAGCGATTGTGCTCTTCTAAGGAATCCCTAGAACCAGAAAGGTTTCCCGCAAATAGCGGTGACAAAAAAAAACAGAGCACGCAGATATTGATAACCCTCATAATCTTTGTGCTCTTTGCGCCATTGAGGAATCGGTAGAGACAGAGATGCAGGAGCAAACTCCATGCATCGGCAGTCTCGCAGATTTTACTATTCCCTTTGTCCTCCATCGAATATTCTGTTGATTCCACTGAACGAAAAGAGATGCAGGAGCAAACTCCATGCATCGGCAGTCCAGCAGATTTTACTATTCCCTTTATAACCTAAATAACCCTCATAACCTTTGCGCTCTTTGCTCTTTGCCCTATGCTCTAAGCCCAATCACCAATAATTCATGAAAATCTGCCCATCGACCGTCAAAACGACGGATTACCACCCCGTTCCGCCTTTCTTTTTCATTATCTTCAGCCCCTTATAATACATAATAACCTTCACCTCTGTTTTATGAAGAACACGATTCTGGCGATTCTGACTTTGCTCTCTATTTCTACGCTTTCTGCACAACCCTGGCTCGAACATCTGCCGGCAGGAAAATCCCCCGCTGATCTAACGCTGTTTGATTACCAAAAAGCATTCGAAACCTACTGGGCACCTTTCCATGTAGATAAATCAACCATTACCTACCAAAAGAACGGGGAAACAAAAAAAGCTTCCGGATGGAAACAATTCAAACGTTGGGAATATGAAATGTCCTTTTTGGTAGATTCCAAAACCGGTGCATTTCCTGAAAAAACTGCCTTGCAAGTGAGAAAAGAATTTGAAAGTACTCGCCCACCTGCTCGAAACAGATCAACCGCCGATTGGACACCCATGGGACCCGATTACTCCAATAGCGGATATTCCGGTATCGGCAGACTCAATTGCATCGCATTTCACCCAACCGATACCGACCGATATTGGGTAGGTGCCGCAGCCGGAGGCTTGTGGGAAACGAAAGACAATGGTGGTACATGGACAGTGCTCACAGATCAAAATGGTGTGCTCGCCGTGAGTGATATTATTATCCCTGATGATTTCGATACGTCAAACACAATTTACATAGGTACAGGTGATCGCGATGGCTGGGACAATCGAAGTATAGGTGTTTTGAAATCAACAGACAGCGGTGCCACATGGAATACTACCGATTTAAGTTTTTCATTGGCCAATGGTCAAATGGTCAATAGGATAATTCAAGATCCAACGAATACAGACATCCTGATAGCAGCGACTACTTCTGGTGTTTTTAAAACAACCGATGGTGGAGACACTTGGGACGCTCAGTTAAGCGGCATCGAATTTATCGACTTGGAATTCAGACCGGGTTCCAATAATATAATTTATGCCTCTACAAAAGGAGGTGAAATACATACATCAATCGATGGCCAAAATTTTGATTTAGTATTAGATGATGATGGTGCCAGAAGAATTGAACTGGCCGTTTCTCCGGAAAAACCGGATTGGGTTTTTGCATTAGCCTCCAATAGTAGCAATGGGCTTCATGGTATTTTTAAATCCATTGACAGTGGTGCTTCTTTTACCAAAATATTTAGTGGTGACTCCTTAAATCTTTTAACCTGGTCCTCTAACGGAGATGGTACCGATGGGCAAGGATGGTATGATCTGGCACTCGCTAGTTCGCCATCGGATGCCAATGTAATCCTCGTCGGCGGTGTCAATACTTGGCGCTCATTGGATGGTGGTATCCATTGGACAATTGTCAATCACTGGGTGGGCAGCAACTCGCAAGCCGTACATGCGGATAAACATAAATTGGCCTTTAGAAATAATGGTGATTTGTTTGAGTGCAATGATGGTGGCGTGTATCTTTCAAAAGAAAACGGAATCAATTGGGTTGACAAAACCAATGGAATTCAAATCAGCCAGATGTACTCCATTGGTGTATCACAAACTGAGCCGGATGAAGTGATCACCGGATTGCAGGACAATGGAACAAAACTATATTCAGGAAATAACTGGTATGATGCACGTGGCGGTGATGGTATGGAATGTCTGATCGATTATACAGACGTGAACATCCAATACAACACAGTTTACTATGGCAGCATCGATCGCACGTTGAATCACTGGCAAAATTCCAAAAATATTACACCCAGAGATGAAAATGGCGATCGGATAGCAGGAAATTGGGTGACTCCTTACATTGTCGATCCTAATAATCCCAATATTCTTTATGGAGGATACAATGAGGTTTGGAAAACAGAAAACAGAGGTGATGATTGGGAACAAATTTCCGATATCGGTATCAGTGGCAGAGTTCGTTCGATGGCAGCCGCACCTTCCAATTCGCAGTATCTCTATATCGCAGGAAATAATGCAATTTGGCGTACAACTGATGGCGGTGATCAATGGAATAATCTTACAAGCAACTTACCAAATGGATTTTCTTCGATCACCTATATCGCTGTAAAGCATGATGATGAAAATACACTTTGGGTGACCACCAGTGGTTATAGCAGACCAGCTGTTTACGAATCTATCGATGCGGGAGAAACATGGACAGAAATAGCTGAAGGCTTGCCTTCTATTCCAATTTATTCGATTGTTCAAAACAAACAAGCCACCTCGACCAATGACTTATATGTCGGAACTGAACTTGGTGTGTATTACAAAAAAGGAACGAATGACTGGGAACCTTACAACGATGGATTGCCCAATGTGAAAACTGGTGAAATAGAAATCTATTACTCAGGCAATCCGGGTGAAAGCAAACTAAGAGCTGCCACTTTTGGACGTGGATTGTGGGAAACCACCCTTGAATATATCTCTGCACCAATGGTGTATGTATCGACAACGGCCAAGCAACAAAACACGGCTGCTGTTTCACCGGATCAACTCGATCAGGAAATACTGAAAATTGAAGTACAAACTACCGGAAATCTTTCTCCCTTGAATGCCACTTCTTTCACATTCAACACGACAGGCTCAACAGATCCTTCTGTTGATATCACCAATGCAAAACTTTATTTCTCAAGTACATCAAATGCATTTTCCTCAGCAAATCAATTTGGCGAAACAGTCAATTCGCCTAATGGGGAATTTACATTTACCGGTACAGAAATTCTGGGCGATGGACGAAATAATTTTTGGCTGACTTATGATGTCCCTGCTTCTGCCACCATCGGTAATCAATTGGATGCACAATGTACATCTGTCACCGTCGACGAACCAAGAGATCTATTCGTCTCCGATCCTGATGGATTCAGAACCATCAGTCTGAAATATTGCGATGCCGGCGCTTCTGAACTATCATATGAATATATTTCAAGAGTACGCATGGGAAGCATTGACAATCCTTCCGGAAAAGATCCGGGAGGTTATTCGGACTTCAGCACAGAGATTGTCCAAGCCACACAAGCATCTACACTAGATGTACTGGTATATAACGGTGTTCCTTTCTGGGCGGATCAAGTATTCATTTGGGTAGATTGGAATAGCGATGGCGATTTTTATGATGCTGACGAAATTGCTTTTGTTTCGAATCCATCAGGCGATGATTTCTTCAGATGTGATATTCAAGTGCCTGCATCTGCTCAGCTCGGCTTAACTAAAATGCGGATCCGTTTACATGACAGTCAAAATGGACCGCTTGATGACCCTTGTGGTTATTCACAATGGGGTGAAGTAGAAGATTATTCCATTCGCATCCTACCTCATGATCCATGTGCCGCCTTGAATTATTTTGATTACAATGCAACTAGTGTGCCTGGTGATTATGTTGATCTGGACACGAACGGAACAGTGATTATTACATCACAGTTTAATGATGCAAATTCTACACCGGTGGACATTGGATTTTCATTTGAATATATGTGTCAACCATTCACCCAGTTTGTATTAAACACGAATGGATTTATAAAATTGGGTGACACACCTCCATCTTCCACTTCATTATATTTTGAAAATGCAAGAGAAGTTAGTGGTGGTATATTTAATACAAACAATCCTGCTGATATAAACATCCTCAGTGCCCTCAACATGAATTTGGATGGTGGCTTGGGTTCGCCGGAATATCGTGTACACACATCGGGTGAAGCCCCTGACAGAATATGTACGATTCAATTTAAAGATGTTCGTGAAGCAGCAGGAGATATTATTCCGCAATTTGATAATATGCAGTTTCAAATAAAACTTTACGAAACAAGCAATGCGATTGAATTTATCTATGGTGATTGGATGCCTTCCGATAATGAATCTGATTTACGACCTGTGGCTTGCGGACTAAAAGGTTTAAACCAATCCAATGATCAGGTGTTGATTGCAAGCAAAACAGCAGATCAATCTTGGGATGAGATTTCATTTCTCAATTCCAACTTTGGAGCTCCTGATGCGCTCTACTATGAAAGATCTCCCGAAAGTCCAAAACCTGATGCGGGCAGAACTTTTAGATTTATACCGGTGTTCCAACAAGATCTTGCCATCAATGAAATCTATTCGTTGGGTGAGGCGTCCCTATATTTCTCCTCGCCGCAAGTGGTAGGTGTGAATGTTGAAAATGTTGGTTTGGACACGATGAGGGATGTTGCTGTAGCATTAAACATATCCGGTGCCAATAGTTTCCTCGATACAGTTTATGTTACTTCCTTATCACCGAATGAAAACATAACATTAAACTTTTCAGACTTTATTCCTAATGCCACAGGCACTACGCTTGTGTCAGTTTCTTTGGAGGATGATGACAACCATTTGAATAATGTCAAAACGTGGACGCAGGAGACCACGGATTTTACCTGCAACTATTCTTCTGACGAAGCCGTACAAGGAAGTTATGGTGGTGCTGACGACCATGATTACATGTTGTTATCAAAATATACAATTACCGGAGAAGCACTAGTGGAGGCTGTTAAGGTTTTTATCTCTGATGATACAGAAATTGGTGCGAGGATCTCGGGTGCATTAGTAAATGATGAAGGATCTGTTATTTGGTATTCAGAGGAACACATCGTCGAAGAAAGTGATCTTAATGGATGGCATACTTTTCCGGTAGACGAAATCCAACTAGTATCTAATAATTTTGTCTATGCCGGGGTACTTATTTTTGCCGGTAATAATATGTCAGTGGGAATTCAAAATGAAAACCCACAGCGCGAATGGACTTTTTTCAGAGCCCCATTTGGTAGCAATGTATCGCCGTTATATGGTTCACTTCGTTTAATGAT
>JBBKXT010000018.1:0-4730 GCA_037969625.1 Saprospiraceae bacterium
GTCATGTCACGCCTCATAGAATATGATCTTCGCAAACAGATTTATGACCATTATCAAGTACTCGATAAGGGTTTTTACAGACGAAACAGGACCGGAGATATGATGGCCAGGATTGTTGAAGATGTCAACAAAGTGCGGATGTATCTGGGACCTGCTGTCTTGTATGGGATCAACCTGGTGACTTTATTTGTCATGGTGATTTATGCCATGTTGAAAGTAGATGTGCGGCTCACTTTATATGCTTTACTGCCCTTGCCTGTTTTATCGGTTTCGATCTATTATGTGAGTAGGGTTATTCAACAGCGCAGTCATGCGATTCAAGCAAAACTTGGTCAGTTGACGGCCATCGTACAGGAGGTTTTTTCAGGGATTCGATTAGTGAAGTCATACACGCAAGAGAAAGCATTTGGCAAACATTTTGAAAATGAAAGCAATGACTACAAAACCAAAAGTATGTCGCTGGCTTTTGTAGAGGCGATGTTTATTCCTTTGATGATGGTATTGATCGGGATGAGTACTATTCTGGTTATTTATATTGGTGGACTTCAAGTCTTTGATAAAACGATTACCACCGGGAACATTGCTGAGTTTGTCATCTATGTAAATATGTTGACTTGGCCGGTGACGGCCATCGGTTGGATCGCTTCTATCATCCAACAGGCGAATGTGTCTCAGGGACGAATCAATGAATTTCTTAGCTCTCCTTCTGCCATTCAGAATACAGGGACGATTAAAACCGAAATAAAAGGTAAAATCACTTTTGATAAGGTGAGTTTTACCTATCCGGACTCAGGAATCGTAGCTGTTGATCAATTAGATTTTACCATTGAACCCGGACAGAAAGTGGCGATCATTGGCAAAACAGCTTCAGGTAAATCTACATTAGCGGATCTGCTCCTGCGTATGTATGAGCCAACAACCGGAGAGATACGTATAGATGATATACCTATACAGCAGTATGATCTGGCCACATTGCGCGAACGGATGGCTTATGTACCTCAGGATGTCTTTCTTTTCTCAGATACCATCGAAGCCAATATAAAATTTGGCAAACCGGATGCGGATATGGAGACGATCCATCAGTATGCCAAATATGCGTCTGTTTATGAGGATATTATGGATTTGCCGGAAGGTTTTCATACAAGAATCGGCGAAAGAGGTGTGACGCTTTCCGGAGGTCAAAAACAACGAATCTCGATAGCCCGTGCCTTGATTAAACATCCGGACCTGGTGATTCTCGACGACTGCCTTTCCGCAGTGGATACCCATACAGAACACACCATTATTGACTTTTTGAATAAAGAGTTGGCCAGTAAGACTTCCTTGATTATCACGCACCGTATTTTAGGGATGCTCGATTATGATAAAATCCTAGTTCTGGACAAGGGAAAACTTGTGGAGCAGGGGAGTCATGAGCAGTTATTAGGTCATCGAGGACCTTATTACGACCTGTGGCAGCAGCAACAACTGGTATCCGCGCTGGAGGCGGAAGAAAACTAGACATATCTAAATCCAAGCCACCTGTGATTGGGATATTCCAATTATAAGTTTAGATTTGTAATATAAAAATTGTGTGGTATGTCGAACTCGAACGATTCCAGATTTGAAAATGTCTATTCCAAGAAGGTGAAAGCCGGAAGTAGACGAACCTACTTTTTTGATGTCCGCAAGACACGTGGGGAGGATTTTTATGTAACGCTAACAGAGAGCACAAAGAAGCATAATTCTGAAAGCTATGAACGCCATAAGATATTTCTTTACAAGGAGGACTTTAATCGCTTTTTGAGTTCGCTCCAGGAAGTCATTGATTATGTCAAAATAGATTTGATGCCTGATTATGATTATGAAGAATTTGATCGAAAACAGGCGGAATGGGAGTTGAACAACCTCAATCAGGATCATGCAGATGAGGATAAGCCAAAAGTTGATCCCGCACCAAAAGAAGAAGGCGGTGGTGATGCAGATAGTATGTCCTGGTAATCAGTTTCCTTTCCTGTGTTAAAAAATTAATTCTTATTCAGATTTTTGAATAATCAAATTCTCTGATCGATCACCCGTTTGTATGGAAAGGACATAACTTCCGGCCGGGATTCCAACCATATCAAAATCCATTCTATTTCCGGGTGCCGCTACTTTTTCATTCAAAACAGGTTTGCCCTCAAGATCATAAAGCACGACATTAATCACATCATAGGGTCTAAGGACATCTATGATCAATGATGTAGTCATCGGATTGACTACTCTGAAATTGAAGTCACCGATAGTGGTCTGCACAAATCGCAACGGCGAAGGCACGTGCGAGCCATCATCGTGAACAAAGTCAATTCTATAGGCGTATTTGACACCTTGTGCGATCTGATGATCCACAAAGGCATAACGGTCCTGACCTTTTAATAGGTCAACATAGCCAAGCGGCTGAAAAGTAATACCTCCATCGAAGGATCGGTTAACTTCAAATTTATGACCAAAAGAAGCATCCGCTATCACCCAATCCAACTGTACGGTGCCTTGTTTGCGATATGCTTCAAAAGCTAAAAAATCAATCGCTAAAGGAAGTTGATCTATTTGCAAGACATACAACCCATAATTCTGATCAGAGCCAACAATAATTCCTGATGGAAAATAGGGATATACTCCCCAACAACCATCATAACCACTATAGCCGGTATTATCCGGATAGGTATCATAGTAAGCCACGACCTCGATATTGCCGGGGTTTGAAATATCAAACACCTGTACACCATCATGGTAGTAAGATATGTAGACCAGATCCCCTAAAATGAAAGGATTGTGGGCTACGCTTGCACTCGGTGCATCCGGGCCAAGGAGTTCCGAATAAAAAGTTTCTATATCATCGGAAGAAATATCCAATGGATCCGTGACATCCACCAGTTTTACGTCGCTGCCATGCGTTTCATCACACATGACAAGCATGTTGCCTTCTTCATTGAGCCAGCTACTGTGATTATAACCTGGATCCGGGTAGTTTTCAATTACTCCTACTACTTCAAAATTTGGCAAATCACTGAAGTCGTACATTTGGAGTTTTTGCAAACTTCCATGACTACAATAAGCAATATTATCTCTAACAAAAACATCGTGAACATAACCACCGCCTACGCCATTGAGCGGAACATTTCGGTACATATCCGGGTCCGCCGGATCAGTCGTTAAATCAATAATGACGAGGCCATTATTCACAGAATTGCTTCCGGCAGCATAAAGCTGTCCATGCTGTTCATCGATATAAATATTGTGGGTTTTGTTAAAAAATTCTACTGTCTGCTTGACCATCGTGATGGTGCCGGGGGCATCGCTCATATCAAAGATGAGCAGGCCTGAAGTGCCTTCGTCTGCAACGGCATAAACATAATTGCCATAGCTTTTGAAATCTCTCCACAGCGAGTTGTTAGTAGTGCCTGAAGGAGAGTTTTTGACATTGTGGGTGTGGATCAATTCAGGAGAAGCCGGAATAGTCACATCAATGAAGAAAACGTCTTGCGTACCGCCGATAATTACAATCTCTGATCCACCGGCAGTGGTATATCCCCAAATATCATTGTATTCAGAGCCAAATCTTGTAGGCAGATCCGGAAGATCCAGATTGCTCAACAAGGTCATGTTGAGTGATTCCTGTGCATTGGTGAAAAGGGGGAGCATCAGGGCCAATAGGCAAATGGTTCTCATACAAGTATTCTTTTATTCCGATTATATAACGTTTTGGAATGAATAAAGGTCACCCTTTTAAGCGACTATTAAAAGAGATCATCCGTTAAATTTTCAATTATAGCTGTCATTTCTTCATTTATATCATAATGAAACACCCAGCGAATGAATTGTTCATTGATCGCCAGACAAACAATGTTTTTCTTTAGTAATGCAGTTTCTACGGCTTTTGCCTTGAGATGATCTGCGACGCGAAAGATGACGATATTGGTTTTGACCGGTAGAATTTCAGCCACCCAGGACATATCAGATAACTTTTTAGCCGCGCGACGCGCTCGATCATGATCTTCTTTTAATCTATCAATGTGGTGATCCAAAGCATAAATACCGGCCGCTGCGAGATAACCGGATTGACGCATACCGCCGCCCATCACTTTTCGAATTCTTCTGGACATTGAAATGGTTTCTGCATCACTGATGAGGACTGAACCTACCGGTGCGCCAAGCCCTTTTGAAAGACAAATGGAGATACTGTTGAATTGCTCCCCATACGATTTAGGTGAATCACCGGTTTCAACCAGAACATTGAAAAGCCTTGCACCATCCAAGTGGGTTTTCAAACCATGCTTTCGCGCTGTTTCGGTTAATGCTTTGATTTGTTCGAAGGAATAATAGGTTCCACCACCCATATTTATAGAGTTTTCAAGGCAAAGCAACTTTGAAATGGGATTCCAGTCGGCTTTTGGTTTGACGCCGGCAGTTACCATTGCTGGGGTGACGATGCCCCCTTCCCCACGCATCACATGGATGCTTACCCCCGAATGGAAACCATAGCCACCAAGTTCGTATCGGTAGATATGCGCCAGTTCATCACACAGGATTTCGTCCAAAGGCTGCGTTTGGGCTTTAATAGCAATCTGATTGGTCATCGTTCCTGACGGACAAAATAAGGCCGCTTCATGACCAAACATTTCAGCCATTTTGCGTTCCAAGGCCATCGTGGTCGGATCCTGTCCAAACACATCGTCCCCCACTTCTGCTTGCATCATAGCTTTCAGCATGCC
>JBBKXT010000019.1:0-6359 GCA_037969625.1 Saprospiraceae bacterium
GCGATTGGAGACTACACTGATTTTTATTCCAGCATCGAACATGCTACGAATGTTGGCAAAATGTTTCGCGATCCGGACAATGCACTTCTTCCAAACTGGCGCCATTTGCCGGTGGGTTATCATGGCCGAGCTTCTTCGATAGTTGTAAGTGGAACGCCGGTGGTTCGTCCGCAGGGACAAACGAAACCGGCTGACTCAGACACACCTGTCTTTGGACCCACGAAGCGCCTTGACTTTGAATTGGAAATGGGATTTGTGATTGGCAAAAAGACTGCTGTTGGTGAGACCATATCAACGGGTGATGCGGAGGATCATATTTTTGGATTAGTCTTATTCAATGATTGGTCTGCACGCGATGTGCAAACGTGGGAGTATGTTCCGCTAGGACCTTTTCTCGCAAAAAACTTTGCATCAGGAATCGCTCCATGGATTGTCCCATTAGAAGCACTGGAACCCTTTCGTGTTGATGGGCCAAATCAAGAGCCCGGTGTACTACCCTACCTACAGTATGAAGGTGCTAAAAATTATGACATCTCACTCGATGTCGTGATTACACCTGAAAATGGTGCTGAAAACATTGTATCGAAATCCAATTTCAAATACATGTACTGGAACATGTGTCAACAATTAGCACATCACACCTGCAATGGATGTAATGTCAATATTGGGGACCTGATGGCTTCCGGCACGATCAGTGGTAAAGACAGAGAATCACTCGGTTCCATGTTGGAGATATCTGTTGCCGGCAAAAACCCAATCACACTAAATAATGGCGAAACCCGTTCGTTTATAATGGACGGCGATACTGTTACCTTACGTGGCAGGGCTGAAAAAGGAACCCATCGTGTTGGTTTTGGCGAAGTAGCCAACAAAATACTACCTGCGCGCGTATAAGTCATTATCTATATTCATCTGTATATTTGTAAAAAAATTAAAGTCAACATATTATGTCAGTATCCACTCAAAACGAAGTCAATCCAGTAGCTGTAGAGGATTTTTTACCTCTTAACGGAACGGATTATGTAGAATTATATGTGAGCAATTCAAAACAAGCGGCGCATTATTATAAAACAGCTTTTGGTTATCAGGACTTTGCCTATAAAGGTCTTGAAACCGGAGATAAGCATACCGAATCTTATGTTTTGGCTCAGGATAAAATTAGACTGGTACTTACTTCTCCGCTACATAGCAATTCTGCTATTGGGAAGCATATTGACAAACATGGCGATGGTGTAAAGGTCGTTGCCCTTTGGGTGGATGATGCTACCGATGCATGGAAGCAAACGACATCAAGAGGTGCGAAGTCCTACATGGAACCTACTGTAGAAGAAGATGAACATGGACGTGTTGTGCGATCCGGTATTCATTGCTACGGCGAGGTGGTACACATATTTGTAGAACGCAAAGATTATAAGGGAACATTCCTTCCAGGATTCGTTCCGCACAAAACAGACTACAATCCTGCTTCTGTTGGTCTGAAATACGTCGACCATATGGTGGGAAATGTTGCATTGGGCCGCATGGACTACTGGGTACAATTTTATCAGGATGTAATGGGTTTCGAAAACATTCTTTCTTTTGATGACAAGGATATTTCAACAGAATATACTGCCTTGATGAGTAAAGTGATGAGTAGCGGAAATGGATATGTAAAATTTCCTATCAATGAACCGGCAGCCGGAAAAAAGAAATCGCAGGTAGAAGAATATCTAGATTTTTACGAAGATGAAGGCGTTCAGCACATCGCTGTGGCAACAGACAATATAATTGATACGGTAGAAAAACTTAAAGCTCGTGGTGTTGAATTTTTGCGGGTGCCTTCCACCTATTACGATACGGTACTTGACCGCGTCGGCGAAATAGATGAAGACTTGAAACCATTGAGTGATTTAGGCATTCTGATTGACAGAGATAATGAAGGATACCTATTGCAACTCTTCACCAAGCCGGTTCAATCCAGACCAACTATGTTTTTTGAGATCATCCAGCGCAAAGGCGCGAAGTCTTTTGGCAAAGGAAACTTTAAAGCCTTATTCGAAGCGATTGAAAGAGAGCAGGAGTTGAGAGGAACTTTGTGATTGTTGATCGGAGCGCAGCGCAGACCCTGAACTCCGACGTAGGAGGTAGTTCAGGGGTGGTGAGAAGGGAGGAAAATTGAGTCTCGGGTCCAGGTGAAGGACTGCGCCTTCACTGTGGGTACCAGGTCCAGATGAAGGACTGCGCCTTCACTGTGGGTACCAGGTCTCAGGTCCATAAGTTTACATCAAATGAAGCTAAAAAAGCGATGGATCATTCCATTTGGAATCATTATCCTGCTGGGTCTTTTATCAATTCCTGAGATTCTTCACAAAAATTCAGGAGTCAGTGAATCGATCGGTAGTGCGCGGAATGGAAAATTAAAGAATGGTTGGCTGGTTCCGTTTAAAGGAAATAACTTTCAATACTTTAGTCGATTTAGTTATTACATTCTCAACTGCGGCTATGTCACCGACAGGGTGTATCAAACGATCCTGTCTGCATACAGTGAATGTGAGACATCCTGTCCCGGGAGAAAATTCAGGATCATGGAATGCTCACGCAAAAACGGTGGACAGATGCTTTTCCACTGGACGCATGAAAATGGCACCAGTGCTGATTTTATGGTACCTGTCAAACGAGGAGAAAAAATTGATGTCTTATCTGATGACTTTGGGCTCTTTCACTACCTCCTGAAATTTAATAACCATGGACAAATTAGTCTCAGCCCCAAAACAAAAATTGATTTTGAAACAATGGCCAGGCATATCATCGCACTTGATGATGCTGCTAAAAATAATGGTCTGCGTATTCGTAAAATTCTCTTTAAAACTGATCTGCAGGATGAGCTATACAATACTGAGATGGGCGAAGTGATCCTTCAACGCGATATTTTTATTCCCGGGCGACTAAGTGACTTCATCAACAAACTTCATGATGATCATTATCATGTGGATTTTGAGGAGGTTAAAGGGTTAAGAGGTTAAAACTCTCTAGGTTAGTTCGAATAAAAATCTCGGGTTTGGCATCTTGCATGCGCGTCCCCTGAACCACCTCCTTCGTCGAAGTATAGGGTCTAAACATTCGTAATTAATTTTCCCGTTCACCGTAGACCGTGCACCGTTCACCCCTTCAAGTTGTTTCCACATAATCTAAATCCGCAGAGAAAGTTTCTTTTAGTTTCCAAAGGGAGGCTAATGCGATGATCGCAAGAATAACCGCCATGACCATGGAAGCACGTAGTATATCTCCATCAAATGTTTTGTCTCTGAAAAACTGATACAGGATAATAATGATCGGCAATGAACCTCTTACAAAATTGGGGACCGTCGTGGTAACAGTCGATCGAATATTCGTTCCAAATTGTTCTGCGGCAATGGTGACGAATATAACCCAATACCCTACCGAAAATCCCAACATGGCACAAAGGAAATAAAACATACTACTAGAGACTCCGAATGCATTGAGGTAAATAAAAATCATCAGCAAGTTGAAAACAAGAAAAATATACATCACTTTCTTTCTACTCTTCATGTATTGACTCAGTAAACCAGTAAATATATCTCCAAAAACAAGTCCACCATATGACCACGCGATCGCATGACCCGCTGTTATTTCATCGGCACCGATCACGCCAAGTGCTTTTGCAAATTCGGGAGAAAAAGTGATCAACACACCCACCAGAAACCATAGTGGAATACCAATCAGAATACATCGCATATACTTTACAAATCGCGCTTTATTGGTAAACAAAGACAGGAAGTTGCCTCGGCTTGCATCGCCCTTTTCCACTTCCTTATACATCATGGATTCTTTCACACTCAACCGCAGAAACAACAACAAAAGGCCAAGCACTCCCCCTGCATAATAACACAATCGCCAATCACCAAAATATTGATAAACGAGATTCGCTACAATAGCCCCTGTCAAGCCAACAGAAGCAACAATCAATGTGCCGTAGCCACGTTTTTCTTTCGGCATGGATTCTGATACGAGCGTAATACCTGCACCCAACTCTCCCGCCAAACCCACTCCGGCAATAAATCGAAAGACGGCATAAGCAGTGATGGACTCCACCATGCCATTGGCAATATTTGCGATGGAATAAAGAAAAATAGAACCAAACAAAACCGACAGCCTACCCTTCTTGTCTCCTAATATCCCCCAGAGAATTCCGCCAAGCAACATCCCATACATCTGCATGCTGATTAAAAACTCTCCGGCATTTCTATTGGCATCACCTGTAATCCCCAGATCAACTAAGCTGGCTGTTCTGACTATTCCAAAAAGTAGTATGTCATAGATATCAACAAAATAACCTAGTGCCGCAACTATAATAATGGGCGTTATTAATTTGGTTGATGTGGACTTATGTATGCTCATAAATTTAGAATTCTACAATTCAAATAATTAAAGAATGATGCTGTGGTCAGCCAAGAAAATTGGCCAGCAATTGATGAAAATGATGGGTGCCTTGTTCGCGTTCAGGGGCGTACCGACCATGATTATAAAATCGGGACCGAATTCCTTTTTGAACTGCTTCCACCACCTCTTCATCTTCGCGCTCTACCCGAATCAAATCAGCTCCTGCGCCTTTATCAAATTTGCTTTCGTCCCACATATAGGTTAGAAATGAAACTTCCGTTCGATCGATTGCTTTTGGTTTTACAATATTTATGGAGAGTCCCCAGGGATAAAAATTGAACATCATATTTGGAAAGACCCAGAAATAATATCCGCCTACCCTTTTCCCATAGTCCACACTTTCCTTTGGCAAATCAAATGCCAATTCACCTTCACGCGCCAGGCCGAGTTGTACATTAGACAAAGAGAAAATCTCTGTTGAATAGCTTCCATAATCAATCACTTCATTCAAGCCTGCATGTACAAAAGGGATGTGAAATCCTTCGAGATAATTTTCGCAATACAAGGCCCAGTTAGCTTCCACTACGAAATCATTTGACAAGTCCGGACGAAATTTGAATTCACTCAACGGAAGCCAGTTCATGCGATGTATCATTTCACCGAAATAATCAGATGCATCAGCCGCCTTTCCTATGGAAGCAAATAAAAACTTTCCCCATTGAAACAAAGGAAGCACTGTCAGATCATCACTCTTCGCTGGGAAGTTTTCCACTTTTGAAAACTCGGGCATAAATGAGAAACTACCATTCAGTTTGAACTTCCTGCCATGGTACTTACATTGTATATGATTGAGTTGACAGGGTTCGTCGATGAGTAGATTCCCTCTGTGGGTGCACACATTCGATAAGCAATGTAGTGAACCTTCCTTATCTCTTGACAGCAAAAGAGGCTCATCGAGATATCCGGGCAAAAATGTAAAAGGATAGACAGTCCCATTTTCCGAGAGTTGGTCCGCATCTGTTACATACTGCCAGGAGGAGGCAAATATTTTGTCTTTGGCGAGCTCGAAGATGCTTTCATCCAGATAGACATCTGTAGAAATTGTTTTCGCTCTGGCGATATTCGGATCGATGTGGAATTTAGTCACGGTTGATCAATATTACGAATATAATTTGCTATCCAGACCTGAGACATGAGATTTTTATGAGGGGTAGAGGGTTAACGAGTTATTGAGAAACCTTAACTGCGTCTCTGCGCGCGATAAATGCTTTAGAAAATTCATGCGGAGACGTAGTTGAAATTTTTAAAATCACGCAGAGGCCAGTGACGCAGTGACGGAGTGAAAAAATTATCTCACGCAAAGACGCCATCCCGCTGAGCGGGAGCCAAGAAAAAATTACCTCACGCAGAGCAGTTGAAATCTATAAAATCACGCAGAGAAACGAATTCTACAGTTCATCTGTTAATGTAATTTTCTCACTAACTGCTCTTTCTTGATTCTTAGAATCGGTCCATCGCTTTAGGCCATATATAGAGATGATGGCATAGATGAGAAACAACAGCGCAAACAGATATCCATCGGTCTTCAAATAAAGTATCACATATACGGCATCAATCACTATCCAGTAAATCCAATTGTGGAGATCCTTGCGAATCAAAAGAATCGTCGCCCATACAGACAAACATGTCAGCAAGGTATCGACAAAACCATAACGCGCATCCGTGAAATTGATCAGTAACCAGGAGAGCGGCCAACTTAAAACAAGGCAAATGATGACAGCTTGTAAATGCTTGATCCATGGAGAGGTGATGATAACTTTCTTCCCGATTTCAGTGCTTCCTTTATACCAGTAAATGAGACCCAAGATGCCCATGCCGACATAAAATATCTGCAAAGCGGTATCCGCTAATAATTGGTAGTCTGTATAACTTTTCCAGGCGATGCATGCCGAACTAAGTATCCCAAAAATCCAACAGGA
>JBBKXT010000020.1:0-3017 GCA_037969625.1 Saprospiraceae bacterium
AATAAGGCCGCTTCATGACCAAACATTTCAGCCATTTTGCGTTCCAAGGCCATCGTGGTCGGATCCTGTCCAAACACATCGTCCCCCACTTCTGCTTGCATCATAGCTTTCAGCATGCCGGACGTTGGCTTCGTCAGTGTGTCACTTGTGAGATTGATGATCGGTTGTTCCATACAAATTCGTTAGAGGCTTCAAAATAGCGAATTTACGCTCGTGGTTGCTTATCATTCACTTAGTATGTTGTATAAAATATTGTTTGTTAGTATAATAAATATTATAAATAAGTATTATATTAAAAGTATTCAGACAAATATCAGATTAGTCACTGATCAATTCATTGTTTTGACAGCACCTATTCCTCTATACATAATCTCAAATTCTAAAGCATTACTGTGCCTGTTGAATGCAAACACTTATCTTTCGACCATGCCTTCGTACAACATAGATGAACTTAAAAATGAGGATGCCATGAAGCTCCTTATATCCCAAATGCAACGCAAATTTGAAACTGTTGCATTAGGGGGTGGACAAAAGAAAATTGATAAGCAACATAAACTCGGCAAACTCACAGCTCGTGAACGCATCGAAAAATTACTGGATCCGGACACGCCCACCATGGAAATTGGTGCATTCACCGGCGATGGGATGTATGAAGAATATGGTGGTTGTCCTTCGGGAGGCGTCGTTGTTGTCATGGGCCAAATCTCTAAAAGAACTTGTCTTGTCGTGGCCAATGATGCCACTGTAAAAGCCGGTGCATGGTTTCCTATTACAGGAAAGAAAAATTTGAGAGCACAAGAGATTGCGATGGAAAATCGGATTCCGATCATCTATCTTGTCGATAGTGCCGGCGTATTCCTTCCCTTGCAGGATGAGATATTTCCGGACAAGGAACATTTCGGACGCATTTTTAGAAACAATGCTAAGTTGTCTTCGATGGGCGTCCCACAGATTTCTGCGATCATGGGTTCATGTGTAGCGGGTGGCGCATATCTACCTGCGATGTCTGACGAAGCATTGATCGTTGAAGGCACGGGTTCAATTTTTTTGGCGGGACCTTATTTAGTGAAGGCAGCCATCGGCGAGAATGTTGAACAAGAAGATCTCGGAGGAGCCACCACGCACAGTGAAATCTCCGGTGTGACTGATTATAAAATGCCGGATGATGAAACATGCCTAAAAACGATTCGCGATTTGGTCTCTAGATTTGGACCGATTTCATCCACCCATTTGAATCGTGAGGCACCATTGGCACCACCCGGAGATTACGATTCTATTTTAAACCATATGCCGGCAGATCAAGCAAAGCCATATTCCATGAAAGCGCTTTTGAAACATCTGGTGGACGATGGCAAGATGACTTTTTATAAGGAAGAATATGGAAAAACAATTATCTGTGCATACGCACGGATTGATGGTTGGTCAGTAGGTATCGTAGCCAATGAAAGAGAAGTCGTCAAATCAAAGAAAGGAGAAATGCAATTAGGGGGTGTGATCTATTCTGATTCTGCAGATAAGGCGACACGATTTATTTTGAATTGTAATCAGAAAAAAATTCCACTCGTTTTTATTCATGACGTTACGGGTTTCATGGTTGGCAAGCGTTCTGAACATGGGGGCATCATCAAAGATGGAGCGAAGATGGTCAATGCCGTTTCCAACAGTACCGTTCCCAAAATCACCATCATTGCAGGGAATAGTTATGGCGCAGGCAATTATGCTATGTGTGGAAAAGCCTATGATCCAAGATTTATCGCTGCATGGCCTACAGCCAATATCGCTGTGATGGGTGGTGCCGTAGCAGCAAAAGTGCTAACACAAATACAAGTATCCTCTCTTGCTGCAAAAGGTGAAGCGCCTGATCCCGATAGTGAACAAGCATTGTTTGATAAAATCAAAGCGAGGTATGACGAACAAACATCGCCGTATTATGCAGCAGCGCGATTGTGGGTAGATGCGATCATCGATCCGAGGGATACGCGTGCATTTATTTCGCAATCATTAAAGGCAGCAGATCATGCACCCATAGAGCCTTTCAATACGGGTGTCTTGCAAACGTAATCTAATTCTTTTAAGAATTTAAGTCTGCTTCAATCCCCCTATCTTTATAAAATGAAATTGTTTTCATTAGGTATTTGTATGTTAATGATCGCCTATGCTTTTGCTCAGGAAGCTAAGATGATTTTACCAGTGGATTCATTTCAATTGAGCTCATCATTTCCAATGGATGAGTGGCCTCCATATGCTGCATTTAGTTTTCAGAAAGCTTCACAGCAAACGGTGATTTCTATTAGGACGATCTCTGGTATTCCATCTGTTGATCATCTTCCGAGCCTATTCTGCAAGTTAGAATACCAACTCGAATCCAAAAGCAAACTTGCACCACGTTTCAGACTTGGTTCGCTGTACTACACCGAGTGGATGGAAGGGAAGAGAGATTATTATATGCGCTACTACAAGTAACCATAGGAAATAGGATTTTACATTGGGTTCGATTGAAACAATAGAAAAAAAATATTGCCCTTTTGAGACGGACAAGGTATGATAGCCAGGAATGATTGATATCTGGCATAGTTGGTACTGCCCAATCATTGCTTCATCACTGAAGACAAGTATGTCGCCCCTTCAGGGCTTTGTGTGGATTGTTGTGTCCTGATCACAAGGCTAGAGCCTTGTGCTAAGATATGTCGCCCCTTCAGGGCTTAAATGTGATTATTGAATCCATTTCATAAGGCAAGAGCCTTGTGCTAAGATATGTTGCCCGTCTGAGGCGGGCTAGTAGGAAAAATGTTCGATCCGCATCATTAGGCTAGGGCCTTGTGCTATAAAATGTGGCTTTCCGCAGACGGGAGGCATATTTTTAATGGACGGTTGCGTTAAGTAGAAAACAAAAGCCCTGCAGGGGCGACCTACCAAAGGGTTGGGCGCAGCCCAATCACAAAAGATGACAAAAACAAATAAGCCCTGCAAGGGCGACATACAATATGTAAGAGTGTTGGGCATCCAATGTATAGTAG
>JBBKXT010000021.1:0-6248 GCA_037969625.1 Saprospiraceae bacterium
GGGAAGTTAATGGCTGAATTTGTTATCCCACCTCTTCATTTCAGGAATCTCGGTGGATTTAATTTTTTCGTCAACTGGATACAGCCTACTGTTTTCTCTTCGGTACTCTATACGACAACGGTTGATCCCGGATATAAGGATAATAAATTTGGTAATTTGGGTGGACAAATAGACATTCGAATGGTGACTTTCTCGCTACTCCCATCGACTCTCTCTTTTGGCTATGCGCAGGCATGGGAGATAGAGGGCAAGGGACATTTTGACGAATGGATGATTTCATTGAAATTATTACATTGATCGACTGATCAACAGATATTCCGTTTTTTACCTTTAGGACATTATGCTGCAGACGATTATCCTTCTCATACTTGCGATTGCTCCCGGAGTCGCTATTGGCGTATACATCTACTACAAAGATCCACGTGACCTGGAGCCTACAAGGTTAATCCTTCTGAGCATCATTTGCGGCATCCTAAGTTTCTGTATATCCATCGGGATAGGCTATCTACTGCATACCAACACGAATGTTGAGCAAGGAAATATAATTCATCAAATGATCAGAGCATTGATCTTTGTGGGGCTTGTAGAAGAAGGGGCCAAATTTCTTTTCCTCCGGGGCTATCTATTTTACAATAAAAACTTCAAACATCCCTTCGATGGTATTGTATACAGTGTCATGGTAGGCATGGGTTTTGCCGTCACTGAAAATATAATCTATGTTTTAAATGGCGGTGGTGGAACAGCATTAGTTCGCATGTTTACCGCTGTCCCTGCGCATGCTGTTTTTGCGATCATCATGGGATTCTTTCTTGGCGAGGCGAAAGTCTTTAAAACCAGCAGATCATTATACAGTTGGATGGCTTTAGGCTTCTCTGCCTTTATCCATGGCTATTACAATTACTTTCTCTTTCTTCCCTCCATTCGAGGACTGTGGATACAAGCCACAGCTGCATTGATCATTGTGGTTGGATTAACTCACTTTGTCATCAAACTCAGGAAGGACGAAATATTACGAGAAGAATAAGATATGCTTTCCCATGTGCTGACTGACTCTCCCTTCCGAAATAACATAGGAAGCGCTTCTAATTGACTTCTCTCCGGAAGAGCCATCAAAAATATTTATCTTTCTTCCAAACTATTCACCATGAAAGAAAATGATTCTAACGCATTGCCATCCTTTAGCCGCGAAGGAACAGATACTTTATTTGCTGTCTCGGGTAGGAATCAATTAGAATTGATCTCCATCGCAGATAAAAAAGCGAATATGATAACGGCAATCTGCACAGCACTAATTTTTCTAATCATCGCTGTATTCAGTTCAGGCCTTTCTATAGAAGGTTCACCGATAACCGAACAAATCGAAGTGGTACTTCCACTCGGCATATTGCTTGCCTTTTGCTGTGTCTCGGCCATCTGTGCGATTCTTTCCTTAAAGCCCAAAATCATTCGAACCAACAAAGAAGGGCATAGTGCTCTTTTCTTTCACAACTACTACCGCAAATCACTTTCTGAGTACAAAGCAGAAATGCATGAAATGATGAGCTCCAGAGATCGCATCTACGATCATATGTTGACCGACATGTATCACAACGGATTGGTCTTAGAGCGAAAATATGCTTTGCTTGGATTCTCTTATACGATTTTCTTATTGGCAATCGTTTTCAGCGTGACATCTTATGTCATTGTGACCGTGATATGATCTCTTTCCTATACACCCCTCATAAAAGAATGTCATTCTGAGCGGCCGTTTTAATAATGATTATTCTTTTGCTTAGGGGTGAACCCCAACGCTACCTGGAGTTCTTACAGGACTTTGTCAAATATTCTAAATGGAAAATCAATAGCCCAAGTCATCAGTATACGCCATAAAAGACTGTCATTCTGAGAGCAGCGAAGAATCCTATTTTGTTCCCGACGCCACAATTGAAATGACTATGCAATCGAAAAGTAGATTCCTCCTTGCAGTCGGAATGACGGTGCATTGATTGGTTTTGGGAGAGAACCAGTACTACATATCCCACGTCACTCTCTAGTCAAGCACAACCTTCTTCATGCTGCGCTTACCTGCTTTATTGATATGCAATAAATACATCCCGGAAGCAAGCGATGATAAATCTATCGTTTCACCATGTGCGACCTTACGATCTGCAAATACTTTAGTTCCATCAATCGATATCAAACTAACGCTAAGCAACGCCACATCTTCTGTTTCCCAACTGATCGTGATCAAACCGGATGAAGGAGATGGAGACACCAGAATTGTTGGATCATCCTGAATAGTACTTACACCCGTTGTAGAGATATAGATTTCGAAATGAAATGTATCTGCGCTACATGCATTCCAGGCCACTAAATATCCTGTAAAAAATCCATCCAGGTACGTGTGTGATGGATTTTCTTCTGTGCTCGTATTGCCATCACCGAAATTCCATTCATAGGTTGTCGCCTCGGTGGAAATATTTGTGAAGTTGACTACACTTCCGACAACTTCCCAATTTGCGATAGCGTCAGCTTCTACAATACCAGTACTCATCACCGTATCTGAAATACCCTGACTCATATTATAATAAGTTCCACTTGGGGATTCTTGCAAGGATACCGCACGCACCATATAAGAGTGAATTCCTTCATCATATATACATGGGTCCAGATAATCAGTAGAATTAATGACTTCATCATTCAATCGCATATAATCCTGTGATTGCTCGCTCTTTGTATAAACATAATAACCAATGACATTGTCTGAAGAAGCTTCCCAGGAAATTTCAGCTCCATTTGCATTCCGTTGTGCCACGACATTGGCAACAGGTGCTACGACATCATTTCTCAATGTGGGATCACCCATTAATGCGATATGAATAAAGCGTGCGCCATAACTGGCAAAATACAATCCACTATTGTTTTGTGTCAACCTTGCTCCATAACCAATATTTTCACCTAGGCCCATGTGATGAAGCATCCAATGAGGGCGACCACTCCAGGCATTGGTCAAAGTTTTTCCCTGTGCTAATGGTGCACGCAGAAAATTGTTTGTCGCATCCCAATCACCGAAATAACTTCCAAACAATAATGTAAAAACAGATTGCAAGTCAGCTGCCGCAAAATTATTTGTATTCCCTATTCCACCGGCACTCGTATACGATCCACCACCGCAACCATAGGACCACAAGTAGCTACTATCCGCCGTTGTCGTAAAATAATCTCCTGCCATGACGGATTCATATCCGCACAAAGGACCAAAGTTCTTCCAACCGCTTGCGGCAAATGCTTCTGCACCAAAATATCCGAAATTATCATCTACTATGGCTCTTCGGGTGGCTGTAAATATTTTATGCTTGTAGGCATGACTCTTGTTTAAATAATTTCTCAAGAGTTGTATTTCAGAATCTGCGAATGCCGGCATATTGGCAAAGTCGACCCTTCCAACTTGCAATTCTATATCGGTAGGAATAAAACTTTGATCAAACTTACCATCTTCCGGCACATTTCGATGACGCTCAGCATTGGCGACCACGACATTGACGCTATTGTCCGTCCAGACACCATTCATATCTCCGTAATAAACATCCGCAGGCCAAGCACCTTCATGATCAGGATGTCCATCCGGATAGATATCTCCACTGTAAGGAACAGGAATACGCCCTAACAAATACAATGCTTTGGTATTAGCCGGATCTTCATTATACATATTCAGGATCGTTGCTTTTACGGAAGGCACATCAGCATCTCTGGATACGGCATGCTTTTTAACTTTCCATCCATCGCCTTCAAAATCTGATACTAATTGGTCTATCTCGTCATTTAAAGAATCGATCATTGTATCATCTATGATCAACAATACAATCCCTCTCGATTCAAAAGCAGCGACTTCGATGCCTGCATTGATATATCCGAATCCGGATGATGCATTCCCAAGCTTCGACACACGGTATTCGTAGGAAACATTTTTACTGACTGTGCTATCGACAAACTGGGTGGTCACTCCACTTAAATTGGCAACGACACTTCCCCAGGCATTAGCGGACTTAAGCTTTCTGTAAACGATAAAATTGGTGGCCTCATCATGAGCCGGCCAAGACAGAGTAATTCTAGGAGGATCGGCTTGCACTTCAGCCGTTATTTGTACACTTGCTTCAGTTGTACTCTGAGCAGATAAATCAGTCAGTGGCAACAAACACAGCAGATTGGTTGCTATTGTGATGACCAAAAGGTTTGTCAAAAAAATCTGATAAGGTCTTTTGACAAATAGTTGTTGCGATAAAAAAGAAAACGGGGATTTCATAATATGATTAATTTAGTCTGCTAAAATAGTTTTATTTGTAATCATAAAAATATCCTTTTAAATCATAATTCAGTATCTGCGCATCATCTAAAAGAATAAAACCTATACCTTGAATACTAATCCAGGGCTAAAAACAACTGAATTCTTGATCCTATTGTAGCCGTTTATGACCGAGGTCTAATAGCCTATGGGCTTCAGGTTGTTGGTGTTGGACAACTATAACAAGAAGCGCCGTGAGAAGAGAAATCCTCTCACGGCGCTTTGTTATAAAAGTAGATTTTAATAAAATATCACCTCCTGATTAGCCCGGCATGCTGGGTCTGACCTCGATCTTACTTGGTAATGTTCGTGGATTCATAGATAACAGATCAATGACCATCTGTCCAATATCTTCAGGTTGAATTTTCCAACTATCTGCTTCATTTGGTACATGGTCGTTAAAATAGGTGGCTACTGAACCGGGCATGATCGTACTGACCTTCACCCCAAATGGACGCAAATCAAGCATCGCTGCTTGTGAAAAACCAACTAATCCGTATTTACTGGCATTGTATGCTGCCCCTTTGGCAAAGAAATTGGTCCCTGCAAGACTTGCGATAGTAATCAAATACCCTTTACTCTTTTTAAGGGCATCGGCGGAGGCCTGTAGAGTGTAAAAAACACCGGTGAGATTAATGTCAATCATATTATGCCATTGTTCATGCGGTAGTGAATCAATTGATCCAAAATGCCCTACGCCTGCATTGGCAATGACTACATCAAGCGAGCCCCATTCCTTTGTTATAGTCTCAACAACTGCTTGTTGCGCCGACCAGTCTCTTACATCGCAGGCCAATCCCAGGGATGCTTCGGCTCCCAGGCCTAGCAAACCGGCAGCTGCGGCTTCGGCCTCCTGCTGATTTCTACTTGTAATAGCAACGCGCATACCTTGTTTTGCCATCGCTTCAGCGATGCCTAAACCAATTCCTTTTGAGCCTCCTGTGATGAGCGCTGATTTACCTTTTAGATGTATATGCATACTTATTTAAAATTATAGATCAAATTAAATTATATAAACATGCGCTTTTAAAATTTAGTTTTAATAATGTCAAATTTTCTCAATAGTAGCTTCCTCGATTCGATATAAGCTACTGATCCAGGTAGGACGCATTAGCTTTATTTGGTTAAGCATATTTACGTATATATTTGTTCAACCAAACCATTCCTCTTCCAAGAAGTACCCTGACGGAAAATTCGTTTTCCAATAACTCACTTTGACGAAAATCAATAAACTGTGGAAAAACAATCAACTCATGATACAATTTATGATACGGTCATCAGGCTTCTCCTGATTCTCCTGATAGCAGGCTGGTGCTTACTGATCATTCGTCCATTTGCCAGTATTATGCTATGGAGTCTCATCCTGACTATTGCTTTGCATCCAATGCATCAAAAATTAAGTAAGGTACTTAGGGACAGCCCGAAAATAGCCTCCATGTTAATTGTCCTTTCCTTTTTTTTGATCATTATTATACCCTGTTGGTTGCTGATTGGATCGGTCATTGAAGAGGTTCGATTTTTAAAGGCTAGTTATAATAATAATCTTCTGGTTATACCGCCAGCATCTCCGGAAGTTAGGGATTGGCCTATTATAGGAGAAAGGCTATATACATTTTGGGAATCTGCTACCAATAATTTAGAAGAGCTATTTATTAAACATCAAGAAAAACTTCTCGAACTAGGTACGCAGGCTGGAAAAATAATCATCAATGCAACCGGTGGTGTACTACAGGTCATGCTGTCCGTGGCCATTTCGGGTTTTCTTTTATTTCTTGGTGGCACGGAAGCCATCATTCAGAAATTCTTTTATAAAGTGGGAGGTAGCAAAGGGGATGCGCTTGCTAAAATGTCATATAAGGTGATTGGCAATGTGGTTAAAGGGATTATTGGCGAATCATTTATAATGGCACTATTACATGGTATCTTA
>JBBKXT010000022.1:0-4851 GCA_037969625.1 Saprospiraceae bacterium
AGAAAAACATCGGCATTTGGTTTATTGGGCGGTTGAAAAATAATCAATTTTAATAGTATATCATGATAATTCTTTTTTTGTCATGCAGCTTCCCAAACTAGGTCAGCCACCTGACCTTCCTATTTTGGGTTTCTGCCTTTCTACCATCCATTTTAAATTAAAAAGGACGAGGTCTTGCAGATTAGATATTGAATGTCAAATCTGCACGGAGGTTTACCTGTTCGATTTGTTATCGGAAATCAAACTTCCTTTATCATTCCTATCTTTACTATCAAGCTATACAATATGGAGGAATATCGTCTGGATCGAAGTCATTTTCAAATGCTCACACTTAAAGAAGCAGATGAGCAATGGAATGATCATTCGCCATTGGATTGGAAACAGCGGTTAAGATTGGCGATGTATTTGAATAGTATTGCCTATGGATATGCCGGTCAGGAAGCGCCGGTGATGGATCGAACGGCTTTTCAGGCAGGGATGCTAGCCGACTTTGAAAATAGTTAAGGCATTAGTGCACTGAAGCGAAAGCAACTCCCATGCTTTCTAAAACACCTCTGGATAAGATGGTATTGACTTTTTCAGTTAAAAACCCCTAATTTTGGAATTATGACCACAGTGACAATCAATATTCTCAATCCGAAAGCCAAAAAACTCCTCCAAGAACTGGAAGATCTCAAGCTTATTTCTATTTGCGATACTTCCAAAAGCAACTTTCTTGATATCGTGAACAAGCTTAGGGCGAAAGCTGAAAAGAATCCACCATCAATAGGAGATATTACCAAAGAAGTGGAAACGGTAAGGTCGCAACGTCATGCCCAGAAAGGGAAATAAAATCCCTTTCAACTCTTTGTTGAAGCCAGACTGTGAATGCAAATCGGCCTGTCGAGTTATCATTAATTTGATAACTATAGCTTAACCAAAAGGTATTAACTTTACCCAAAACAAGTCATATGCTTACCAAAGCGCAACTGAACAAGACAATATTAAATCTCCCGGATACCTTCACTATTGATGACTTGATT
Source organism: Saprospiraceae bacterium (assembly GCA_037969625.1). Taxonomy (GTDB): domain Bacteria; phylum Bacteroidota; class Bacteroidia; order Chitinophagales; family Saprospiraceae; genus Opimibacter. The sequence goes on from JBBKXT010000022.1 coordinate 1,023, forward strand.
GAAAAGTTAATCTTTATGGAGAAAGTGGAAGCTGGCCTGGCTCAATCTGTTGAAGGAAAAGTCATTTCGAATGAGGATGTTAAAAAGATAATTGATAAATGGTCCGCATAGTGTGGACAGAGTTATCCATTCAGGATTTGAAAGAGATATTTGACTTTATAGCAGCAATATTCTAACTGTTACCCTCCCATTACTGTTGAAAAAATTTATCACCGTTCACCGATGATATCTGCCAATCCTTATTTAGGAAGAATTGTACCTGAGGTTGATGAAAAAACAATTAGAGAAATGATTGTTGGAACAACAGAGCTATTGGTATTAAAACAGGGAAATAAAGCCAAAGAAAAGAGGTATGCTTAGTTCGATTGTGCTTGCATTAGGAAGTTGATATGTTCAGGATCAAATTTGGAAATTCCTTTAATAATAAATTTAAGCTCACTAGTCAAGAGAATATAATTTGGAACAGAATCAAAATAGTACTCAGAAAATACTTTACTCGATTCATCATGATTCAATTTTAATTGAATTAAGCTTGAGAAATTGTTCTCAGAAAGATAATTCCTCCAATTAGCACCTGAATCACCAATATTAACCGCCAATACAACGATACTGTCTCTATTCTGAAAAGCAAATTCATCTACTTTTGGCATATTTTCTATACACGGCTTACACCAAGTAGCCCAAAAATCAATTAAAATTAATGGCTTCTTAAAATCACTAAGCTTCATTTTTTCGCCGGTTTGGGATTCTGCAATAAAATTATATGGAAGAACCAGTTTTAGTTTCCTAACTTTATTTACAAGTCTTTCACGAAGTATATTTAATAAATACTCATTTGGAATGATTGACGCCAGACGATCCATTGCAGGTATTAATGATTCAAGATCAGGTATTTCATTTGTTAGATAAATCATGTTGTTAAAGCTCGAATAAGACAACAACTTATATAAATTGGGATAACCCTCTACCAAATCCAATAATACTTCCTTATCTGGAAAGTTTAAACCATCATACCAACGGGTCTCCCTGTCAGTCTGTGATGTTAAGTTTAAATATTGATTCTGTAAAAAAATATCAATGAAGCTTGCAAAGCAATTATTATAGGATCTAGATCGACTTTCGTCTAATACTGTATCAGCCCCAAAAGAATCCATTTTAGCAAATAAATCAGGGTATTCATATTTGTTGCTTTTTGAAATAACTCTAAATAATTCACTATATTTTTTTCCTATAGATTCTGCAATAAAAAATCTTATAAAATCATCATCGAATTTGTTCTCATTTGATTTAATAAACGTGAGCCTTTCTTTAAATTTTTCTAAAATAATGCTCCCTCTTTCGCTAACGGAAAGTCCATCGTTGCTTGTTATCCTGATTATATCTGAACTAAGACCTTCAGAGAATAGCAAGTTATTTTCTGCTTCATGATCACCGGCAAATATGATATTCTGTCGATTAACAATTTTTAGATAAATGGAGTCTCCTGGTTGGCAGTAAATTCGTATTATATCATTTGCAAAGGAAAACAATATTATTTTTGGTTCGTCAATAAGAAACTTAAACTGAAATTCTCCTTGATTATTTGTAATGATAGAAGCAATATGATTCGGCTGATCCTCAACAAGCGTATTTTCATAATAGCCAATGGAGGACTCGATATTGCTCTGGTGTAAAAATATTCCTGATATTTTTGTAATATCCGATTGCTTTGCATGCATTGCTATCGATGACAAATAAAACAAAATAAATAGTTGAAATAAACGTATCTTCTTTGAAGAAATTAGATTTAGTTTATTATTGAATCTCATGTTCAGCTTTTATAAGAACCCAGTAGAATGTTTGATATTCTATAGCTATAATTATACACTTAAGGGCACTTCTCATTACGTCTACCTATGCAAGTATTCTGCCTACATGATGTTGATGAGCAGATAAAAACAACCACTTGATCTTAAGATTAATAGAAGAACCCCTAATTGTATCTTCAAATCTAATTACTTTAACGAATAAAGTAACTATCCACCCCCACCTGCTGCTCCTCCTGCTGCCATTACAGTGGAAGGCCAGGTCAGTTTGCAATCATCGATCCAATAATTATTGTCTGTGCAATCAGTTTCATAGGAACCAAGATTATTGCCTTGAGCATCTTTGCAGAAAACCCAAATACCCCCATGAACAGACTTTAAGTTCTGTATCTCATGGCTTTTGAATAGGTCAATCAATTGTTGTTTCATCTTTCAAAATTTTAAAAATTAATTCCAAATTTCATGGGTTTGGAGAATGTCCCAAATAGCTATCGGGTACAAGTATAAGTGGACTCAATGCCAAAAATGGCAGTGGGTCTATATTTGCCAAAACTTTCACCTTTCAATTTAATCCATAACACTAAATCTGATTCAATCCATCCTTTTGCCAGTGAGTTATTACACTCACTCCGGCAACATCGTCGCCCCCAACCCTATCCTCATCCGCCGATAATTAACCATTTCAATATCATCGATCTTATATAGCGTGATCCTGCCATTTGAATCTTTATCATACTGAGTACCATATACCTGAGGAATGTCTTTGATGGTGCATAGCTTATCAGTCATCTTAGCAAACACATCCCATTCTGCTTCTCCTGCCATGCAAAGGTTTTTTACTACCGGAATGTATTGTTCGAAAGTCAGACTGTCATAGTGGTGAAGAATGATATACCCCACAGCACGTGATTGCCTGCGACCCACTTTTGTAATTTCCGGATATCCATTTTGATCGAGATATCTTTGGAGAGCCAGAAAGTTGAGTGAATCCTTTTGAATGGCTTGCTGATCAGTGAATTTAAATTCCGGCAGTACTACAGTGTCAATCTCTTCAATTAACCCATTGAGTGAATAAGGGGAGTAGGTCCGGTATTTCTGATCTTCGAAATATAAAGAATCCAGAAAGAAAGCTTCTTTGGAGTCGGGATATAATGCATACCCCTTTCGCACATCCGCTACAAGTGATTTCCAATACAAACTTCGCTTTAATTTGAGCAGGCGAGGATCTACCAGCATCTCCACTCGTTTATCCAATGGCACCATCTTCATCCATCTTGCAAACTGGATATTTGCCTTACCCAAACTATCCACCTGAAGATAGTCCAATCCCTCTCGCTAGAAGAGTTGCGGAATCGTCAAATCCGATGTACGGATGGTCGTCCTTCTATTCTGCAATCGGCCCGTCGCAGTGGCATTATCGGCTATCGGATAGGCGCTGCCGAGACCGAAGGTCAACATGCTTCGCTTATTGATCTTATACCTCTCATTCAGATAGGTACTTACACTTTCAGCTCTTGATTTGGAGAGCGCTATATTTTCAGCCGTCTCGCTATCCGTATGGCCTATGATGACAAATATTTTATCCTTTCGCTCAGCGTTGGCCTGGTAAAAACTGTCGAGTTCAAGTTGATCGCCTGCGTCAAGCATTGAGGAATTTGATTCAAATCTCAGATCCAAGGAGGTGATGGAATTAAGAACATGTTGCTTGTGCTCTTTTTCGTAGTATTCGCAATAGGGGGTGGGGTGGATATCGGCTGTAATGGAGGCTTCAGGTAATTTCTCGACAGTGACCTGGTCAACAAAAATTGCCACTGGATTAAAAATCCATCGTTCTAATTTCGGGAAATAATAATCTTCGAAGAATCCTATAATTATATATTGCATGCTGCATAACGCCCGAATATTCCAAACCATTTTATTCCATTGACCAGGGATTACTTCTCCGGAAAAATAATAGTCAGATTTTATTAAGCTCCGCTTTTCGGGGATATCCACATCTCTAGAAATATACACACCAAAATGAC
>JBBKXT010000023.1:0-9595 GCA_037969625.1 Saprospiraceae bacterium
TCCGATGAAGTGAGACTCGCACAAAATGTAACAACCGAGAACCCTTAAATATTTAGGCGATTTATTTTTGACTACCACAATAATTAAAAGGGAAATCAAAGTTCAAAAAAACTGAAGCATTTTTTTCGAAAAGCTTTCAAGGCAGTAAGGGAATATTTCTTATACAATGAAACTGATTCGAGTAAGCGAACTGAATGTCCCATTTTAAATCTATAACACGATAAAAATATAGTGCTAAATAATTAAAACAATGAATACTAAAATCAAACAAGGATTACTCGGTGGCATTGCTGCCACTGTTGTCATGACTGCATTCATGATGATTGCTCCTATGATGGGTATGCCGAAAATGAGTCCGCCGGAAATTCTTGCCACGATGATGGAGCTACCCATTTTAGTTGGGTGGATCATGCACTTTATGATAGGTGTGATTTTCGCTTTTGCATATGCATTCTTCTTTATGAATTGGGTAAAACGCGTAAACAGTAATGTTCTTAAAGGAGTCATTTTTGGAGTGGCTGCCTTTATTTTCGCACAGATCGCCATGGCCATCTTAGGGGCCATGATGGGTGGCATGCCTGCATCGGATGATAGTGTGGTGTTAATCATGATCGGTAGTATAGTCGGTCATGTTGTTTTTGGAATTATTGTAGCTCTTATTGTTAAGGAAGATGAGGTGGCGGTCACAAATGTGAGAGTGATGTAGCTCCTTCCCGAAATTATGTAACAGTTCTGTCTGTTTTTTTACAAACATTCATTCATATCCACTTTTAGGTGCTTTAATTACGGGAGTAATTGCAACAGCAGTTATGACATTAGTTATGTTTATCGTCCTATTGTGGCCAATTAAAATTTGAAAATTATGAACAAACCAGATTTCAGTAACCTTCGTTGCATTTACATTAATTGTACTTTAAAAAAATCTCCGGAAAAAAGTCACACAACGCTTCTTATTGATGTCTCTAAACAAATCATGCTAAAAGAGAAAGTAACGATAGACGAAGTAAGACTAATAGACCACGAAATTGCTTGTGGTGTTTATCCTGACATGAAAAAACATGGCTGGAAAAATGACGAATGGCCTGAATTATTTAAAAAGATTATAAATGCAGATATTTTAGTCGTAGCAACTCCAATATGGTTGGGGGAAAAATCTTCTATAACTCAAAAACTTATTGAAAGATTATATGCCATGAGTGGTCATAAAAATGATAAAGGTCAATATGTATATTACGGAAAGGTGGGTGGAACAATTATTACAGGAAATGAAGATGGAATAAAGCATTGTGCAATGGGGATATTATATTCTTTGCAGCATATAGGATATTCAATTCCTCCACAAGCTGATTGCGGTTGGATTGGATCAATCGGACCTGGTCCTAGTTATGGTGATAAAGAATGGAAGGGGGAGAAACTAGAAAAACCTGTAGGATTTGATAGTGATTTTACGAATAAGAATACAACCTTTATGACATATAATCTTTTGCATTTGGCATCCACCTTAAAAAAGCAAGGAGGATATGACAATTACGGAAACTCCATTGAACAGTGGGAGGAAGGAAAAAGGTGGAATTTTGACAATCCAGAATATCGTTAAATTTTAATTGGTTACAATAAATTTAAACCCATTACATGATAGTGAGGTTAAAAAAATGTATCCGATCAAATAGTAAAAATGCTTGTAGAAGCAGGTGTTATGAGAATTTACGCTGTAGTTGGCACCAGTGCTTTAGCATGACCACCACATATTGGATGGGAAGAAGCTATGGGATATGGAACTTCCAGGATTAAGGAAGTGACCCCAATCAGCTCCGGAGACAAGTAACAAAAGAAAATTTTAAAGAAGCAGATGAAAGCCAATTTTGATTAAAGGAATGTTTATCCTAAAAAATAGTGACAATGAAACATTTTAATGCTATTATTATAGGTTCCGGACAGGCAGGAACGCCACTTGCCTTTAAACTGGCCAATGAGGGAAAGACTATTGCCTTAATTGAAAAAGAGCATGTAGGCGGCACTTGTTTGAATGTGGGTTGCACACCCACCAAAGCATATGTTGCAAGTGCCCGCAGAATGTGGGATGCCATGCATGGTGACGAACTGGGCATAGCTATTCCACCTGGAGCAAAAGCTAATCTTAAAAAAATAAAGGATAGAAAGGATGCCCTAATCAAAACTTCTGTGGATGGTTTGAACCAAGCCATTCAAAAGAACGACAGACTCCATTTAATTGAAGGCGTAGCAAAATTTGTTGATCACAAAATAGTGGAGGTTAATGGCGATCTGTTAACAGCTGATCTTATTTACATCAACGTAGGCGCCAGGGCCGTCATTCCGGAAATGTTTGCAGATGCCCATTACCTCACTAACAAAAGCATTTTGGAATTGGAAGCGATTCCTACACATCTAATCATTTTGGGTGGCAGTTATATAGGACTGGAGTTTGGTCAAATGTTCAAGCGTTTTGGCAGTAAAGTAACCATCATTGAGCGAGGGGAACGATTGATTTATAAGGAAGATGAAGAAGTGAGTAGCAGCATACATGAATTTTTGAGTGAAGAGGGAATTCACTTTAAATTGAACACCAAGTGCACTCATGTTCAGAACAGTACCGATGTTATAACACTTACGCTGGATACGAATGGTGAGATTTCCGAAATATCGGGATCACACTTGCTGCTTGCTGTGGGCAGAAAACCGAACACCGACCTGCTCAACCTTGAAAAAACGGATATAAAAACCAATGATAAGGGAATTATTGATGTGGATGAGTATTTGGAAACATCGGTTAAAGGGATATATGCCCTTGGAGATTGTAATGGGAAAGGTGCGTTTACTCATACGGCCTATAATGACTATGAAATAATAGCCGAGAACTGGTTTGATGGAAAAGACAGAAAGGTATCGGATCGCATTACGACTTATGGTTTGTACATAGATCCACCTTTAGGTAGGGTAGGCATGACTCTTCGTGAGGCCAAAGAAGAAGGTTATCAGATAAAAATAGCGCATAGACCTATGAGCAAAATTGCAAGGGCTAAAGAAAAAGGGGAAACTCATGGCTTTATGTCGGCTGTGATCGATGCTCAAACGAATAAAATTCTCGGAGCCTGTGTTTTAGGGGTGGGCGGTGATGAAATTATTAGTGGCATTATCAATATCATGTATGCCCAGCAGCCCTATACAGTGATCAGAGATAGTATAATACCGCATCCTACAGTGGCAGAGCTTATACCTACAATGTTGGAATCTCTTAAATAAAGTCAATATGAAAGCAATTTGGAATAATGAGGTGATTGCCGAGAGCGATGAAACCATAGTCATTGAAAATAACCATTATTTCCCACAAGAGGCTATTATTTTCGCCTTTTTTGAGCCATCCAAAACTACATCTACCTGTCCGTGGAAAGGTGAGGCGCATTATTACAACCTTCAAGTAAACGGAAAAGAAAACAAGGATGCAGCTTGGTATTATCCTGAACCCAAAAAGGGAGCGCTACAAATAAAAAATCATGTGGCTTTTTGGAAAGGCGTAAACGTAGAAAAATGAGTTTCGAAAACATAGAGAATACATTATTGAGCAACTACTTGGCCACTCGTTCAAGAAGCGAAAAACTGTGCGCTCCCCTGAAAACAGAAGACTATGTTGTACAACCCGTGGTAGATGTCAGCCCGCCCAAATGGCATTTGGGTCATACCACATGGTTTTTTGAAACAATGGTATTAATCCCTTTTTGCAAAGGTTATCAGGTGTTTGATACCCAGTACAACTTTGTCTTCAATAGCTATTATGAGAGCTTGGGCGCCCGGGTCATTCGCACCAATCGGGGCAATCTGAGCAGGCCGACTGTTGACCAGGTTTATGCGTATAGAAAATATGTGGATGCAACCATGAATACATTTATTCAGGATAATCCATCAGAAAAGGCTAAGTCCATTATTGTTTTGGGATGCCATCATGAGCAGCAGCATCAAGAGTTGTTGCTCACAGATATAAAGTACATTTTGGGGCATAACCCACTTTTCCCACCCTACGATGATAAAGGAATTGAAGATATTGTTGATTCTGCTTCAACTGGCTTTATACCCATTGAAGAGGGTGTATATGAAATGGGCTATGCCGGGGATGGCTTTTGTTTTGACAATGAATCGCAACGGCATAAAGTCTACCTGAGGAGTTTTCAAATAGCTACCCGGTTGGTGACGAATGAGGAATACCTCGAATTTATCAATGCTGGGGGGTATAATAATTTTAGCTACTGGCACACCGAAGGCTGGGAATGGGTCAAAGCCACCAGTGGACAAGCGCCGTTGTACTGGCATTTGATTGAAGGGCAATGGCATTATTACACGTTACGTGGCCTGGTACCTGTGGAGGCTGGGCAACCTGTCACGCACATTAATTATTTTGAAGCCACCGCATTTTCTCAATGGAAGGGCATGCGCCTTCCCACTGAAGCGGAATGGGAAATTGCAGCACCCAAATTAGACTGGGGACATCGTTGGGAATGGACAGAAAGTGCTTACCTGCCCTACCCCGGTTTTATTAAAGCCGAAGGTGCCATTGGTGAATATAATGGCAAATTCATGGTCAACCAAACAGTGCTGCGCGGCGCTTCGGTGGCCACTCCAAAAGATCATAGCAGAATATCCTACCGCAACTTTTTTAAAACATACTTACAATGGCAATTTACAGGAATCAGATTGGTGAAGTGACTTACACCGCAATAGATGGGTTTCGGGAAGATGTTGTGAGAGGACTCTCAGCACCTCAGAAATTTTTACAGTCTAAATACTTTTACGATGCCAAAGGAGATAAGCTTTTCCAGCAAATTATGGATTGCCCTGAATATTATTTGACTCGCTGTGAAATGGAAATATTTTCAACTCAGGTTGAAGCGCTAGCTCAAACATTCATAAAAAGAGCTGGAGCGTTTGATATTGTGGAATTCGGTGCCGGTGATGCCATAAAATCAACCCGTTTGTTAAGTTATCTATCTCAAAAGGAAATTGACTACACGTATTTTCCGATAGATATTTCAGAGAATGTTATTTGTTTGTTAGAGAAAGAACTACCCAAGCAAATTCCGGGAATTCATATAGTAGGGCTGAATGGAGAATATTTGGAGATGGCAGAAAAAGCAAATCTAATCTCTGATCGTAAAAAAATATATGTCTTTCTGGGTTCCAACATTGGAAATTTCTCCACTCAGTATGCTAAACAGTTTCTAATAAAATTAGGAAAACAAATGACAGTCGGTGATATGCTCATTATTGGCTTTGATTTGAAAAAAAATCCCAAACAAATTCTGGAAGCCTACAATGATGCAAGGGGTATAACAAGAACATTTAACCTAAATTTACTTAAACGCATCAACCGCGAACTTGATTCCAATTTTGATCTTACTCAGTTTGATCATTATGCCACCTACAACCCGATGACTGGTGCCTGTAGAAGTTTTATTATAAGCCTGCAACAACAACAGGTAATGCTTGCTGATAAAGTATTTAAATTTGAGAAAAATGAAGCTATATACATGGAACTGTCACAAAAATATTATGTATCTGAAATTGATGACCTGGCCAGCCAAACTGGGTTTAAACCTGTAGATTATTTTTACGACAGCCATAATTGGTTTGTAGATGTGGTATGGGAGAAAATAAATAATAACTAGCTACAGCAACAATTATAGCCAATTCTTGCAACAAAAAATTTAATTTAAATACAAGAGAGTCATGTCAAAAAATGTATCCGATCAAATAGTAGAAATGCTTGTAGAAGCTGGTGTTGAGGGAATACTTGCGTTATCGTTCTTGATAGAATTGACCATAAGATTAATAATCAATAGAAAAGTTACTAAAAGTCATCCCGAGCTGAATATTCAAATAAAAACAAAAGGCCTTGGCAACACCTGGTTACTTAATAAAAATGTAACTCAATGTATAAGTAAATGAGAAAATTGCAAAAATTATGATTGAACAAATCATAACATTTAAAGGAAATGCCTTAGCCATTGAAGTAATAGATGGCTTTACGCAAACAGATGAAAAATTGGCCCAAAAATTCTTTAAGGAAAAAATTGATGCCGGGCATGAGTGTGTAAATGTTCTAATAAAACTTGACGAAATGAAAATTAGTCACAGTAGTACAAAGGCATTTATGGAAGACATGATATGGATACTAAGAAATTACAAGCAAATGGGCAATCTTGCTATTGTAGCACATTCCAAAATCCTAAAAACATTAGTGCCTATAGATAATATTTTCTTTGAGAGATTGCGAAAAGGATATGAAGAGCGGTACTTTGATATTTCGCAAATCGACAAAGCAATCGAGTTTATAAGCAATAAAGAAAGTAAATAACTCAAAACAAGGCATCACGCTTATAGTGTATGGTTTCTTGTGTGAACGGTGAGGATTATGATAGGGGAACAAACAAAAGAGATAGCAAAGAAAGTTTTAAGTCCCTTCGAGCGATTCTTGAAAAGACAATCATCGGGTGGAATATTATTGTTGATAGCATCGGTGATCGCCATACTATGGAGCAATTCATCGTATGCAGATGTGTATTTCGATATTTGGGATAAAGAGTTAACCTTGGTGCTTGGATCGTTTCGAGTATCCGAACCTTTGACGCTCTGGGTAAATGATGGACTCATGGCTCTATTCTTTTTTGTGGTCGGCTTGGAGCTCAAACGCGAAGTAATGGCCGGTGAATTGTCAACAATTAAGGATATGGTTATGCCTTTGACTGCTGCCATTGGGGGAATGGCATTACCAGCCATAATCTTTGTATTAGTAGAAGGAAATACTGAAATGGCCAAAGGATGGGGCATCCCCATGGCCACCGATATTGCTTTCAGCTTGGGGATACTAAGTCTTCTGGGTCCTAAAGTGCCGATAGGACTAAAGGTATTTCTTACCGCCCTGGCTATAGTAGATGATATCGGAGCAATACTGATTATTGCATTTTTTTATAGCAACGATATCCAATGGGTTTATCTACAGGTAGCAGCTGGTTCATTGCTGCTGTTACTTATATTCAATTATTTTAACCTGCGCATTGTTGCACTATATATTTTCGTTGGCTTATTTGTGTGGTTTTGCTTTCTAAAATCTGGGGTTCATCCAACCGTAGCTGGAGTGCTCGTGGCTTTAACAATTCCAGCGAGGAGAAAAACAAAAATGCAGGATTTTATTGAGCAAATTAAATCTAGTTTGATAAAATTCAAAAATGCTAAATGGCCTGATTCAAAAGTTTTGCTGGGAAGAGAACAGATCTCAGCAGTTGACAGCATCGTAGAAAGTGTTAAAAAAGTACAATCGCCAGTCCAGCGTTTAGAAAATACTTTGAGTAATTTCACTGCCAATCTGGTGATGCCAATATTTGCACTTGCGAATGCATCCATTGTAATTGTGGCAAATGAATTTAATTTGTTAAACAGGGTGACCTTGGGTGTAGGACTCGGCTTATTACTAGGGAAGGCAGCAGGTGTTAGTTTGTTTTCCTGGCTAAGTGTTCGTTTGGGATGGGCGCAATTACCCGGTGGTGTTAGTTGGACACAAATAGTTGGAGTAGGTTTTTTGGCAGGAATAGGATTCACCATGTCCTTGTTTATCACCAATTTGGCATATACTGATGCTGAATCGATTAGTGCTTCTAAAATTGGAATAGTAATAGGCTCAATTGTAGCGGGAATGATAGGTTTTGTAATCCTGAAAATTGATTTCATGAAAACAGGTAATACCTGACAGACAAGTACCTGAATGGCATTCACTAATTTCACAATTGGGGAATGTGATTAGACCACTCCCTACCTTGATTTACCCTAAGATCACTTATGGATGAAAAAATTACGCTATCACTATCAAAATATAAAATCAAGTTTTTGGTTTGTACCATTATTGATAATCCTGACAGGTATTGGTTTGGCGGTTGGGTTTCTTTATGTAGATATTTCACATCACTACAAGCCAACAGGTATATTACGTTTTATTTTTTCCGGAAGTGCCAACTCGGCCCGAAGTGTCCTTTCATCTATCGCAGCTGCTATGATAGGGGTTGCAGGAACTGTATTTTCCATTACGTTAGTGGTCCTTACGTTAGCTTCATCGCAGTTTGGGCCAAGGCTGCTGAGAAACTTCATGTATAACAGATTAAATCAAACCGTATTGGGGGTATATGTCTCTACTTTCTTATTCTGCCTCATCATATTAAACGCAGTAAAAGGGAGTGAAGAATTTACTCTTGTACCAAATTTATCGATTCTATTTGCTATCGTGATGACAGTTGTGAACATTGTCCTTTTAATCCTTTTTATTCATCATGTAAGTTTGAGCATCCAACCAAGTTACATAATCGCAGAGATAGGGCGGGAACTGGAGAAAAGCATTCAACAGTTTTTAGTAAATAAAAGCAGTGGTGCCGGAGAGGATTCTGCCAATGCTATTTTCGAAATAAAAAATAAGCTAAAAGTGCGTACACAAGTCAAAAGCCCCAAGAGCGGTTATCTTCAGCTTATTGATATTGCAGGGCTTATAGATTTTGCAGAAAATGAAAACTGTTTCATAGAAATAAGATTCAAACCAGGGGAATATGTGGTAAAAAATGTAACACTTGTTGAGGTTTCGTCAGAGGGAGAATTAGAGAAATCGAAAATTCGTTTTATTGAAAATTATTTTGTTTTGGCCAGCCAGAAAACCATCTATCAGGATCCAGAATTTGCTATTCATCAAATTGTTGAGATTGCCGTGAAAGCTTTGTCGCCAGGAATCAATGATCCCTATACAGCTATTAATTGCATTGATAGCCTGTCTGCTTCGATTTGTCGTTTAACTGAAATAAAATTCCCATCGAAATTCCATACTGATCAACACAACATCGTGCGTATTTCAACTATTCCATTAACCTTTGAAGGAATGTTAAATACTGCATTTAATCAGATACGGCAATTTGGTGCTGGAAGTCCTTCTGTAATTATCAGGTTAATGGAAGCATTGCGCACTGTCCATGAATTTTCAAAAACAAAGAAACAAGAACAAGCCATCTTGCGTCATGCAAAAATGGTATTTACTACTGGAGAAAATTCCTTTCAGGATTCACATGACATTGCAGACTTGCAGAACAGATATAATTCCTTTAACATTCCCTCTAATAGTACCTTGTAGTCCATTTTCCTATTCTATCAAATAGATGAATGAATAAAGTTTGGCAATGGGTAGGTTGATCGGAAACCAAATGCAATCCTAACAATGTATATGAGCTATTAAAACGGTTCATATACTGTCCGCTGGCAGCAAGAGTAGAGAACGTCACCGCAATGCCACACAACAAACAGACAGCTAGAAATGAGAAAAGTATAAACCATTTTCACAGGCAACCCTCCGTTGTATTTATTTTTTATCCACCACCCCACATTTTCTTATGTGTGAATTGTGTAACTAATATTAATAGTTGTGTAACACACTTTATTCCTGAGAATCCTACCTTTATAAGATTGCATAAATGCCCTTCAACAAAGAATTTTGATGTAGTATTTCGAAGTATGAGGTTGAAGTTTGGCCTCGGGTATGACTATGCGGACAGCGTAGTGC
>JBBKXT010000024.1:0-6795 GCA_037969625.1 Saprospiraceae bacterium
AGAAAAACATCGGCATTTGGTTTATTGGGCGGTTGAAAAATAATCAATTTTAATAGTATATCATGATAATTCTTTTTTTGTCATGCAGCTTCCCAAACTAGGTCAGCCACCTGACCTTCTTATTTTGGGTTTCTGCATTTCTACCATCCATTTTAAATCAAAAAGGACGAGGTCTTGCAGACTAGATATTGAATGTCAAATCTGTAGAAAGGCTTACCTGACCTGTCTATTATCGGAAATCAAACTTCCTTTATCATTCCTATCTTTACTATCAAGCTATACAGTATGGAGGAATATCGTCTAGATCGAAGTCATTTTCAAATGCTCACACTTAAAGAAGCAGATGAAGAATGGAATGATCATTCACAATTGGATTGGAAACAGCGATTGAGATTGGCTATGTATTTGAATAGTATGGCCTATGGATATGCCGGTCAGGATATGCCGGTCATGGATCGAACAGTTTTTCATGCAAGAAAGCTAACTGACTTAGAGAATTGTTAAGGCGGAAGAAAGTAAATTTAAAAGCAAAACGTATTAACTTTACCAAAACACATCCTATGCTTACCAAAGCGCAACTGAATAAGACAATATTAAATCTCCCGGATACCTTCACCATCGATGACCTGATTGAAAAGTTAATCTTTATGGAGAAAGTGGAAGCTGGTTTGGCTCAATCTACTGAAGGAATAGTCATTTCGAATGAGGATGTTAAAAAGATAATTGATGAATGGCCCGCATAGTTTGGACGGAGAGAAGCTGTAGAAACTTTGGTTTTAACTGTTTCAGAACATAAGCTATTTTACTTCCCGTCACTCGGGCACCATCGTCGCCCCCATCCTCATCCTCCGCCTATTGACCTTTCCAGTATCATCAACCTTATAAAGTTCGGGCTTGCCACTTGCTCTACACACATTCTGTAGTGTAGCCTTCCCTGTTACAAATAAAGCTAACTCACTCCAACGAAGACATATAACTAATAACATCAGGAAAAGACTCTATGAGCGAAAGAATATTTAGGTTTTCATCAACAACGATGTAGATAGGAAACTGAGTAATAGAACAACTTTCAGCTATTACTATTGAATTTTCCTTGTCTGCAAACAAAGCGTTTGTATCAAAACCATCATTTTCCTCAATTAATTTTTTCCAGGAAGCTTTTGAGCTCCAAATATTAACATTTAATAAATTGACATTTTTTTCCTCCGCATGAGATATTAATTCAGGCATTTTCTCGATACACGGTCGACACCATGATGCCCAAAAATTTATAATATTAATTTTAGAAGTAAGGTGACTCGACAAACTATCCAAGCTATCATTTGGCTTGATCAATCTAAAATCGTCGAGTTTATTAAGATTAAATCGTTTAACCTTTCTATCTAAATCAGCTTTAATAACTATAAAGGAATGTTTCTGGTCTGGCACATTATCTACATGTACCCCATACAGAAATTCAGAAAACTCTATATCTGATTGATTTTTCGCCAAATAAACAGCACTGTTAACAATAGAAGTAAGGATTACGCCATGCAGGGATGGATAAGCACTAAATAAATGATCACATTTATTTAGTGCCGAAGTAATGTATATCGGAAAATTTGATTCCTCCTTTTTAGAGAGCTGCAATTTAATTAATGAACGAAAATATTTAGATGCTGAATTTAAATAATATCTAGACCTGCTTTCATCAATTAAATCAAAGGCATATAGCGACCGAATGTTTTCAACTACGGTTTGAGGCAATGTATCTATGGCAATAGTATCATTTATAAATTTATTCAGAAGAGACGATTTCCAAAAATAATTAAATCCAAATAATTCACTTTTTATATAGTCTTTAAAATCATCTGATACTCCGGTTAAATTCAAACTCCTATTCATCGAATCACAAATAGTTTCAAGCTCATCCAGCCCTTTTTCTAATTCAAAAGGTTTTGAATATAGAGGTTGCTTTAAACTTGCCTTATTAAAACCTAAGTCGCGAAGTAGAATATTCTCATTCTCTGTTGGCCCTTCAATAGTGATAGAACTTTCATTGACAATTATTTTATTTACCGATTCCGGTTCAACATAAATTCGGTACCGCCTTTTATCATCAAGATAGAATTCAATTATTTCAGGCTTCGTAATTGTAAAAGAAAAATCAAACTCATTAATACTATTGAGTTTTTTCCATGTATAGAAAAATACTGGATCCAACTCAACTAATGTGTTCTGATAAATCCCGACATTCAACTCCACTGAATCAGGCAAGTTGATTTCGCCGTAAATTTTAGTTTGTGGAATAATTGAATCATTCGATACAAGGCCAAGAGGATTTGGAGCGGGCATAAATAACAACCAAAAGCAAAAAAGAAACATGTTTTCCCAATTAAAAATGCCATCCGATCTTAAAGCATCGGATGGCTGTTAACTTTCTTAACAAGGACCAGCAGATTGTGTAGCCATTGTATAAGTTGCCATGCAGCTAGAAAGAGCAGTTGTAGTAGATCCACAATCATGCTCTACCGTACCGAGATTATTTCCATCGGCATCTTTGCAGTAGATTGTAGACCCACCACGAATTTTTTCCAAATTTTTTAATCTGAAAATTTCAAATTGATTCGATTTCATAAATAAGATGTTTAATTTCTCCTCTGTCAAAGGGCTTGGAGAATTTCCCTAATAGTTATCAAATGCAAGTATAGCAAGTCACACTGCCAAAAGTGGCAGTACATCAAGATTTACTACATTAATTCTTCCTTTTATGCGAATATTATCAATTCCACCAATTGTAGCTACGCTCAATCCGTTGCGTTTTCATGTTGCAGATCCTTCAATCTTTCTGCCACCAGTTCCTCCATTCCATAGTACTCAATCGCCTTTTGCTTCAATGGGTTGGTGCTCCACTCTGACCACTCACCGGTATATGGGTTATAGCCACTGACCCTTTACCCTTAATCGGACATGTCGAAAGTTGAAAGTTCGGGTTCATTCAATCGTTTTTTATCTGGTTTTTCGTCCTTCATTATAGGAGGTTTTATTGAATCAACCTTTCAATACAAACGAAAAAAAGATGATGATCTGATCACCACCCAGTTGAGATTTCTATTTGAAAAGGATCCGGTTATTGTGTAAGCTTACACTGGCAAATGGTTCATACTCTTAAGATAAACAACTATTCGAATTTTCTATATTGATCGGTCTATTGCTTTGGGCAGAGGTCAAGTGGTGATTTTGAATTGCATTTTTTCAGAAAATTGGAATGGCTTCATTTGATGAAATAAGTGTGCTTTCTTAAACGTCAGCTTAAGTGACTAATTATAATTTTACACCTTACTTTTAAATTGCTCGTAGTTTTTGAAAATCAATTTTAGGAGTAAGAGTAAAATGACATGTATTAGACAATTCAGCGAAATTATATTTTTCATAAGATTTAATTTGCAAATTAAATAAGTGTCGCAAAATATAATTCTACAATAAATCACATGAGATTGTTGTTTAAAGTATAAGTGTAGATTTTAAAATTTTACTTAATCAACTCAATTACTTGTGTCATATATCCTGACCAATCAATTTACAAAGGAAGAAATTCCAACTACTAGTTTTTAATGCCGTTTGTTCTAAATCATTTAAACCCAAATACCATGAGAATGCTTAAACGTTATATTTTTGGTCTAATCGTGATCAGTATTTTGTTTGCTTCCTGTAACGATAAGCAAGACCTTATTACTCCAAATTCTTCTACACAGATTGAAGTTCGCGAACCTGAGGATCCACCGCTTGTGCCCGGAGAGCCAATTCTTGGTGATGAACTTCAAAATCCCTATGATATTGTAAATATGCAAAATGCATATGCTCTTCTAACTGGATCATCTATTCAATTTATCCCTACACATTATTATCTGAAATTATTGCCCGCTGATGGAGAGGACATTACCGAAATCGAAGTGTTTGAAGAGTTATATGGATATGAGTTTGAAACCCAACCAATTCATTTTCAAGTTTTAGCTGATGGGATGGAAGATTATGTGGACCTTACAATTGGAGATCAGGGCTTTTCACCTGAATATGGAGCTGTAACTAAAGATGATTTTACAAGCAGCCAAATGCCTAACGTGCCTTATGTTGTATTAAATGAAATGTACATGCCTGAGTTTGAAACTCGTTTGACTTTTACTGCTTTTGTAATATCTGGCAATGAGAAATATTACGAAGCAATTGATGGCCTTTGCCATCCAGATTGTCCTACGTGGCCCGATTGTTTAAATGATGCGTCTTTGACTTGTCAGGTAGGTCCAAATATTGGATATATTCCAACAATTGATCCATTTACGACACAACCAAAGGAGAATTTTCCGGGATATCTTTTAGATGAAGATCTCGGTTATCATGGAGAAATTGATGAGTCAACTTTAAGGATTCCTGATATTCCTGATGAGATAGATTGTCCTCCAGGATGTATTCCATTATTAGATGTTAGCCCTATAGGCCTTAACGGTTGGTTTTGGTATTGTGATTGTTCTGGTGAGGGTGGTGGAGGCCTTGGAGATCCACCTCATGGGCAAGTAGTTAGATGCGGTTGCAATGTTTATGATGATAAACGAATGCCAGGTGGTAAAATTAGTGTTTCTGACACACAGCTTCCTGATGAAGGTGTACGAAGAGTAAAGGTTATGACAGCACCTCGACATTTTGGCTTTATTTGGAAAAGCACAAATACTGATGATAATGGCTGTTGGAAAATTGATAAAAGATATAATGTCAAAAGATTAAAGATTAAACCTGTATTCAAGGATAGAGTTAGTGATAGAATGATTATTCGCTCCTTGAGAGGAGTTAGATTTTGGAATGCTTTTCTAAAACCAGTAAAACATAAGTTTTTAGTTAAGAGGACTAATAAAGACTGGCATTCACTTTGTTTGTTGCTTGAAGACTCTTCTGATGATCATAGCAGAAATGAGCAATCTT
Source organism: Saprospiraceae bacterium (assembly GCA_037969625.1). Lineage (GTDB taxonomy): Bacteria > Bacteroidota > Bacteroidia > Chitinophagales > Saprospiraceae > Opimibacter. The sequence continues at coordinate 4,954 of JBBKXT010000024.1, forward strand.
ATGTTGCTGCATTAACAAATAACAGTATCCATGAATACTATGATGACTATTCCAATATGCCTAGTCCAGGTAAAATTAAAGTTCTAATTCATACAATAGGTGATGACCTGAATTCTTCACCAATGCTTAGTGAAATGGATCAGGATCAGTTTACATTGGATGATATTTCGAATTTTCTTTCTGCACACCAAACGCTTTTTACCGGCCTTCTTTATGATTTATGGAATTGGTCCAAGCCAGATGTTTTTCTTTCCTTTGGAGATGATAGGAAATCTGACAGAAAGAAAGAAACCGTCTATCATGAGATGACTCATGTGTCGCAATATGCTGTGGCAGGTCCTTCCTGGTGGGAGCAGTATGTATTTTACATAATAGGTATTGGATTTACAAATTTTGTTGGATTAACAAATCAGCCAGGTCCTTATGGAGATGGAAGCTCTCCTAACGCTGGAAGAGCTGAATTAGCTGAGGGTATGGCATATTCTTCAGGATATGTAATTGCAGATAGTAAATATGGCTTGTCGCACAGCTTGGGAGGTGTACCCCAGACGAACAGATATATTAATACTGCCGAGAGTTTTACTTTTTTTGAGCCAAGCACAAGTTTTATTCCTTCTGGCCTTTTCTTTGATCTATTTGACGAAAATGGGGTGTTCCCTAGCGCAGTAAGTGTGTCAGAGCCAGGCACGGTTACAGACAATGTAAAAAACTTTCCATTTGAAACTCAAGTGCAAATGTTTGGATTACCTTTAATAAGTGACATTGAATTATTTAAAAATGCATTATGGCAGTTTCATGGAGCCCCATCAGGTACTCAATTAGTTGATTATGATGAATTATTTTCTAGCTATGGACATTAAAATAATATTTATTTCTTTTTCGATTTTCCTTGGTAGTTGTGGTGAATGTAAGCCAGATAAATATGGAGAGATTCTAGAATTGGTAGTTCCAATTAGGACTTTACCTGCTAAAGATACCTTTGAGATTGGTGACACAATCTTAATTGAGGCAAATTTCAGTAAGGAAATTCAAATATATAATACTAATAATTCAATTAAACTTGACAGTTTCATATTCTTTACTCAATTTGTGATATCTGAAATATCAGATACCGTTGAAAAATATAAAGGTATTATTGATACAATTGTCGAAGTAGGTCATGTAGGTTATCTTCCTCTTCAAGATGATGTTGTCGCATATCCAGTCTCTTACCATGAAGATGATGAAGGTTATCATTTAGTGTTTAGGATAATTTTAAAAACTTCAGGTAGGTTTTGGGTTGCCTTTTCATCCTCATCCTTATTTTATGACAAACCCTATTATGACCATCCTGCGCTCTATGTTTGTAATAATAATCGACGGGATCGGGTTGAAGTTTTTTTTGAAAATTCGAGTACAACTCATGAAGCATACAGCAGTATCTTTTTAAAGACTAAGGTCGATTATTTGCATCAATTAGTTGATTTCGACAGGTACGAGAAAGCTGGAAGTATTTGTATTATAGTGCAATAAAGAATATTAATAGTTTATTCAAAAGTCATTTTTTGTATAACCGAAAAATTTCCAAATTGAGAGGTTTTGGTTCAATAATTGGCATTTGGTTCTTCTGGTCCATAACCCACAACCTTTTGAGCCCCAATAGCTGGCAAATTCGCGAAGCAAATAGCAATGCAAACTATCAAGCTAATAGAATATCTCTCTGAGGTACATTTCATTTCAATTTAAAAATTGACAGGTGCGACTCCATAATTATTATCAAACGTATCAATACTAATTTAAACTAAATTGGACACCTTTAGCTGTATTTTATTTCTCACCTCCTTCACTCCATCTCCATCGTCG
>JBBKXT010000025.1:0-19904 GCA_037969625.1 Saprospiraceae bacterium
GGAGGTGACACCCGTTCATTCATTTACGCCTCAGGACAGATCTTTTTTGCGAAATATTGCATACTCAAATAGCAGTGCCGCATCTGGTGTCTCCAGAGCGCTCCTTTCTTCTTTTGGAGAGTATGTCCCATTACCCTATAATCATGGCGAGCAGATCAATTTCAGAAATGCCTTCCCTGAGTCAACAGATACTTCTTTTTTCATTACAGAGAAATTTCCGTTAACAATCTATCCCAATCCCAGTAATTCAGATATAACCATCGAATGGAAGTATCCTGAAAAGACCTTTGAATTTTTAGTGGTTTATGATTTATTTGGACAGAAAGTACTTGAGTTAAACGGTGAATACAAATCCCCATTTAAGCTTAATACCAACAATTGGAAAGATGGTGTTCACTGGATAATTGCTCAGGATAATGAAGGCTTTTCCCACTTCGGTAAAGTTTTAATTTTCAGAAATTGAAACACGCTTCAAAGATGTACTACTCAAATTGGATTTGGAAATTAAATAGTATTCTTATGATAATGTTTCAAGGAAGCTTGCTATTGGGTCAAACTATTGAATTTAATCAACAATTATTACTTCAAAATCAATCCTCCATTTTACGGAATATTACTGTTAACAATGACAGTCTTGTAATTTCTGGAGAAATTGGAGCTGATGCATCTGGCCTCCAGGGAGTATTTATACTGACATGTGATACACTGGGGAATTTGGGGAAGATTAAAATATTTAAAGATCCAAAGAATGTTGACCATATACTTTTAAATGGATCTAATTCTATTTTATATGATAATGAAAAGTTGGCTTTCTCAGGCGAAATACTGTGGAAAAGCGATAATTATTTCATTACATATAATTCAAAAACGGGAGATACTTATTATAAGGAATACAGTGCGCCATTCTTGGTTCGATTTACTGAATCATTGTTAGAATTAAGTGGTGCATTTTATGTAGTTGGATACATTCAGACTCAAAATTTCGACCTCGACATATTTCTTCAAAAAATCGATTCCACCGGAAATAAAATCTGGGAAAAAACGTATGGCATACCATCAAAGGATGAAACTGGTCGTGCAGTTATCATTGAAGATGATGGCCTAACCATCATGATCTCCGAATCCTTTGACGATACACCCAACATCAAGAATGACACCCGCTACTGGATTCGGTTTATGCATGTGGATACGAGTGGCGCCATTGTCCGGGACTGGCGGGAAGAAGTCACCGGACATGAAGGCTGGTCTGGCACCCTCGTGAAATACGGAAATGATTATATCTACTCCACTAATCTTTTAGGGGAAGAATATGGTTTGGGATATTTCCAGGCAGGACAGGTGGTCAGACGCGATAAGGATTTTAATTTGATTTGGAGAAAACCATACGGAGAACCAGACAATTACTTCAATGGTCTTGGCGATATGATTATTTCAGCAGATAGCAATTTACTAATCACTGGTCAGATCCTGGATGAAAGTCAAAAATATATCTTACAACGCATATTAAAAATTTGCCCCGATGGCGATATGATCTGGGAGTTAAGAGATACGGGTTTGATACTAAATAATGGAGAGTCTTTGAATTTTATGGAAGGAATTGCTGCTTCATCATGCAATAGTGTTTATGCGGTCGGATACACTTACAAAAGTGAGGGGTTCTACGAAGGTCTTCTTTTAAAGATCCACGGGGACGGATGCATTGATACGCTATGCACCACTACAGATATCGAAGAGGTGGTCCAATTGAAAGAAAACAAAATACACATATACCCGAATCCAGCACATTCGGAGTTGCAGATAAGATTTTCGGATGAAGTTCATTTGCCTGTCCACCTCTGGATATATGATATGTATGGACGAAGACTAATTTCTGTATTGATGAATCAATATGCTACAACGATTGATATCTCCGGTTTGCCGCAAGGTCTTTATCATGTGGTGTCTGAGCATCAGGGACTGATCATCAGCTCGGAGACGATGGTTAAAATAAAATAACACAATCAATCATCTGGAAGATGCCATCTAGTTTAAAATATATTTAACGAAACTCTGAAAGGAACAAAAAAGTTCATAGATGTGTCAGTATGGCCTGCCGGGATGTATTTGATTCAACGGAATACGAAAAGGAAGATAGCAGGAACAAGGAAGTTTATTAAAATTTAGCATTAGGCGCCTTTACTAATTACCTAAAAGGATAGTTTTTTATTTCTGAAAAGCTTTTTTCTTTAAGCATTGATGTAACCCTTGAATGAATGCCGAAATGACAGGTGTTCATGGTCCCAATGCCCGCCTCATCTTCCCACAAACCACCTCCACCTCTTCATCCGTAATAATAATCGGCGGCGCAAAACGCACGGAGCGGTCATTAAATAAAAACCAATCAACAAGTAAACCTTGCTTCTTGCAATCATTCACAGAGGTCAGTAATTGCTCCGGATTTTTTAAGTCTATAGCCAGCATCAAACCTCTACCGCGCACTTCGCGTATCGCAGGATGATCTTTTAGTTTCGCTTTTATTTTTTCACCTTGACGTGCAGCATTGACCACAAGATTTTCTTCTTCGATGATTTGAAAAGCAGCCAGGCTGGCCGCGCAACTCAAGGGATGACCACCAAAAGTAGTGAGGTGACCCAGAATCGGATCATGAGAAAGTACCTGCATCTTTTCCTGACTTGAAATAAAAGCACCCAATGGCAATCCTCCGCCAAAAGCTTTTGCCAACAAAAGAATATCCGGAACGACGCCTTCATGTTCAAAGGCCCACAACTTCCCGGTACGACCCATGCCGGTTTGTATCTCATCTATGATCAACAACGTGCCTGTTTGGTCACATCGATTGCGCAATGCTTTGAAATATCCTTCACTTGGTAGTCTGACACCGGCTTCGCCTTGAATAGGTTCAATAATAACGGCAGCTGTTTTTTCAGTGATCGCCGATAAGTCTTCTATCGAATTAAAATCGATGTGTCTGGCGCCCGGGACCAATGGTCGCATAGCAGCGATATGATCTAAATCACTGCGCAGACTGTCAGCTCCGGCTGTACTTCCGTGATAGGCGTTTCTGCAAGAAATGATTTCATATCGGGAAGTATATTTTCGCGCCATTTTCAATGCACCTTCAACAGCTTCTGCGCCTGAGTTAGTGAAGTAAGTGCAATCTAAATTATCCGGAAGCAGGCTGGCCATTTTTTCCGCCAATGCAACCTGCGGCTTTTGAATATGCTCCCCATACACAGACGTATGCAGATGCAGATCCAATTGATCTTTAATTGCGGCAATAATCTTTGGATGACCATGGCCCAATGACGAGACAGCAATGCCGGAAATACAATCTATAAATGGCTTGCCTTCATTGTCATATAGGTATATGCCATTCCCACGACCCACTTCAAATCCATCAGGTTCAGAAGCCGTTTGAGCTACATGGCGCAAGAAAGATGTTCGCAAAGGACTAGGCATAGTAAATGGCAATTAAAATAAACCTTTTGGCAGATGGGCTGATGGTTATTCGCCAAGCTCTAACGCAGCTTTAATTTTATGAAAAATCGCTGTGTTCTCGTATATGCCTCTGAAGGCTTCTGACCCCGGACCTATTGCAAATACAGGAATCATCAAAGCTGTATGGCTTTTTGTAGTGAATGCAACCTCGATATCGTTCAACTTTGATCCCGGCTGAACAGCAAAGCCACCGGTCTCATGGTCCGCAGTAACAACGACAAGTGTGTTTTTATCTCGTGCGGCAAAATCAAGTGCAGCGGCTATCACTTTTTCAAATTCATGTAATTCAGAAATAACATAATTGGCATCATTTGCATGGCCACCCCAATCAATCTGTGAGCCTTCGACCATTAAGAAAAAACCATTTTCAGAGCGCTTCTCAAGAAAATTTAGTGCTTTTTTAGTGGCTGGTATCAGATAATCTCTTCCTTCACTGACAGGAAGTGGTTCACCATTGGCGGTAAAGTAACCTATGTTTTGCCCTGATCTGATATTGAGCAATTGAATATCACCATTATCGAAAAAATTTGATATCTGATATCCTTTCGCTACAAGTTCTGCTACCAAATCGCGATCATCAGCTTTTCTTCTGGCAAAATTATCCATGCCGCCGCCAATAAATATATCGACATCTGTATCAAGAAAACCTAGGGCTATTCCGTCCTTATCCGTTCGGCTGTCAACGTGGGCTATAAAAGCTCCGGGCGTAGCGTGCGTGATAGAACTGCTTGCTACAAGGCCTGTGGCCATATTTTTTTTCTCCGCCAATTCTAATAAAGTAGGCACAGGCTCTTTGCGATCATTGACACCGATAGCACCATTAAACGATTTTACACCGGAAGCAAATGCAGTAGCACCCGCCGCACTATCCGTCACCAAATTATCTGAAGAATGTGATTTATGAAATCCAATATTCTGGAATTGCTCGAAGATAGTTTTGTTGTGATTCATGTACATGGCGCCGGTGATCTGTGGCAGCCCCATGCCATCGCCAATCAGCAAGATGACATTCTTTGGTTTGGCCAATTCTCCCTGGTAGCCTGTAGGTATGGATGCTGAATTGCGGGTAGCTGAGCAGCTACTGATCAAAACGAAAAATATAGCATACAGGAGTGTGGTTAATAAATTATCCGATGGCAACAAATTTTTTGCCCGGAATTGATTTAATGGCTCCTTTGAATTCGAGAGTGAGTAAGATGGCTGCAAGTTCACCTGGAGTAGTTTTTGAATGAAAGGCTAAGGTATCAATATCTTTTTCCCCATTATCTATAATGAGACTGTATATTTTTTGTTCACCGGGACTCATTTCAGCGAACAAATTCGTCTGAAAGGTCTGCTGGCGGGTGTTTTTATGCCATGACATCAAATTGATGAGATCTTCCCCTGATTCAAGCAAGTGTGCCTGTTGTTGTTTGATCAGATGATTACATCCGGCCGAATTCTTGTCATTTCTTCTTCCGGGAACGGCTGCAACATCTTTATTATAGTCATTGGCGAGATTGGCGGTGATCATAGATCCACCTTTGATCGCTGATTCGATGACAACTAGAACATCACACAGTCCGGCGACAATTCGGTTGCGCATCGGGAAATTGACAGCATCCGGGCCGGTTTCAAAAGCAAATTCTGTGATGATTCCACCATTATTCATCATTTGATGAGCGACATCGGTGTGGCTATCGGGATAAATGATACCCATACCACTCCCCATCACCCCAATGGTTGAAATGCTTTTTTGCAAACAAAATTTATGGGCGGTAATATCAATGCCGTAGGCCAGGCCGCTCACTACGGTCACATCATATGGGGCCAGCGTGTCAATTATTTCTTCAGTAATGGCCTTGCCGTATGCAGTTGGTTTTCGAGTCCCGATGATCGCTACGCTGCGCTGTGGCTGAAGATTTATTTTCCCCTTCGTGTATAAAAGGAGTGGTGCATCCGGCAGGTGAAACAATCGGGTAGGATAATGGCTATCGTAGTAGAATGTATATTGGATATTCTCTTTCTCCATATAGGAGAGTTCATAAGCGGCCGAATCCAAAAGACTTGAGGCATTGGCGATTTGCGAAGCAATTTCCTCACCTATGCCGGGAATAGTTTTTAAAATTCTCTTGCTTTCGGTAAATACGGCTTCAATACTACCACAATACGTGATCAGTTGTCGACCCATCACGGGGCCAACCAGAGGAATCATTGTAAAGGCGATTTCCTCGAGCATAGTCTGCTTTGTTTTCATCTGGACTTTCGAAATTAGGGGATTTTCGAATAGAAATGAAATAAGGTAAAAATGGATTGCCTTCTCCGCCCTTCTTTGTTCGACGAAGCTTTAGTCTCTTGCGCCATTTCCGATCAATCGGAATCAGCGACGGAGCGCGAAGGCGAATGCCCTACGCTATATGCTCTTTGTTGTATGATCCGTGCTGCATGTGTGGCACATCCTCAAAACACAAGGCGGCCCGGCAGGTGTGCCTTTTAGTCGCCGAAGCTTTAGCGAAGGATGACACACTTCCTATGCCCTTTGCTCTATGTCCTACGCACGAAAGTCTAATTCAAATCCCTCAATCCCGGATTCAAACCATAAGCTCGATTGAGGTATTGTTGTCCCTGAACCTGATCACCACCATTAAAGAACGCCTTGCCTAAACCATAAAGAATACGCGCGTCATTAGGAGCGATTTGTTCGCCAAGTTTGAGGTAGGTGATCGCCATTGGATGTAAGCCTTTTACTTTTGAGAAATATTCATATCCCACCTCATAATAGAAGTCCAATAGTTTGGCTTTGTCTTCACGGCCATTGAGATATTCCATATACTGCTGTACATATTGTACCTGAGGCCTTGCTTTTAATATAACCTTGAAATCTTCAAGTAGCTGGGGCAGATTTTTATGTTTTTGATAGCGCAATGCGACGAGTCCGGCTTTGATTTGATTGGCACTTAAGTACTCCGGATAAATTGCCAATGATCTGTCTGCATAATATTCTGCTTCTTCATAAGCTTTGTACTCTTCTGTCTTGTCTTCTAATTCACGACCATGCTCATACAATGCGGTAGCCATAAAACAATTGCTTCGCGCACTATTCGGAGAAACCATGACCGCCGATCCATTGAGTGTAAAAGCACTTTCCCATGCAGGAACACGGGTGTAAGTTTTCACTGCATATCCTAATGCCATGATGATAATCAGCGCTAAAGATCCCCATTTGAAAAGAGGTTTCTCAGAGTGCCAACCGAGATTGATGAGACTATAGGCACAAACAAGAGAGAAGGCGATGGAAGGAATAAAAATAAATCGTTCATTCATAAAAGTCCCTACCGGAAAAACGAAATTTGATACAATAGAAATTGTAATGACGAAAAATCCAATGCTCCAAGCATAGATACTTTTTGATTTCCACAACTTGAAAAAGGCATACGCTAATCCCAAATAGATAACCAGAGAAATAAGTGTTCCCGGTTTGCCGAAATTCATAATAGGAACATGGTAGGGGTAATAATCATGCGTCAATGGATGTGGGAAAACTAACAATCGGAGATACTCACCAAGTGTATAAAGTATGGTGGCTAATTTCTCAGTGGAATTCATTTGTACGAATGGATCATTCATAAGATCCGTGATGACTTTCCCGCTACTCAATACATACCCGATGATATTGGTTCGGATCACCATATACGTGACAGCAGCAATCAGTGAAGGAGCCAAAGCAATCAAATAATCTTTCGATTTTGCATTTGTGAAGAAATACATGGTCAGCGGAATCACAGCCAAAAAAGTAATCGCATTTTCCTTGGACATCAATCCGAGAAACATCGCGACACCACTGGCGATGAGGTATAGATTGTTTTTTGTGGGGAGATAGCGAAGTACAAAATAAAGCGCACCCATCGCTCCCAATGTCGTCATGATTTCATCACGCCCTTTGATATTGGCCACTACTTCCGAGTGAACCGGGTGAAGGATATAAAGAGCAACGGCAAGAAATGGGATACTGAGTAACCAATGAGTTTCTTTTTTGTCCGGTACCAGGACCGATAGCAAGCGGAAAATCAGCAATCCACATAATCCATAGAGCAGAATATTGACAAAATGACGGATAAAAGAATTGTTGCCAAAGATTTCTTGTTCGATAGCAAAGGTCACTATCGATAGCGGACGATACCTGGCTCCTGCGACCAAATCCTTTTGACTCCCAAAATATCCGGTAAAACTTTCGGTACTTAAAATATTCCAGATACCGGAAACACCTTCTTTGGTAAATTGATTGTCCGTGATGACTATCTGATCATCAAGGACATAGCCAAAGGAGAGACTCATCCAATACAAGGCGAAGGCCAAAAATGGGATGATCAGTGCCTCTTTCCATTTCCTCGACCAGAAGCTGGGACTGAAGTCTAAACTGGTGTAGGAAGCCTGTTTTGGTTTGGATTTCCCTGATTTTTTTTTCGGTGTGTTTTTTGCCATGATGGCTAAAGATAATAGGATGATTTTTTAGTGGCATCATGTGGTTTTGAATTTATGTGCCATAGGCCTATCTTTCCGTGATTTAAGCGGTCCTTATTGTGTGTTTCTAAGCGTATGTTTTTATCGTTTTGACAATTTTAAGCCTCTTTCCTGCACATTTACATAAAGATGGGCACCTCAAAGCAGCGGATGGTTTATTATTCCGGATAGAATTTAGAACAATATGATGAGAATCCAATTATTAGAGCATGGCATTTAAATTAACTTCAGAATTTCAACCAACGGGTGATCAGCCGGAAGCGATTCGTCAAATTGTTCGCGGTGTTGAGCAAGGCGAAAAGTCTCAGGTGTTGCTGGGGGTGACCGGATCAGGTAAGACATTTACCATGGCCAATGTGATTACGGAAGCACAGCGACCTACTCTGGTGTTAACACATAATAAAACATTGACGGCCCAATTATACGGTGAGTTTAAGGAATTCTTTCCTGATAATGCTGTAGAGTATTTTGTTTCCTATTATGACTATTACCAACCGGAAGCATATCTATCCGTTTCAGATACTTTTATTGAAAAGGATCTTGCGATCAATGAGGAGGTCGATAAACTCAGATTGCGTGCAACCTCAAATCTCCTTTCCGGTCGTCGTGATATAATTGTTGTTGCTTCGGTTTCCTGTATTTTTGGTATGGGAAATCCGGAAGATTATAAAGCAGGGATTATTCGGATCCAAAAGGGTGAGACGATTGCAAGAAATTCCTTTTTGTATCGATTGGTTGAGAGTCTTTACAGTCGTACAGAGGGTACATTGGATCGTGCCAATTTCAGAGTAAAAGGAGATACAGTTGATATCAACCTTCCGTATGTTGATTATGGGTATCGAATTAGTTTTTATGGTGATGTCATTGAAGAGATTGATATCATCGATGTGCATTCCGGTCAGCGTCAGGAGCCCTTGGAACATGCTGCGATTTTTCCGGCCAATCTATATGTTGCGCCGAAGGATCGATTGAAGTTTGTGATTCGGGATATTGAAGATGAGTTGTTCGCACAAACAGAATATTTTACCAAGGAAAGAAAATATATCGAAGCAAAAAGAATTCAGGAGCGCACCTCTTTTGACTTGGAGATGATTCGCGAGCTTGGGTATTGCAGTGGTGTAGAAAACTACAGCCGCTTTTTTGATGGCCGTGCGCAAGGCACAAGACCGTTTTGTTTGCTGGATTATTTCCCGGATGACTATCTATTAATTGTGGATGAAAGTCATGCGACTTTACCTCAGGTTCGAGGTATGTGGGGTGGAGATCGCGCCAGAAAACTAAACTTGGTTAATTTTGGTTTTAGACTTCCATCAGCCATAGATAACCGACCGCTGAATTTTACTGAGTTTGAAGGATTGATCAATCAGGTGTTGTATGTGAGTGCGACACCCGCAGATTACGAACTTGAGCAAACAGGTGGAGTAGTGGTGGAACAAATCGTTCGACCAACAGGTCTACTCGATCCTCCGATTGAAGTTCGTCCAAGTCTGAATCAGATTGATGACTTGATGGATGAAGTGGCGGAGAGAATTAAGGTGAATGAACGCGTGCTTGTGACTACACTCACGAAACGAATGGCGGAAGAACTGAGTAAGTATTTCCTTAAAGTAAATATCAAGTGTAAGTACATTCACTCAGAGGTTGAAACTATGGAACGCGTCGAGATTCTGCGCGATCTGAGACTCGGTGATTTTGATGTTTTAGTGGGAGTCAATCTGCTTCGTGAAGGATTGGATCTTCCGGAGGTTTCTCTGGTGGCTATTCTGGATGCGGACAAAGAAGGTTTTTTGAGAAATGAAAGATCGCTGACACAAACATCAGGTCGTGCAGCTCGAAACTCAAATGGCTTGGTGATCTTTTATGCAGATAAAGTTACGGCGTCGATGCAAAAAACCATTGATGAAACGCAACGTCGCAGATCCATACAAATTGAATACAACAATACGCATGGCATCACCCCACAAACGATATCCCGAACAAGAGAACAGATTCTTGCCAAGAATTCAATTCTTGATATCCGTGAAGGAAATAAGAAGGCCTACGTAGAGCAACCTATCGAACCAACCCTTGCAGCAGATCCGGTTTTGGCCTTTATGTCCAGAGAGCAGATAGAACGTATGGTCAGTGAAACGGAGCAAAAGATGAAAGATGCTTCGAAAGATCTCGACTTTATTACAGCTGCGCAGTATCGAGATGAAATGCTGGCACTGAAGAAGCGTCTTAAATAATATGTTTTTTTCTCTAATAATAGCCCAATTAAAGAATGTGTGCCACACCTAGGTGTGCCACACTTCCTACGGCATTTTTACCAATTTTACAAATATTTACTACAGAAATTTCAAAAATCATGCTTCCGTAAGGATTTGAAACATCCCATTTTTTAGCCTTTTCCAAATTTGAACCGGCATTCTCTTTGGCAATCACGATTTCCATATTTTTACTTACTGCGCTAATGTTTTTAGCAACTATGGTTATTTCGTATTTACCTTTAGACGATAACGCGTAAAACAATTTAGCATGGTTTTCAACAAAGAACTTGCGAAACAACTTTCCTCCCCATTTAAATTAAGGTTGTGGATGATGAGGCATCTTCCTATGGGATGGCTCACAGGAATGTATATAAGTACGCTTTCCGGAGATGGGTGTCAAGTGGTTTTGAAAGATCGATGGTGGATACACAATCCTTTTGGTTCCGTTTTTTGGGCCGTTATGAGTATGGCTGCTGAGCTAAGCGCAGGGGCGCTCGTTTATGTCTATGCATCTACATCGGGTTTTCAGTTTATTCTGGTAGAGATGGAAGCTAAATTTGAGAAGAAAGCGGTAGGTTCAAGTGTTTATAATTGTATGGCAGGGCCTGATGAATTTCAAATGCTTGATTCGTTAGTCCAGCCGGGAGATCAGTGTATAATATCTATGCCGGTGATAGCCTTTAATAAGGCCGGTGATGAAATTGCTTCTTATACTTTTCATTGGCAAATCAGAAAGCCACGTTAGTGTTTCTGGCGGGAATGAAAACAATCTCTCACCTTTTTGTAAGCAATAATTTTTCTCCATTTGTACTAGTAATCAGTAGATGACCGTTTTCAATATAATATTTGCCGAGGTGATATGTTTCTTCCATCCCATTTTCACTTGCTTTTAAATAGAGTTGATTACCTACGGTAAACCATGACACTCCGGGTATGATATTAAGCCCTTGACTGGAGGATTGTCCGCTGTATTGATTCCCACTGATATAGGCTTCGCTACCTGCATCGGCAAGTTGACCACCAGGTAAAAAAGTCATGCTTTCTGAAAATCCTGCACCCATATAATTATCTCCCGCACCGGATTGATATAACTCCTCTTTAGCCCATGTGCCGATTAATGCTTCAGGGTGTGTCGCGCCTTCCGGGAATTGAATTTTGGCTATTGGATCACGCTGAAGAGTTGACGGTTCATCTGCGTCATCACTAAGTTTTTCAAAAGTGAGGTCCATACTATTTTCTACACCTTCCAATGTAATTTTAAAAATCAGGTTTAGTTGAAGTGGCAGAACCGTTCCGGTTAGATTAAATATTAATCCCATTGATTTTTCAGTTGCACTTCCTGTGACTTTATTGTCATCTCTGAGCAATGTTACATCATACTGCTGGTAGCTATCGTTCATCTGGCCGTTATAGGATAAGGGTGTCTGCTGTTTCAGCGATAGACGTATCACATCTCCATTGTAAGAAGATCGATATTGACCTTCCAATGTTTCCGGCATTTGAGCGTTAGAAACATTAACTGAAATAAGTAAAACAAGAAATAGTATTGACTTCATGGTGGTGCTATTTATGGAAATGTTAAATAGAAATCTGCTGTTTTGTTTCATCTGAATACGCTAGACAATACGGAGAGGTTGAAGTTTTAAGGTGTAAGGTTGAATGTTTAAGTTTGAAGGAGTAAGGTTTATGAGTTGATCGAGTTATGAGGGTTATTGACTTATGACTGTGGAGGAGAAAAGGGCATCCTTCGCTAAAGCTACGGGAGGTAAAACAGAATAGATAATATTTATTTCACAGCGGCTTCCCTTTCCTCGATTTATGTCTTTGTTTTTAATAATTCGTAAGCAGTAATATTTCAAAGTCTCGCATCTGGTTTCTCGCGTCTTTTCTCGCAATTCGCTTCGTCCTTAAGAGAAGATGTGCCACACCTAGGTGTGCCACACTTCCTACGGTATTTTTGGCAATTTTCCAAATTATTACTCAAAAAATTCCAAAAATTCTGCTTCCGTAAGGATCTGAATCGTCCCAATTTTTTTGGCCTTTTCCAATTTCGAACCGGCATTTTCTCCCACCACCAAGATATCCAGATTTTTGCTCACGGCACTGATATTTTTAGCACCCACTTCCTCAGCTTTGTTCTGCGCTTCTTTGCGTCCCATTTGGGTCAGCGTGCCGGTAAATAGGATTGTCTTTCCTGAAAAAACACCATCTGTGATTAACTCTTTTGGCTTATCTATTTCTGTCTGATGAAGATTAACGCCTGCCGCTTCCATGTCGCGAAGCATCTCTATATTTTGTTCGATCGAGAACCACTTGCTTGAATTTTCGGCAACAACAGGACCGATATCTTTAATGGAAATATAATCTTCAGTGGTCCAAGAAGTGAGGTCCAAAATATGCGCTATTTTTTCGGCGATTAATTTAGAAGCGCGTTGTCCCACATGATGGATGCTGAGGCTGTGCAAAAGGCGATGAATGGGATTCGTCTTGGCTTTTTCTATTGCATTCTTTATTTTTTCTGCAGACTTCTCCCCAAATCCTTCCAGATTTGCGATCATATCATAATCCAGGCGATAGATATCTGCCATTGTTTTTATCCAACCGAGTTCATAAAACCGAAGAATATATTTTTCTCCAAAACCATCGATGTCCATCGCATCTTTAGACACATGAAAAATCAAACGTTGTAAGATTTGTTCTTTGCAATCCAGATTAGTACATCGCCAGGCTGCTTCATCTTCTTCGCGAACGAGCGGTGTGTTGCAGGAAGGGCAGTGAGTTGGATATTCCACCACTTGCTCATCGCCGGTGCGAAGTTCCGGCAGTGATTTGACGATATAGGGGATGACATCTCCTGCTCGTTCGATCAATACCTGATCTCCAATCCGCAGGTCTTTCGATTTTATAAAATCTTCGTTGTGCAGCGAGATGGATGAAATGGTAACACCTGCGAGAGACACCGGAGCAACTTTCGCAACTGGAGTCAATGATCCAATTTTACCAATTTGGTATTCGATGTCCAAGAGTTTGGTCGTGGCTTGTTTGGCCTGAAACTTAAAAGCGATAGCCCATCGGGGATGATGGCTTGTATAGCCACACATATCTTGCAAATCAAACTCATCAACCTTGATCACCATGCCATCAATCTCATAGGGATAGTCATCACGGATGGTCGACCAATGATTGCATTGTTCGATGACCTCTTCAATACCATGGCATAGTTTCTTTTCACCTTGTGATACTTTGAAACCGATACTGCCGAGGAAGTCTATGGCATCGTGATGTGATTTTATGGAAGGCAACATGTCATTTCCATTTTCATCTTCGGCAAATCCGAGTTGAAAGATGAATGCATCGAGTTGTCTGCGTGAAGTCTCTGCAGGATCTTTGGTGCGCAATCCACCGGTAGCACTATTTCTGGAATTGGCCAAAAGCGAAAGGCCTTCCTCAGCTCTGTATTTATTAATGGCGTTAAAGCGCTCTTTCGAAATCACGGCTTCTCCGCGGAGTTCGGCACGATAGATTCCTTTAGATAAAAAGTCCGCTTCTAATGGCAGTGATTTGATTGTTCTGGATTGAATCGTGATCTCTTCTCCTTCTTCGCCATTTCCTCTGGTGGCGGTGCGAATAAGTTGATTGTTTTCATAAATGATCGCGATACTTCCGCCATCAAATTTTGGTTCGACGGTATAAGTGATATCCTCTCGTTCTGTGAGTTTCTTTACTTGTGTATCAAACTTGATCAGGTCATCGGCATTATAGGAATTGTCGAGCGACAACATGGGTATTAGATGTTTTACCGAAGCAAAATCACCGGCCAAGTCACTTCCCACGCGTTTTGTTGGGGAATTTTGAGAAGTTACGTTCGGGAATTTTTTCTCCAGTGCTTCGAGTAATTTATAGAGTTGATCATACTCATAATCGCTTAGCAAGGGTTCATCCAGCACATAATATCTGTATTCGTGAAATCTTACCAGGTCTTCCAGGACCGGCACATCTTCAGCCGTCAAAGAATTTACGCCTGCTGAGGACAGATATTTTTTTGATGTTTCGTAAAATGTTTGTTGCTGCTTAGTGGTATACCGCATATTCTGTGATCGTGATTTGTCCTGTAAAGGTACATGGAAAATGAGTTTAAACTCACCTTCGCTAATTCCGATCCATCGGAAATAGCGAGCGAAGGGGTTTAGTTTCGATCCCTTGCGGTATCGAGGTTGAATTCTATCATCTGGAGATGATAGGGTTTAGTTTTTTAATCATCGAGTGAAGCCCAAAGCTCAACCCGCTAAATGCATGAACAATGAATGGTCTGATGTCAATGTGTTTAATTTAGGACTTGTACCTTTGGTCCAAGGGTTTAGAATGTTTAGTTTTTGAGGCTGTCGCCATTGTACAAATGGAAAATGAGTTTAGGGGGTTGAGTAATCGTACCTTCGGTCCGAGAGTTTAGAGAGTTTAGTTTTTTGACTTTTCTTTGTTTTGCGATTAAATTTACCATGGAATGAAAAATCTCGAATTAATCGTGGCGCAGCCACTGAGCAGTCGTGCAACAATAAGATTTCAGGACTGTGATCCGTATGCCCATCTCAATAATGGTCGCTACCTCGACTATTTTATGAATGCGCGAGAAGATCAGGTGCTTAAGGCATATGATTTTGATATTTACGATTACAGCAAGACAACTGGCATGGGATGGGTCGTGACGCAAAATCAGATCGCCTACATCCGACCTGCTTTGTTGATGGAAGAGGTTGTCATCGAGAGTCAGCTCCTTGTTTCTAAGCCCAAATTTATCCAACTCGAAATGCGAATGTTTGATCAAAAGAGTCAATTGAAATCATTGCTATGGGTGCAACTTGTTCATGTAGATATTCGTCAAGCAAAAAGTGTTGCTCATAGTGATGAGTTGCAAGTAGTTTTTGATAAGGTTTGTCTGCCGGTGGAGGCAAGAGATTTTAATGAACGCCTGGCAGCGTTTAAGTGAGGAGTGAAAAGTTTGTGCTGTATACTGCCGCAGGAAGTTATACAGGGTGAAGATCACGTCCGCCGGGGGTGAGTGCTTCACGAACCTCGCGTCTGATATCTCGCGTCCCTTTAAAGTTTATGAAGGTTATAGGGGTTATAAAGGTTATGAAGTGAGCAAAATTAGTCTAAGGTCTTAGGTCTAAAAGTCTCGCGTCCTTTTAAGAAGTGAGGAGTGAGAGGTGAGAGGTGAGTTTCGTGTTACATGTCGCGTGTCGTTTCTCACGTGTCGCATTTCTAAGACCTCAGATATTAGGCCCCCTTTTTCGTAATTCACACATTCGTAATTCGTAATTTGCCTTTTACCTTCCGCTAAGTGGAACCCTATGCCCTATGCCCTACGGTTCTCGCCCTTTCCCCCGAAATCCCATTCTCCGGCACCGCCCCTTTCACATCCCGAAAAATTGCCCACAACGCATCTAAATCCTTTTCCGCATCCTGGGTGGGCATGAATGGCTTCATGAAATGAACAACCTTATGCTCGAAATCAAATAAGCAAGGGATAATCGGCACATTAGCTTCGCGCGCCATATAATAAAAACCAGTTTTAAAGTTCGTTACTTTCTTTCTCGTTCCTTCCGGTGCTATGCCAATAGCAAAATCTTTATTTTCCTTAAAATGCCGAGCCACATCTTGCACCAAACCGGAGTTTTGTTTGCGATCCACCGGCTTTCCACCAGTCCAACGGAATAGAAATCCAACAGGACTGTCAAAAAGTTCTTTTTTCCCTAAATAAAATATCCGCCGATCCATCGCAGATCGAACCAATAGACCAAGGAAAAAATCTTTCGAACTCGTATGCGGAGCTACTGCAACGATAAATTGTTTTAGGTCCAAGGGTATATCTACAATGAGTTGCCACCCCAGGAGTTTTAAAAGGAACCTCGAAATGAATTTCATGTGCTAAAGATATAATCTGAACGCAATACATGTACACTATGAATCATCTTCTCAATGACATTAAGTGAAAGTATTGAGTATGAGCGATTATAGAATTCTTAGGGGGTCTTCATGTCATGTTATAAATTTATCGAATAACATAAATGTTGATATGAGTAAGTAATTGAAATACACTTCTAATTGAGTCCTATGAAGTATGATTAATTTCATTTGTGGAAAGCCATTTTGGCGATGTGTGCGTTTGTGGTTTTGGAAGATTTATCAACATACTAAATGTCTACTTTTCGTAAAAAGAGGATAGCTTTTTATTGCGTATCGAAAATTAACGGGCGTATTTTATTTATTTTAAATGGTTTTGTGTTTTATAAAACCCAAAAAAAATCCTCGTTTTGAAGGAAAGAATTGATTTTTCAGTTGAAAATTGAAAAAAAATAATGTTTTTTCGAGGAACTATATGTGCAAGTGTAAATACATACTAATATGGATTAGAGGGCTTTATCTATAATGTAAAAATTAGGTATGAAAAGGGGTATGCATAAGCGACTATGAATGTGAATATTACAGATGCATTCGGTCTTCATGTATGGACAAGCTAAAAGCATACTATTGTCAATGGTTATTGTATGTTTGAGACCGTTTTAGTTATATTTACTGAAACCAATTTTTATAATCCCGTACAGATTAATTGAATGGAGTACAGAACGAAACCCAACCTGTCTCTTCCCGAGTTCGTATCAGAATTTGAACATATGATACTTCACGGGAATACCTCCCACTGGGACGAGAAGGACTATCTAACACTCATCCAATATTACATCTCAGAATCCCTCACTGAGAAGGCTATGGAAGCACTCGACTATGCGTTGCAGTTTTCAAGCCATCACGCTGAATTCTATGTAATAAAAATCAGGCTTCTGATGCAGGAAGAAGATTTTAAGGATGCGAAAGAAACGCTGAGTGTTGCCCTCAATTTATATCCACATCACCCCGAACTTCAATTAATGAAGATCAAGGTGACTGCACAATTGGGTGATTACGATGAAGCGTTTACCCTGGTCGATCATTGCAGCGATCAGATGACACTCAACTCTTGCGTAGATATCTACCTTGCCGAGGCCTATATCTATGAATGTATGCGCAACTACAATCAAATGTATACCAAGCTCAGAGATGTGCTAACCATTGATCCTAAAAATGAGGAAGCACTGGAGCATATCTGGCTATGTATCGAATGGTCGCGCCTCTACAAAGAGAGTATTGAGTTTCATAACAGCCTCCTCGATCAGGATGCCTATAATTACCTTGCCTGGTATAATCTAGGCCATGCGTATAGCTGCGAAGGCGATTACAAAAATGCCATTCGCTCCCTCGAGTATAGCTTTATCGTGAATCCCGCTTTTGAAAACGGATATTTGGATTGCGCAGAATTGTGCAGCCAGGAGAAGGACTATAAAAAAGCACTCGGCATCTATCAGGAACTTCTACAACGCTTTGGGCACCAGCAAGATTATCTCGTACCGGCCGCAGAGTGTATGCTGAAGCTAAGGAAATACGCCATGGCCAAAGAGTGCCTGATTGAAGCACTGAAGCTAGATCAGTATATCGATGATGTATATTACCTGCTAGGTATCTGCTATGCCCGTGAAGGCCTTTATTCAAATGCAATCAGTTCTTTGATTAAAGCTATACGCCTGGATGACCGTCGTGAAGAGTATTATGCAGAACTCGCGTATTGCTATGAAAAAACAAAACAATACGGCAAAGCTGATTTCTACTATCACAAATCCACGGAAGCCGGACCAGAAGAAGAAACCTATTGGTTGGCGCACGTAAAGTTTTTAGTACGTCGTAAGAAATTGACCAAAGCATTGGATGTGTTGGAAGAAGCGGACGAACATACAGTTGGCGCGAGACTATCTTATTGCAAAGCGGCTTGCCTGTACAGAAAAGGAAAAAAGAAAGAAGCTATCGAATGCCTTGATGAGATATTACCGGAAGATTTTGATTCACATAGGTTGTTCTTTAAGATGGCCCCAAAAGGGAAATCTGATAAAAACATCTTATCAATGATCCGATATTACTCCGTAGAGAATATTTAGTTTAGTTAAAACCATGACCGAAAATATAAAGGCCCTATAGTGTACACTGTAGGGCCTTTTTTATGCTTTTTATTTGGAAAGATTAATCAACACTACCGATCGCCGGGCCGCCAAGTCCTTTAAAGGCATTGAGACCACATTCAAGGAATGATTGATAAGCGTCCACATCTGGATCATAGCCACGCGGTGCTGTCAAGACTGTTTCATCCGGGCTGACAATCACATATAAGGGTTGAGAGTTTTGCTCAAAATTGACGACTTGAAAGTCCGTCCATTTTTGTCCGATAGTTCGGATACGCTCATTGGTGACCGCAGAGCGAAGCACAGGATCCAACCCATTTTTATCATCAACGTATAAGGAGATCAAGACAAACTCTTCATTTATTTTTTCACGAATCACATCAACAGACCAGATGTGCTCTTCCGTTTTCCGACAGTTGACACAGCCATAACCGGTGAAATCAAGTAGAATAGGCTTGTTCTTTTCTTTGGCATATGCGACTCCTTCGTAATAGTCATGAAAACAATCAAAATTATTGGCACATTTAGAAAGAGACGCATATTGTCCTTCGATTTCCTGATCCACTTCGCCAAGCGGTTTGAAAAAATTATAATGTGCCGGAGGTGCCAGACCACTCATCAATGCCAGAGAATTGTAAGTACCCGTTTTTTCACTGCCAAATAATCCGGTCGCCAGATACAAACCAAGTATGGCAAACACAGCGCCGATGGTTCCGGTGGCGAAGGATATTTTTCGATTTGGACTATCGTGTGGAAAGCGAATGAAGCCAAACATATAGGCAGCCATTGCCAGCGCAATGATCACCCAGAAGCCCATAAATATTTCATACTTCAGTACGCCCCAATGCGCAGTCATGTCCGCAATCGATAGAAATTTTAAGGCCAATGCTAATTCGGCAAAACCAAGCATTACCTTAACGCTGTTCATCCATCCACCTGACTTAGGTAGTGAGTTGAGCCATGCAGGGAAAGCAGCAAAAAGACTAAAAGGAATCGCCAGGGCAATTGAAAATCCGGCCATCACAATCAGTGGGCCCAGAAACCCTTCAGAAGAGGCTTCTACCAGTGCCGTTCCAATCAATGGACCCGTACAGGAGAAGGAGACAATGGCCAAGGTAGCGGCCATGAAAAAGATGCCAATCATACCTCCTTTATCTGCCATGGCATCACTCTTATTACTCCAGCTACTGGGTAGCGTGATTTCATAGAAACCAAAGAATGAGAAAGCAAACAAAACAAATATGATAAAGAAAATTGTATTTGCGATAGGATTGGTAGAGAGTTCGTTGAGCGAACCGGCCCCAAAAACAATGGTAATCAAAAGTCCAAGCACTACATACAAGGCTATGATCGAAGCACCATACCAAAGGCCATTTTCCCAGCCCTTGCGTTTTGTGTCTTTTGTAAAGAAACTAACAGTCAGTGGAATCATCGGAAAGACACATGGTGTCAGTAATGCAATGAAGCCATTGATCATACCAAAAATAAACATCCATAAAAGATTGCCTGATTCTTCTTGTGGTGTTTCACCACAATCACTGGTCGGTGATGCATAGGAATCAATCAGGTTTTGATTGCGTTGATCGACTAAGCCATTTTCATCCACCTGGAGTCC
>JBBKXT010000026.1:0-11787 GCA_037969625.1 Saprospiraceae bacterium
CCAAGTGCAACGGAAAGAATCCCTGAGGCTACTGTATTGTAGCCTGAGGAAAAAGAGAACCTGCCAATGGAATCCGGTGCCCATGCATCTGAGTTGTAGAGCAGACCAGATCTAAAAGCACCTTTAGATTTATCATAAAACAAAAGACTATCCATGATAGGAGTAGCAGGAGGTACATTTTCATTGCCCACAATAAAATCCCCATTTTTCAAAACGGTCATTGCATTTATGCGTGTCATATCAGTCTCTCCGATACCGATTTCAAAAATGGGGTCCGTAGGAACCCAAGCGTTATTTGATCCACCACCAACATTATACTGACCTGAAGCGAATGACGACAATGCATCCGCCTGCGCATAATTTCCGGTCGCAAACGAGGCATAACCATTGGCTTCTGTCGCAGAGCCGGAAGCTACTGCCGCCTGATTTGAAGCTATAGTATTATTACCGGTAGCAAACGATTTTGAACCTGAGGCAATCGAGTTACTGCCTGAGGTAAATGAAAATGCACCTGATGCTCTGGTATTTAAGCCGGTTGCCATAGCATAGTCGCCTGCAGTTTGTGAATTTTGCCCTGTTGCTATTGCTCCATCGCCTGTGGCCCTTGTTTCATATCCAAGTGCAACGGAAAGAATCCCTGAGGCTACTGTATTGTAGCCTGAGGAAAAAGAGAATCCGCCGATTGAATCCGATGCCCATGCTTTGGAATTGTCCAATATACCAAACCGGAATGCACCTTTGGATTTGTCGAAAAAAATCAGTGTATCTGAAATAGCCGATGCCGGAGGAAGACTCACTGATCCAAATACAAAATCATCTGTCCCGTGGTTGCCTGTACTTCGCACTACACCGCTATCATTGGTAAAGGTCCCATTGGTCAGTTCAAACCATCCGTTTGATTGATGATACCAAAATGATTCAGTGTCTGTATCAAAAACCAAAAGGCCCAAAGCCGGATCTGCAATGCCAGTTCTCTGACCCGAATTCATTCTGGGAATGAGCATACCTTTGGTGGTGGATACGACATCCAGCACGGCAGTAGTATCAGGGGTCGAGGTATTGATGCCTACTGATTGGGCCTGAACCATTAAGGTCGACATACTGCATAAAAATGCGAGTAAAAGGAAATTTTTAATAGATTTCATTTGCATGGTTTTAGACACTGCAAAATCCGACTATCTCAATTCCTACGCATCACCCGTTTGCCGTATATTGAGGGGTGAGAGTCTGTTGTCCATGTGTTGAGAGCGTTTAGTTATGGTCCCTTTCGGTACCGAGGCTGAGTACTATCATCTATAGATGATAATGTTTAGTTTTTTGATCCTCTTTGGTGATAAATCCCCTAAACTCATGAACTCTCACAAAAACTAAACCCGCTAAACCAAAGTGTCGAAGACACTGATCTAAACTCCTTTGCTCGCTATTTCCGATGGATCGGAATTAGCGTCGGCGAGGCTAAACTCAATGATTACAGAATAAACCTAAACACTGCCCTTCATCGCTTCCAACTCTTCCCAATACTCTGCGGCTCGGCGCATGTGTGGCACGAATATCGAACCTCCAACCACCAAAGCAACTGAACAAGTCTCATAAATCTGCGCTTTTGTTACGCCGAGTTCATGACAGCGACCGAGATGATATTTAATACAATCATCACATCGCAAAACCATTGAAGCCACTAGCCCGAGAAGTTCTTTCGTGACTTCAGGCAAAGCACCATCTTTATAGGTTTGATTGTCTAGGCTAAAAAATCGCTTGATTATATTATTATCGTGCGAAAGGATAACCTCATTCATTTTTTGACGATAATCATTGAACTCTTCTATTTTACTCATAGCCATAAATAGGATTTTGTATGTCACCTGACATTATGGGCTGAAAATAAGGAAAAGATACATGGCTCCACCCTATGCCAAACCAGATGTCGAATTGTAACTTTGTCCTTTAAGGTAAAAATATATCAAATGAAATACTTATTGGCTAGCTTTCTTTTTTTTCTTGCTTTATCCTGCAAGCAAGGGGAAGATCAATCTACGGCAGTTACACAGGAAGCGACAACGCAGGAAACCGACACTAGAGTACTGGTGCGAAATGCATTTTCAAAAATGAACCCCCTGACCGTACCCTATTCTTTCAATAAAGAAAAAGCAGCTATTTATCTGGGAAGGTTAAATGCAGAATCTGATCCTTTCAAAAAAGCAAATATGCAATTATTGTATGCGTACGAACTTCTTATGGCCGGAAATATTGAAGAATCACTCAAACAATATGGTGAAGCCACTATGTTTATCGCTACGAATCAACTCGCTATCGGGCCGAAAGAAAAAAGAGATCTCTACTCTACACTCGCTATTGCATTTATGCGACAAGGCGAAATAGAAAACTGTGTTCAAAATCATAACCACCAATCTTGTTTTCTTCCCATATCAGGAGATGGTATTCATCAATGGCAAGAAGGCTCCCGAAAAGCTATTCAGTACTTTGAATTTTTGCTGGCAGATGTGCCAAATGATCTTGAAAGCATTTACCTGCTGAATATAGCCTACATGACATTGGGTGAATATCCAGACAAGGTGCCTGCACAATGGCGGATTGATCCTTCGTTATTTTCCAATAAAATAAAAATGACTCCGCTCAAAGACATTGCGCCTGCGCTTGGTGTCAACGAAAATAATCTAGCCGGAGGCGTAGTCATTGATGATTTTAATAATGATGGTTGGCCGGATATTGTAACAACAGCATGGCACTATAATACGCCGGCAATTTTCTATCGCAACAATGGAGATGGAACGTTTACGAATCAAACGGAAGCAGTGGGTCTGGGTGGGCAAATGGGATGCCTCAACTTGAATCAAACGGATTTCAATAATGATGGATGGCTCGACCTGTACTTTATGCGCGGCGCCTGGTACGGAGATAATGGAGACATTCCGAATACACTCATGATGAATAAGGGAGACGGCACCTTTGAAGATGTGACGATCAAGGCTGGTTTGACAAAATTTGGCCCGACACAAACATCTGCATGGGCAGATTTCAATCTCGATGGATGGCTGGATCTGATTATCCCTAATGAGTCATTTCCTGATTTACTGAATGGCATCGACCTCTATATCAATCAGCAGGATGGAACCTTTGCTCACCAATCCAAAGAATATGGTCTTACACAAAATGCATTCTTCAAAGGGTGTGTAGCCACTGATGTTAATAACGATCGGTACCCGGATATTTATTTGTCCAATCTAAATGGAGAAACAATGCTCCTCATCAATCAAGGAGCTAAGGGTCAAACAGGTTTTCTTCCGGCAGAAAATGCCAACAAACCAACTGGACCGACTAAAAGTTTTCCATGCTGGAGTTTTGATTATGACAATGATGGGAATGAAGATCTTTTCGTTTCAGCTTTTTCCAATGAAGACTCACCGAGTACCCTGTGGATGAAATGTCATACGGGCAACTTTGATCGCAACTTTTTACCTAAACTAAACCACAACAAAGGAGACGGCACTTTCGAAGAAGTTGGTCAATCGATGGGAATTAATGAAGTTGCCTTTACAATGGGCTGCAATTTTGGAGATATCAATTCAGATGGGTTTCTTGATTTTTACCTGACCACAGGCAATCCGTTATATCAAAGTCTTGTCCCTAATAAAATGTACCTCAATATGGAGGGAAAGAAGTTTGAAGATGTGACGTATAGTTGTGGCGTTGGAAATGTGCAGAAAGGACATGGCGTTAGTTTCGGAGATATCGATCGGGATGGCGATGAAGATATATACGTAGTCATCGGTGGCGCTTATGATGGTGATGGATTTTATAATTGTCTTTTTGAAAATCCAAACCAAGATAAAAACAATTGGGTGGTATTAAAACTTGAAGGTTCGACGGCTAATAAATCCGCGATCGGAGCGCGGGTTGCTATTTCTATTCAGGAAGGTGGAAGAGAACGAATGATCTATCGAACGGTAACTACGGGTGCATCTTTTGGTGCAAATAGTTTGAATCTGGAGGTTGGGCTGCGCAAGGCACAAAAAATAAACCACATCACTGTTCAGTGGCCATGTAAAGAATGCCCTGATCAGAAATACATGGGATTAGAAATTAATAAAGCATATCAGCTCACTCAGGACAATGCTGAGGCGAAAGCATTAGACTATAGTGCTGTTCAAATGGGCAAAGATGCTGTACAGCATAAAATGCACCATTAACTAAACAACAATTCTTTTGTTTGATATATTATATTTATCCGAGTTATGAGACAGATTTCAATATTAAAAATTTTGGTTGTTTGCTTAATCGCCTGTACAGGAATTCTTTGCAAAGAGAATGACACACCTACAGAGGAGTCAATGGCCACATTGACTACTGAAGAAGAGGATACAAGGATTTTAGTAAAGGAAGCTTATGCGCGCGTAGATCTTGTAAAAATTACGGCCACCATGAACACTGAAAGAGCCGCTATGATCAAGCAAAAATTGGATTCCACTGCAGATCCCGGTCAAAGAATTAACCTTGAACTAGCCTATGCTTTTGAACTCTTGGCTGCAGGTAAATCCAGTGAGTCATTAACTCATTATGAAACGGCCTATAATGCTATCATTCAAAACAAAATACCATTGGATGATGCTAACAGGCGGAACTTATACTTTATCAATGGCATGGCTTATATGCGTCATGGGGAAATAGAAAACTGTGTTCAATATCATAATCATCAATCTTGTTTTATTCCGATTAAAGGGGAGGGTGTACATCAATTACCTTTTGGATCAAAAAAGGCCATCACTCAGTTTGAAACTTTACTCAATGAATTTCCTGAAGATCTGGAGGCCAGATATCTGCTAAACATCGCTTACATGACCATTGGCGGATATCCACAAGATGTTCCTAAGGCTTGGCGAATTGATCCCTCCTGGTTTCAAAACAAAGTAAAAGTTAAGCCTTTTACAGATATAGCGCCTCAATTAGGGCTCAATCGAAATGGACATGCAGGAAGTGTCGTCATGGACGACTTTAACAATGACGGTTGGCTCGATTTGGTTTTGTCCTCTTGGAATCACCTGGATCCAACTTTATTTTATATTAACAATGGCGATGGAACATTTACGGATAAATCAAAAGAATCGGGACTGATAGGCCATCTTGGAAGTTTAAATATCAATCAAACTGACTTTAATAATGATGGATTTCTCGATTTATTTATAATGAGAGGTGCCTGGTTTATCGGCCAGGGGGATATTCCAAATACACTTTTGATGAACAACGGTGATGGGACATTTAAAGATGTAACTATCAAAGCCGGTCTAACTCATCATGCACCTACACAAGCTTCTGCGTGGGCAGATTTTAATCTCGATGGATGGCTTGATCTCGTTGTGGCGAATGAATCTTATTTAGATTATAAGCGAGGAATTGATCTCTACATAAACAAGCAGGATGGAACTTTTGAACATTCTTCTAGTCAGTATGGATTGACACAGAATGATTTTTTCAAAGGCATTGTTGCTGTTGACGTCAATAATGACAAATACCCTGATATCTACATGACTAGTCTGGCGAATGGTAATCAGCTGTTAATCAATCAGGGCTATACCGGCAAGCCAGGATTTGTTGCTGTTGGATCTTCCACAAATGTCAGTGCGCCCAGTCGTAGTTTTCCAACATGGAACTTCGATTATAATAATGACGGATTTGAGGATTTGTTTGTTTCCGGGTATTCGAATGATGCTTCACCCGGTATCATCTGGATTCAGGATCATCAACAAAAAAGCAACCCTGAATACTTTCCTAAATTATATAAGAACAAAGGGAATCTTGAGTTTGAGGAAGTTGGGGGAGTATCGGGTATAAATGAAGTTGCTTTTACGATGGGCTGTAACTTTGGCGATATCAACACCGATGGGTTTTTAGATTTTTATCTAGCCACCGGTAATCCACTGTATCAAAGTCTAGTACCAAACAAAATGTACCTCAATATGGATGGCGAAAGATTTGAAGATGTGAGTTACAGTGGGAACTTTGCCAATATCCAAAAGGGTCATGGGGTAAGTTTCGGGGATTGGAATCATGATGGGGATGAGGATATGTATGTAGTCATTGGTGGTGCATACGATGGAGATCATTTTTACAATTGTCTGTTTGACAATCCCAATGAACACAATAATAATTGGCTGGTGCTCAATTTGCAAGGTGAAAAAGCAAATACCGCAGCAATTGGTGCGCGGGTGGAGATTTCTGTTCAGGAAAATGGGAAGGAAAGAAAAATATACAGAACTGTTACTTCCGGTTCTTCCTTTGGTGCTAATAGTCTGGCATTGGAAGTTGGATTGCGCAAGGCAAATAAGATCAATAGCGTGACGGTTCAATGGCCGTGTAAAGACTGTCCTGATCAAGTCTTCACAGACTTACACCTAAAAAGTGCTTATCGACTTAAACAAGGGACTGCAGCGGCAACAAAGCTAGTATATGAAGCTGTACAAGCCACAGAGAAGGGGCATGATCATATGATGCATCACTAGTCCTTCAAATGCGTATCAATAACTTTTAGAATTCGCCCATCAATGACAAATAGGCAAGGTGACTAAACAGTGACCTTGCCTATTTATTCTTTCTAGCAAGTTTATTTACCAACCTGAAATAGTAATTCTTGTGTGCATTACACATATAGCGTTTGGTTTAGCAGGATTGTCATCGCATCGACAGATCAAATTCCCATTACTTGCTACAGAGCTGCAATGAGAACAATTATCTCCAACACAAGTTACCTCGATCAATTTCCCTCCGGCAACCGCCCTCAGCACATCGCCTTCCAGTTGAAGTTCAACAATTCTTCCGGATATGCTTGCGTTTCCTATGATTCCAAGTAAAACATATTTGCCTGATTCTGTATCAAGACCTATAGAAACATCAGTGATTGTTGAACTGGCCGTAAGACCTCCTTTTAATACCATTGTAGCATTCGTCTGACTGGTTAATGCCGGGATGCCATTATTCAGGGTTCCAATCACTAATTCTCTCCCTGTCGGTAAAGTGGGTTTCTGGCTGAACATATCAGTAGAAAATATAAATGTCAGGAGCAATGACATAAAGGTGGATAATAGATAAATATTTTTCATGATGAAGTTTTAATTAAAGTTCAATAAAGTTTACAGGCCTTATTGAGAAATTCCTACTTCTTTTTCAAGCGGATTTCGGTTGCCCGCTACACTATGAATAAGCTATCACATCCGGCGCCTGATGCTCCAACTGAAAAGCGTCTTAATGAATTCCATTTTTTTACCAGTTGGATTTCCTTTTGATATGCATGATCATTTTATTGCCCCCTTGATTATCATTCCTCCTATGTGTCAAGGTTGCTGTCTTCCACCAGCCCGCAAAACATAGCTGCAAACGACCATGGTAATTTGTGCAGAGCATTCTTGCTCTGGAGTAGGAAAACCACTTCTCTTTCCTCTTTGTAATTCATGTGTTTGCTGGCTTCAGGAAAATACAATTCCTGTTTCAAAAGTGGAGCTATTGAAATACATTTCCAATTAGAAAACATAATACTTCACCAACTTAATTGATAATGATATGTGCTATTCAGATAAGAGCGAAAGAGATATCCGATTTGCCTGTAAAACTAAAGAGCTGTCACAATAATACTTTGTAGGAATGTCAATGTAGACATTAAAAGAGGATCCTCAATATTCATGATCAAATTACCTCAACCATACAAAACCCATGGTGCTAATCCTTCAAATGCGCCTCTATAACTTCTGCAATTTCATCGGCCATTCCTTCTGTGTAACCATCGTGCATTTCTATTAATTCGAGCTCCTTGTTCAGGATTAATAACATAGGATATCCGTATGGCACCCATGGGTCATATATCGTGTGATCGGCCATGATGGTTTGGTAGGACATTGGGTTATTGCGCACGTACTTTTCAATCCGGGTTTTGTTTTTCAATTCGTCGTCGATAATATTCACTCCATAAACAGCTACTCTCTGATCCCTGAACCTGTCGTAGACTCTATTCACTTCCGGGATACTTTGTATGCAGGGGTAACAACCAGAATACCAAAAATCAAGAACGATGATATCAGCGTCTATTTCTTTAATATCGAATGCCTCTCCAGAAAGCATTATTCTTCCTTTTAAAGTCGAGTAATCAATCTCAACCTGATCCACCTTAGGTATTTCATAGACTATGTCATCTTGCATCTTCTGATGTTTAAATGAGGACAGGAATTTGTCATTCAACTTTGTCAACTCCATCTGATGACCGTACACGGGATTAAAATAAGTCCAGGCTTGGTATTGTTCATTCTCTTGATAGTACATGGAAATGGATCGATGACGCAGCATATACTCGATGGTATCAAAGGCCGTAAAAAATATAATATCTGTATACCCGTCCCTATCAGGAAATGTCAATTGAATTCCTTTACAAGGCCACCCCGCCAGCACAGTATCTGTCACCATAGGTTTAAAATCCGGGTTGGTAGTGGCTGTTCTTCCGGATTGGTTTTTAATTAAGAAAGAGTTTTCTATTAAAAAACTGGCCCAATCGTGCAAGATTGAACCGCTGGGGTTATTGGCTATTTCATTGATGGTTATGGTAGAGGTTGATCTATCTCCAAAATAGGATGTCACTCCATCATAGGCATATGTTTTGCCTTCTGTTTCAATAAACACATGGCCCCCAAATATAGTATCATCTGGTACGGAAACCATTTCTATAACAGCTTTTGTAAGCATCGTATCATCCATTGCGAATTTCTTTTGAGCAAAATGTACTTCTGCTGTTAACGACTCAAATTGATCGCGCTTATCAAAGTAATGGTTTACAAAATCCTGTATAAAACTTTGGCTTATAGCAGAACTAATTTGAAGGGTCATTCCAATGATAAGCGTAAGGATTATTACATAGAGGTTTTTCATAATTGTTGGATTTAGCAAATTAAATTAAGAAAAGCAAGGTGATAAAAGAATCACCTTGCTTTTTTTTATTCCAAATTTTCAAAATTACCAGCTTGATATTACAACTTTTGTAGTCATGTCGCATTTAGCACCTTGCTGTAAAGCAGAATCTTTACAGACGCATCTAACTCTCCATTTTACAATTACCGGAACACATTCTGAGCAATTAGTTCCTGAACAGGTTACCTCTATTGAAGGTCCTCCTGCTACCGCTCTAAGCGCCCCCCCTACTAATTCCAGATCGACAATTTTCGCAGAAATTTCTCCGTTTACGACTAATCCTAGCAAAACGTATTTACCGGTTTCCTGATCAAGGGCAATCGTTACATCTGTGATGGATGAGCTGGCAGAAAGGCCTCCTTTCAATACCATGGTAGCATTCGTCAGGCTGGTTAGAACCGGGTTGCCATTTTTCAGGGTTCCGACCACTACTTCTTGGCCTGACGATGTTGTTGATTTTTGACTGACCAGATTGGTGGAAAATATAAATGTCAGTAACAATGACATACATGTGGTTAATAGATAAATCTTTTTCATGATGAAGTTTTAATATATATTCAATAAAACCTATTTGGTTTCTTGAGAAAGTCCTACTTCTTTTTCAAGCGGATTTCGGTTGCCCGCTACACTATGCATAAGCTATCACACCCGGCGCCTGGTGGTCCAACTGTAAAGTGTCTTAATGAATTCCTTGACTTTGCCAGTTGGACATTCATTTGATATGCATGATCATGTTATTGCATCCTTTGATCATCATATCCCCTTTGCGTTGTGTCTGATTTGTCCCTGTGATACTCAGGTCATAATTCCAGACACCTATGTTTAATTGGAGGGAGCATTCTTCTCCTTTTGGGAGGATGACTACCTCTCTTTTTTCGCTCAATACTCTGTGGTAGAGAATTACGGTCATTGAATTTTCGGATTTGTTTTCAATGCATAAATCTGCGTGGTTGTTTTTGCAGCCGGTTTCTTTTTCATTCGGTTTTTTATTGCTAAATGCCTTGACGAGTTCGACGATGATCTTGCTGCCTTCGATGAGGTGATCGGTGGTTTCTGTGGCCTGGCTGTAGGCTGGTTGGTATAGCGATAAAGCTATGCACAGGAGGAGCATAGTTGTTTTCATGATCAACTGTTAAGGTCATTTAAGCAGTCAATGGCACTGGTGAAGTGTTTGATTGTCTGCAGGAAAATTCTATTCCTGTTTCAAAAGTGCTGACAATGGAGTATATTTCCTATTAGAAAACAGAATACTTCACCAGTAAAATTGATAACATTATGCGCTATTCAGATAAGATCGGAAGGGAGATCCGATCTGTTCGGGAGGCTAAAGGGTACTCGCAGGAATATCTTGCGGAGATGCTCGACATGAGCCAGTCTTCCTACGCCAATATGGAGTCCGGAAAATCTACACTGAGTGTAGATCGATTGATTCAAACGTGCGAAATACTTCACCTTGATATTCACAAACTTTTGGATTGTGAATCCATCAATCTGCCGATTGAAAAATCACTGGATGGATTTGAAGGAGAAAATCCGGGGGTGTTGTCACCGGAAGTTAAAAAACTTTATGGTCAGCTAATTGCAGAGATGAGGAGTGAGATTGAATTTTTGCGCAGCTTAATCAAGCAGCAAGTCGGATAAGGATTATTCTTAAACGGTTCCGCTATTTCTCATTCGCCACAGCGAGACGATCATGCGCATCGCGAGGAGGATCGTAGTCAATGAGCTTCCTACCCCGAAGAAGATCATTTCATTTTTGATGTAATTGATTACGCTGGTTTGTTTGTTGACATGGAGATGTATCACGAGTGTTTGCAAGCCTTCTTCATCCATAAAATTTCTAAAATCGCCCAGGGCCATGGTTAGGATAAAAAATATAAACACGGCGGATGCGATGATAAAGACCTTGATCCATTTCATGCGGGCGATAAAAGAGATGGGCAGGAAAAAGATATAGCGTGAGAAGGTGATAAACACGGTGATGAGGAGGGCATTTTCGAAATAGAATGGGAAATTGATGGTGTTTAACGTGATCGGATAGAGGACCATGGCGATCACGATGGCGGTGATTATCCACCAGAGTAACTCGGCGACAAACTTTTGTTTAAGGAGGGCTGACATATGGCAAAGGAATAGATAATTTCCGGAAGGAAGGGTAGGATGGGGAATTAAAATGGAGATGGGGGTTAAAATAAAAAAAGCCCTGCAGTATACACTACAGGGCTGTTTTAAGATAGGCGGCTACCTACTCTCCCACCTAAAGGCAGTACCATCGGCGTGAAGGGGCTTAACTTCTCTGTTCGGAATGGTAAGAGGTGGATCCCCCTTGCTATAGCCACCATTTGATCTTAAATGGGTGTTCCTTGCGAAACTTGTCACGCCTTTTGGGCGTGAGCCACCATTTGATCTTAACTGTAACATCCGTTGGACGGTACAATTGATCTTCGTGCGACTCATGTGGCTGTCTACCTGGGGCAGACTTTACCATTGAGTCACACTACTCTTAGGTGATACCATAATAAGGTATTCACTTATTAGCTAAAAAAGGATGGGGATTGTCGATTCATTATATGTCCACGAGACATACAATTTTACTCGTATGAAATTTCTTAATAAAAAAAGGAAGTTTTCGGGTGATTAGTACTACTTGGCTCCGCACATCACTGCACTTCCACCTATAGCCTATCAACGTGGTAATCTTCCACGGCCCTTCATCTCCGCAAGGGAGAATGGAATACTCATCTTGAAGACGGCTTCGTGCTTAGATGCTTTCAGCGCTTATCCGTTCCGAACGTAGCTACCCAGCGATGCAGCTGGCGCCACAAC
>JBBKXT010000027.1:0-16429 GCA_037969625.1 Saprospiraceae bacterium
TCTATTGGTGGTGTTTTTTATCCCTTTGCTGATCTCACAACAAAATTGATTGCTATTGGATTGATCATTTTACTCAGTGCCATCAACACGCGAAGTATTAAGTCAGGCGCCAATTTAAGCAGAGCTATTCTTTGGCTGGTTTCCATCGGCTTGGCAGGCATCGTCATCTTTGGACTCACCAGTGCTAAAGCTGATTTGGCACAAAGTTTTGAATTCACCACACCAGTCAACAATCCAGTCACGATCAGTACGATGTTTACGGCCATGCTCGCTGCATTCTGGGCATACCAAGGTTGGTCTTCAGTTGGATTTATTGGGGGTGAAATAAAAGATGCAAATAGAAACCTCCCTAAAGGAATTGCCATCGGCGTCGGATTGATCATACTCATCTATCTGTTGGTCAATATCACTTATATGTCTGTGCTATCCATTGATGCACTTAAAGCGGTCAATGCAGACGGTACACAAGTAGCAGCCATCGAAGTCATTAGAGAACTCTTCGGAAACAGCGGACTTATATTTATATCGGTACTCATCGTCATTACCACATTAGGGTGCACCCATGCGACCATTTATGGCAGTGCACGCGCGTACTATGCGATGGCCAAAGAAAAACTTTTCTTTCTTTCCATGGCCAAACTAAATGCCTCCAGTGTTCCGGCCAATGTGATTTTCGTTCAGGCCATCTGGGCATGTCTGCTGGTGATGTCCGGATCGTTTGACCAACTCACGGACATGGTTACTTTCGCCATATTTATTTTTTATGGTGCGACGGCTGTTGGTGTTTTTATATTAAGAATTAAAATGCCCGATGCCTACCGACCTTACAAGGTTTGGGGCTACCCTTTCATCCCGGCACTTTTTATTCTATTCTGTGTTGGATTATTGGTTAATACGGTGATGACACAACCGCGCGAAGCGATCATGGGACTAGGCTTGATCTTATCCGGTATTCCATTGTATTTATGGTTTACAAGAAAGGGTATTGAGAAGGGTGAATAGACGTTTAATAGTTCCGTCTTTTATTGTCTCTTTCCGAATTGGAATGAAATAAATCCGTTGATAAAGACCGGCGTATTATTATCAATAATCATGACCGGTACGCGCTGAAAAAAGGCATCTACCATGATGCCAATTTCAAAAGCTTTGACATATTTGTCAAATGCGCCGACACTAAAGTGTGCGCCAATGCGTCCGTGAATGCCCGGCAGAAACGACAGGTGTCCAAAGCCTTTAAAAAAAGAGGCCGAACCTATAATTCTTGAGTTATCGAGAAATACATCTGCGTTTTCTTCTGAATAGCGCTCCGTAGAAACATAATCATCAAGCCCATTCTCACGTAGTCTGGAGAGCTTTAGATAGTATGGATTCAACATACCGATCGAAGCGCCAAATTCGTAATTAATACCGGCCGCTACGCCTTTTCTTTTGGCTTTCTCTGAGAAGTAAATCTTTTTTCCAACGCCTCCACGCATGATCAGAAAATGATTCTGTTTGCCATAGGTATAACTGTTGGAGGTGGTAGCAAATGGATTGCCGGAATTAAACGTAACGGTTTGGCGCTTTTCTTTTGGGTGTTTGATATAACCAATATCAAACTGGTAGTAATGTGTTTTATAAAAAGTTTTTATTTTTCCAAATTGCATGGATACAGCCCCTCCATTTATATGAGGTCTTATCTCAAATACTCTCTCTGTGTTGTAGAGTACACCCATAGAACTGTAATCCAGTTGTTTTGGCTGCACAACAGACTGGGCAAAAAGATGGCTCACAGAAATTGTTCCTGCGACCATGAAAAGAACCGGAAGAGATAACCATTTCACTTTGGAAAGATAGGGTTTTTGGGTGAGGGGATTACATTTTTGGCCTCAGAATACAGGAAATGACAAAAATCATCACAAAAGTCGCATTGGCTTCATTGGCATTCATTATCTTGAGCTTATACAAAACAACCATGGGGGTAAAAAAATTTTCTTCTAAGCCATCGATCACCAATGACTACCTGCGTCAACTAAGAGACGAGGCCGTTCAGTTGAATCCGACCATATTTCGCCTCAACTTAAAACGTTTTGGCCAAATCATGGGGTATGAAATCAGTAAGAAACTTGTCTATCAGGAGGTTGAAACCATTACTCCCCTTGGAGTCGCAAATTCATACCGGTTGAAAGACGAAGTAGTCCTGGGGACTATTTTAAGAGCCGGTCTGCCTATGCATGAAGGTCTACTATCTGTATTTGACAATGCGGAAAATGCTTTTATTGCGGCTTATCGAAAACACCATAAAGACGGTTCCTTTGAAATCAATCTTGAATATATCAGTAGCCCTGATCTCACGAATAAAGTTTTAATCCTTTGCGATCCAATGGTTGCGACTGGATCAAGTGTTGTAAAGGCTCTGGATGCACTGTTAAGTGATTATGGTATGCCAAAGGAGATTCATATCGTTGCCGTTGTGGCTTCGAGTTCAGGACTGGAATATGTTGGCATTGAGTATCCCGATGCAACTATCTGGATCGGAGCGGAAGATGAAGAATTGACGGCAAAATCATATATCGTCCCTGGATTGGGAGATGCCGGAGACCTTGCCTATGGTCAAAAAACTAATGATCCACTTGATTGACGCCAGCACCAAACAAAGCAAAATCATACTTTACCGGATCCAAAGGATCGAATTCTTTTAGTTGATTGGTTAAAGCTTGCGCTGCTTGCCAATCATTGGCTTTACGATCCAGCAGATTTAATTTCCGAGCCACATTTCCTACATGCACATCCAGCGGAATGATCAACTGAGCAGTGGATATATTCTTCCATAAACCAAAATCCACACCGGAGGCATCCTTTCTCACCATCCAACGGAGGAACATATTCAATCGCTTGCAACTTGATTTACGGAGCGGTGTGGCAATGTGTTTACGCGTACGCTCCAATACCCATGGCTGATTAAAAACCATATTGTGAAAACCTACCAAACCATTGTAGACATTTTCATCAGTCTCCTGCATGTCTTTTGTAAATGCCTGTTCAAGTGAAACATTCGTTTGATAGAACCGCTGAAGCACATCTACTAAATAGATCACATCGTCCGGTTGTAGCGTTCGATGTTTGAAGGATACAAATCGTTTACGATCCTTTTCCTTGTGGCCCTGTATAAACTCAAAGGGTGCATTGTCCAATAAATGCATGAGTTCATTCGCCTTTTTAATGATTGTCTTACGTTGTCCCCAGGCCATGATAGCAGTAAAAAATCCGGCTATTTCAATGTCTTGAAGTGCATCAAACTGGTGAGGTACCCCGATGGGGTCATCGGTAATAAACGAAGCGTTGTTAAAGAGATGATACTTTTCTTCAAGCCAGGCATAGGTTGTTTCATGCTTACTCAAAGTGACTGCCTATTTTATTTGTCGAGTGTACCACGAATTTCGTTGATCTCATAGACCTCAATGATATCACCTACTTTAATATCATTGTAGTTTTTAATCGTGAGACCACATTCCATTCCTGCTTTGACTTCTTTGGCATCATCTTTAAAGCGCTTGAGGGTGGATAGTTCACCATGTGCATTTTCCTTGGTAGGATAGGTCACAATGCCATCCCGAATAATACGGATGTGATTATTTCTGCCAATCTTACCTTCCAGCACAAATGATCCTGCCACTGTACCCACTTTGCTGATTTTGAATACTTCGCGAATTTCAACTTGACCAAGTACTTTTTCTTCTTTCGTTGGCTCAAGCATTCCTTCGATCGCTGCTTTAATTTCATTGATCGCTTCGTAGATAATAGCGTAAAGTTTGATCTCTACACCTTCCTTCTCTGCGAGCTTACGTGCGGCAATCGATGGGCGCACCTGGAAACCAATGATGATGGCATCGGAGGCTGAAGCCAGAAGTACATCAGACTCAACGATTTGACCAACGGCCTGATGAAGAATATTTACTTGAATGGTTTCAATCGAAAGTTTCTGGAGTGAATCTGCCATCGCCTCAATAGAGCCATCCACGTCACCTTTGATGATCAAGTTCAGTTCTTTGAAACTACCCAATGCCAATCGGCGTCCGATCTCATCGAGAGAGATACGTTTATTCGCCCGGTTGGATTGTTCGCGATTGATCTGACCGCGATATGCAGCGACTGCTCGTGCATCCTGTTCGCTTTCAAACTCTCGGAACTTTTCACCGGCCTGAGGTGCCCCGTTCAATCCAAGGACTAATACAGGGGTTGATGGGCCTGCTGATTTAATTTTTTTACCGCGTTCATTAAACATGGCTTTGACCTTTCCGCTAAACTCACCACTCACGATGATATCAGAAATAGCAAGATTTCCTTTCTGCACCAAAAGTTTGGTAACATATCCACGGCCTTTATCCAGCGACGCTTCAATCACGGCACCTGAAGCCAGACGATTAGGATTTGCTTGTAGTTCAAGCATATCTGCTTCAAGAATTATTTTCTCAAGCAGCAAATCGACATTATGACCTGTTTTTGCAGAAATATCAACGGATTGGATTTTACCTCCCCAGTCTTCTACCAGTAAGTTCATTCTGGATAATTCCTGTTTGATTCTTTCCGGATCAGCACCGTCTTTATCCACTTTATTGATAGCGAATACGATCGGTACGCCGGCTGCTTGTGCATGGCTAATAGCTTCTCGCGTTTGAGGCATGACAGAATCATCTGCGGCCACGATGACAACAGCTATATCGGTTATTTTAGCACCTCTCGCACGCATCGCCGTAAAGGCTTCGTGTCCGGGTGTATCGAGAAAAGTAATCGACTGTCCGGGTTTTACTTCCATTTCATAGGCCCCGATGTGCTGGGTAATTCCTCCAGCTTCACCACCTACAACATTTGCTTTACGAATGTAGTCAAGCAATGATGTTTTACCATGATCCACGTGTCCCATGACAGTGACGATCGGTGGGCGTGGCTTCAGGTCTTCCGGTGAATCATCCTCATCATCCTCTTCAAACAACACTTGGTCTTCGGCAGAAATAAATTCAATTTCAAATCCGAATTCACCGGCTACTAATTCAATGATCTCTGCATCCAATCTTTGGTTGATAGAAACGATCACGCCTAGATTCATGCATGTCATGATGACTTCTGTCACTTGCGTGTCCATCAAACTGGCGAGTTCAGAAACAGAAACAAACTCTGTCAACTGCAGTAATTTTTCATCTACTGCTTCTGACAATTGTTCCTGGCGTTCTACTTTATCTTTTCGAGATTCTCTTCGAATCTTTTGGCGTTTACTCTTTCCACCGGACAACCTGGCCATGGTGGCCCTAATCTGATCGTCAATTTCTTTCTTAGAAACTTCTTTAAGCTCTTCACGTCCAAATCGTCCACCTGGTTTTCTGGCACCGCCGGCACCTGAACCCGCACCTGCGCCAGCACCTGTTCGCCCACCCGGACTATCCGGAGCAACTTTCTTGCGCTTTCTTTTTCTTTTCTGTGCGGTACTGGTATCTGAAGAAGCGAGTGGTTTTGCTTCTTTATCTTTCTTTGCTTTAGCAGCTTTTTCCTTCTCTGCTTTTTTGGATTTAGGCGTCTCAAGCTTCTTTGCATCTATCTTACCAAGGATCTTCAATCCCTGTAGTTTAGGCACGGCGGCTTTTACTACTTCTTCCGGCAGTTTTGGTTCATTTGCTACAGGAGGAGCGCTTTCTACATCTTCAACAATTGGTTCTTCTACTTTGGGTTCTTCTTTAACGACTTCCTTCTTCGGCTCCGGTGCTTTTGGTGAGAGGTCAATTTTCCCAACCACCTTTACTTTGGGCTTATCTTTTTCTTCGACTTCAGCCTTTTTGACGGTGGAAGGTGCAGCCTTCTCTTCAACGGGTTTTTCAACCGGCTTTACCGGCGGAGGTGCAGGAGCTTCTTCGGCTGGTTTCGCGACCGGTCGCGTCCCAATCACAATATTGTCTGCCTGTTCTTTAATAGCAATAGAGCCACTAAACTCCTGAAGCAGCAGGTCATGCATCTCTTCAGAAATTTTTGTTGACGGCTTGGCTTCGATCGTAAAACCTTTTTCTGCAAGGTATTCCACGATACTGTCCGTACCGACATTCAATTCTTTGGCTACTTTAACAAGTCTTTGCGACATATTGGGTCGTTAAATTCAAATATTTCTCCTCCCATTCTTTATTCCAATAGGGAATTAAGGTCGGGAGAGATTCCGATCAGCTATCATCAAATTCAGATGTAAATATCTTCAATATTTCATCTACCGTTTCTTCTTCTAAATCTGTACGTCTCACCAACTCCTCTCTGTTGAGGGCAAGTACACTACGCGCTGTATCACATCCAATCCCTTTTAATTGATCTATGATCCAGGATTCGATTTCATCCGCAAATTCATCCAGATCAACATCTTCTTGTTCTGCATCTGCGCTATCTCTAAATACATCGATCTCATAATCTGTCAGCCAACTCGCCAATTTAATATTGGATCCGCCTTTGCCGATGGCCAGGGATACCTGGTCCGGTTTAAGGTATACACTTGCTCGCTTACTTTCTGCATTGATCACAATGCTGGAAACCTTCGCAGGAGTCAGTGCACGCTGGATGAAAAGTGTAAGGTTATTGGTATAATTAACAATATCAATATTCTCGTTACGTAATTCACGAACGATTCCGTGGATTCTTGAGCCTTTCATTCCGACACAGGCACCTACTGGATCGATGCGATCATCGTATGATTCTACGGCGACTTTGGCGCGTTCTCCTGGAAGGCGAACGATCTTTTTAATGGTGATCAGTCCATCCTCTATTTCCGGCACTTCCTGCTCCATTAATTTAGCTAGGAAATTATTGTCTGTACGAGAAATGATAATAACCGGATTGTTATTTTTCATTTCTACGGACTTAATAATCGCCCGGACCATGTCACCCTTCTTAAAATAATCACCACGGATCATTTCTGTTCGGGGTAGTAAGAGTTCATTATTGGTCGAGTCATCCAAAATCAGAATTTCACGTTTGAGAATCTGTTGTACTTCACCCAGAATAATTTCTCCTTCGCGGTCTTTGTATCGTTGGAAGACTTCATCTTTCTCTAATTCCATAATTCTGGAAACGAGTGTCTGACGTGCAGCCATGATCGATCTTCGGCCAAAATCTTCAAGCGTTAACTCTTCGTAGCAATCTTCGTCTAATTCGTAACTGTCATCAATGCTTTTCGCTTCTGAAAACGAAACTTGACCTTGTTCATCCATCACTTCACCATCCGGTACGATCTTCCGTACCCGCCATAGCTGAAGGTCTCCATTCATATTGACGATAATATCAAAGTGCTCATCAGAGCCATATTTCTTTTTGATCAGTGTGCGGAAGACGTCTTCCATGACACGTACCATCGTTGGGCGGTCAATATTCTTACCGGCTTTGAACTCAGAAAATGATTCGATTAGATTCATGATCTTTTATGATTTGATTTCATAATAGTGATGATATAGTTTGATAATTATTATTTCTTTTTCTTCTTTGCTTTACGTTCTTTCTTTTCCTTTTTGATCTTTCCAAACTGCACCTGGACAAATGTCTCTTTGATCTCGTCAAAAGGAATTTCTTTTAATGCCGGCGCTCCCTTTTTCTCTTTTGAAGCCACTTCAATCACCACGCCATTGGCGACGCATTCTTTAAGTTGTCCTTCTTCTTCACTTCCGTCCAACATCTTTATCCGGAGGTTGCGTCCGATGTGTTTGAGGTACTGCCGCAAAAACCTTAAGGGTCGTGTGACGCCTGGTGAGGATATTTCCAAACCATAAATCCCACCCAGTGTAGGTTCTTCATCCAAAACAGCTTCAATCGTTCTGCTGATCTTTTTGCAATTGTCAAGGCTCAATCCTTCATCTCCGTCGACATAGACGACTATCTGATTACTTCCTGAAATCACGATATCAACGATGTAAAAATCTCCGCACTGTCCTTCTTTAAAGACGGTGTGTATAAGTGATTCTATATGAGATTCCGCTGTGTTTAGTGACATACAATAAAAAGAGGGAACTTTTGTTCCCTCTATCAATTATTCGCGGTGCAAATATACTGTTTATTAGGCATTTATTCAAGTGACCTTGCGATTCTTCAACTTGCTGTGCGTCGTAATCTTGGAAAAAGGACCTATAACAATCATACATATATTAAATTGTTATTTGTATTTGGCTTTGTATGTGATTCTTATGATACTTATTTGAAAATATTTCCGCTTGTTTATACGAAAAGGAAATTACCCAACTCATTTGTGTTCGGACATAATATTCCCTTCAAAACAGCTATTCTTGATTTTTCCATTGCTTTACATCCTTCCTAACCTATCTTTGTTAAATACACAAGATGATACAAGCCCTATTAGAAAAAGCACTCCGCAGGGAGTTTTTATCCGCTGAAGAAGGTCTCACCCTTTTTCAGGAAGCGCCTACCTCGGCCTTGATGTATGTTGGCCAACAGTTGCGCCAAAAGCAAGTACCCGGATCGAAAGTCACCTGGATCATAGATCGCAATTCGAATACAACGAATGTCTGCGTAGCCAATTGCAAATTTTGCAATTTCTACAGGAGACCCGGTCATGAGGAATCCTATATCACGACGCTGGAAGAATACAGGGTTAAAATTGAGGAGATGTTTCAATTGGGGGGCGAACAATTGCTCTTACAAGGTGGGCATCATCCGGATCTTGGATTATCTTTTTATACCAAATTGTTTAGCGATTTAAAACGGGAATTTCCTCAACTAAAACTACATGCTTTAGGACCACCGGAGATCGC
The DNA here is from genome assembly GCA_037969625.1 of Saprospiraceae bacterium. GTDB lineage: Bacteria > Bacteroidota > Bacteroidia > Chitinophagales > Saprospiraceae > Opimibacter. The sequence goes on from JBBKXT010000027.1 coordinate 8,766, forward strand.
ACATATCTGTCAGTTGGACAATATGAGTCATGATGATGTGCTCACAGCATTAAAAGAATCAGGACTCGATTCGCTGCCGGGTGCCGGAGCAGAAATTCTAAATGATCGTGTACGTCGACTGATTTCCAAAGGCAAATGCGGTTCACAAGAATGGTTGGACATCATGCGAGCCGCTCATCGGACCGGATTAACGACTTCGGCAACGATGATGTTTGGACACATTGAAACATTACTGGAACGCATGGAGCACCTTGTCGATATCAGGCAGGTACAGGAAGAGCGTCCAAAAGGAGCTGTTGGATTTTTGGCATTCATTCCATGGCCGTTTATGGATGATGGTACACTCCTCAAAAAACTTAAGCGTGCAAGAAATCAATGTAGTGCGGATGAGTATATCCGAATGATTGCATTGAGTAGAATCATGCTTCCAAATATCAAACACATCCAGGCGTCTTGGCTGACTGTCGGTAAGCAAACCGCTCAGATATGTCTTCATGCCGGAGCCGATGACATGGGTAGTATCATGATCGAGGAAAATGTTGTGTCTGCTGCAGGCGCTCCGTTTCGATTTACTGCCGATGGGATACAACAAGCCATTCGGGACGCAGGGTATACACCGCAATTGCGAGATCAGCAATATACTGAACGTGATGTTCCGGCACATATACAGCAACAGACATTAAATAAGGAAACCATGATTATTGATTGATGGAAAAGCAAAAAACTGAATATCAAAAAGTCAGTGAAGCTGCTGAATACATCAAGACAATCATGCCGTTCAAGCCCAAGGTGGGCATCATCCTGGGAACCGGTCATGGAGAATGGGCTAAGACCCTTCCGGTGATCATGGAAATAAACCTAGCGGATGTGCCCCACATGATTGCGCCCAAAGTCGTATCACACAGAGGTCGTATCCTCTTTACAATCATCAATGGCGTTGAAGTCGTCCTGCTGGCAGGGAGAGTGCACTACTATGAAGGTTATGAAATGAATGAAGTCATCCGGGGCGTAAGAATTCTGGGTGAAATCGGTTGCACACATCTGGTCATCACCAATGCCGCCGGTGGTCTCAATCCTAATTATCAGAATGGAGAGATAGTCCTCATTTCTGATCACATCAATTTGATGCATGCCAGTCCGTTGAGAGGACCTAACGAAGAAAAATGGGGTCCAAGATTTCCTGATATGTCGAATGCTTATGACCGGGACTGGATCAAGTACACTAAGCTGCAGGCTGAAAAACTAAAAATAAAAGTTTCTACCGGAGTCTATGCCGGCAACACAGGCCCTAACCTGGAAACATCGGCAGAGTATGTCTATCTCCATACCATCGGCGCAGATTTGGTGGGCATGTCAGCGGTACCCGAAGTCATTGCTGCCAGGCATATGGGCATGACCGTATTGGCTGTTTCTGTGGTATCGAATATGTGTTACCCTCCGGAAATCATCAAGGAAACATCCGTAGAAGATGTTGTGCGTGTCGTGAATGAAAATGCCCTAAAAGCGGGAGCCGTTGTGCAGGCGGCTTTGGTGTTTTGTGGAGGTTAGATTGAGTGCTTGTATATCAATCATCAATCGATGTACTCAATTTTTCGCCAAAAACGGAAACCAACTCTGGCTTCAAAAACTATATTTTTAATATACGACTCAGGTATAATCACAGGACTTCCATTTGAATTCTGGTAACCGGTGTCTTGCCGTGGGACATAAATCTGGGCACTGAGATCCGGTGAGAAGCCTATCTCTACCGTTGTGCTCACCAATTCACTTAATGGAAACTCGAAACCAATATCAACATTCAACCCATAGGTAATTTTGTTTTCCGTTCCTTCTAAACCAAGGAAGATAGGGGCAAATGTGGTGCTTAGATTGTAATCCAGGCGTACCCCAAAACCATAGCTTAAAAAATTATCTCCAACTTCTTTTCTTTGTTTAATGCCGAGACTTAAAGATAGATTATGAAATTCCATGGATGAAGATCCACCCTTATATTCCTGCCCGGTGTTAGGATCATAATACCCATACGAATTGATTGCGCTCCCTTTCGTATGGTAGCCAAGACTAATTAAAGCGGCATTCGGACTGATTTCACTCTTAGATTCCATAACGGCCATCAAGTGAAATCGAATAAAGGGATCTTTGTCAAATCCGTTTACGGTCTGTGTACTTAGCGTTGGGCCTCCCAAAATTGAAAACACAGCTCCTTGTCCTTGCACTATTGATGCACAGAAAAGGAGATAGAAAAAAATGGAGGTTTTGTAATTCAATAATTGGCTCATTGGCAGATTAATTTTTGCCCGACAACGATGGTGTCTGCTGTCAATCTATTTTTCTTTTTCAACTCATCCAATGACAAACCATAGCGTCGTGCAATACCATATAGTGTATCGCCTTTTGCCACAACATGAGCTTGCCCATTGGTTGAAGCATTATCATCATACCGGTAGACATCTTCAACCGCATTTTTTGCATAAGCGACACTAATCACCTCACTTTGTTGCTGCACCGGAACAATTGGTGCTGGATTAACTTCCTGAGGGATCTCATATGGGTTGTGTGTTCGAAGGGACTTTCCTCCTTTGCCATTTAAATAAATCTTCTGGTTGGGCAGCGGTATCTCATTGGATTGAAGACCATTTCTCTTCAACAAAGCCTCTAACTTGATACCGTATTCCTGAGAAACATACGTCATGTCTTCTCCTTCTCTTAGGACGTGATATTTTCTTTTCCCTTTGTATTTTGATTTTTTCGCTTCGAGATAAACCTTGCTGTCCATGAGCAGATTCTGGTCCTTCGTAAAAATATCATCATTGTATTTTATGAGTTTGTTGACTCTGACATCATAACGGTCGGCAAAAGAATTAGTATTGTCTCCACCAAAAGCCAATGCATATCTTACTTCATTTTGATAAAGCTCCCTCAACATTCCCGGAGAAATCATTTGATTTTTGATTGCCATTTGATTGGCATATTCATTGTCAAAACGATACAACTCATATTTTTCAATCAGGTCGATCAAGTGAGAGGCGTACTTTGGATCTGTGGCATAACCTGCTTTTGACAAACCTTTGGCCCATCCTTTATAGTCGTCAATATCCAATTCAAACAGAGGACCATATCGACCGGATTTTCCGGAGTCGGTTAGAAAGTCAGAATGGGCTTCATAGCACTCCATGACCGAGTTAAACTCCCGGAAACATGATTTTATAAGTTTGCCGTTTTGATAATCATCATCTGCGCGGTGATAGGTTTTGCCATCCCAGCTTCCACCACATTTGATCCCAAAGTGGTTATTTGCTTGCACCGCTAGTATGCTGGCACCTGCATTTGACTCTAAAATGGCTTGAGCGAGCTTAATACTGGCCGGAACACCTGATCTGAGCATCTCTGACATGGCAACATCCTGGTATTGGATGATATAAGATTGCCTGTCCTGGGCGGTTCCAACCGCAAGAAAACTAACTAAAACACTAAATATCAATAATTTACGAAGCATTTGAATAAAATTCTTTGCCTTAATACATATTATAAAGTTGTTTAATGTCAAAAAGCGAGCCAAAAATCAGGAATAGGTGGATTTGAGCACCCTTTTACCAGTCCAATAAGCCTTATGAAATGTTAATACGCGCGGTATTTGAAGTTGGAATTTCCGCTGAAATCGAGGCAGGCAGAGAAATCAATATCGTTCGAAGAGGTTCTTCTGATCCATGAAAGCCCTATAAGGCTACTACCAATCAATAAATCATTTTGCAAACTCCAATGAAAAAACTACCTTGTCCATTCGGCTATAAACGAACATAGCTTGTCAATTTATTATCATCAACCCATTAAAAATTTCTGCAATGAATGTTATTGAACTACTTCAGGGTCAATTAGATGACAACATGATCAAGCAATTGAGTCAGCACATTGGTGCCGGTTCCACAAGTCAAACCCAAACTGCCGCTTCCGGAGTAATCTCTACTTTAGTGGCCGGACTAAATAAAAATGCTGCACAACCCGGTGGAGCCGATATGCTGGTTTCTGCCCTCGACCGCGACCATGATGGTAGTGTCCTGAATGATGTCGCCGGATTTCTTCTTGGCGGACGTGAAACCTCAAATGCAAGCACGCTGGATGGAGCGGGTATCTTAAATCACATCCTTGGCAGCAAACAAGCCGGTGCAAATAAAGTACTTGGACAAGCTTCAGGTTTAGATTCAGACCAGATCTCTAAGCTTATGATTTCACTGGCACCGATGGTATTAGGAGCATTAGGAAAAGCAAGAAAAGAAAATGCTGTTGATTCCACTAATATTGGTGACCTGCTTTCAGGAAGTGTAAAGTCACAAGCCAATCAACAACAAGAAATGGGAATTTTGGAGCGACTCCTTGATGCTGATGGCGACGGAAGTGTCATGGATGATATCGCCAATATCGGTATGAAGTTTTTTATGAACAAGAAGTAATTATTCTAGTTAACACTTATGTCTTTATCGGTGTTATATACAAACTATGCGTAAAACAATCTCTGAATATCACCTGCCTTCTATTGCTTTTGTGTGGGTGGTGTTAGCACTTCTGATTAGTTGCAAAAACTCAAACCCTTCATCTGAGGGAATTGGGCTGACCGGCGATCCCTCTATCGATGCATTGTCCGAAGCCATTTATGCGAATCCCAAAGATGTAGCATTGTATCTCCAGCGAAGTGATATATTCTATTCGAGGGAAGCGTATGATCAGGCGATCCAGGATCTCGCGATGGTGTTGAAGATTGATTCTACAAATCTGAAAGCACATCATATGCTCGCTGATGTCTATATGGATTCGTATCAATCTGGTCGTGCCTTACAAACTATGCAAAGGGCAGCGGCATTGTATCCGGATAGCATCAATACTTTGCTTAAGTTGTCAGAATTTCAATTGATTCTAAAACAATATGATCCGGCCTTGCAAACCCTGGCTGATATCATGAACATCAGGCCGGGTGATCCTGAGGGATTGTTTATGCTGGGCATGGTATATAGAGATCAGGGGAAAACCGAATTGGCCATCGGAGCATTTCAATCAGCAGTAGAGCGCAATCCGGATATGAGTGAAGCCTGGGTGATCCTTGGTGATTTAATGGATCGCACACAAAACCCTCTGGCCGGACAGTATTTTGATAATGCGATTCAGGTTGATCCAAAAAACATCGCTGCATGGCATGCCAAGGCCTATTATCTGCAAAACAATGATCGATTAGACGAAGCTTTGGAAATCTACAAACACATCCATACGCTGGATGTCAGATACCCTGAAGCTTATTTAAATTCAGCTATTCTTTTTTTGTACAAGGATAGTCTTGATGCGGCCATGAAAGAACTCAACATCCTCAAAGAAATCGATCCTACCAATGCCGCCGCATGGTTTTATATCGGAAAAGTCTATCAGTTTAAAGGGAAGAAAGCAACGGCAAAAGAAGCCTACGAACAAACTTTAAGGCTGGACGCCAATTACGATCAGGCGAAAGATGCACTTCAAGAACTGCAGAGTCAGGAGTAGAAAATTATTTTTTTTCGTTCAATCATGTAAGTGTTGTCGGTAGTGATCTATCAATTCTCCGTCGGTCGTAAGATATTCCCCTAAAATATCAGCGGTCAAACAACTATGGACAGGAAGCCAAAACGTAAGATCCCCAGGCTTGTATAAGTCAAATGTCTCTTCACTACATTGGACGATCCCATGTTCCTGCGAAAGTGAAATCAGCATCGGATTAGAATCAATGTTTTGCGTTGACCAGGTACCCTCTTTAAATTCGACCATCCGACCGAAACATTTACTACCATCTTTTTGCGCAAGAAAATCTTTTGAAAAATGAATCGCACCTCCGTAAATAATCCATTGCTTTCGTTCCGGATGAACGGCCACTACCGGACAAGCTACGGCCACGGCGATATCATCAAACGAACATGCACCTATTTCTTGCTGCATCAGATCATAAAAAACAAAATTTCCGGGTCTCAGCTCATCGACTTCGCCAAATGTCTTTACCATGGAAGCACCCGGTGTATCGCCTAGTGAAATCTTCATGTCCGGATATTGCTCAACGTATATCGACTTCAATGAAGCTAATATATGCAGCGATGCATCATAAATAGCTTGCGCTTCTGAAACACTTCGTTGCTGATACGCATGCCCTGCATGTGCGATAAAACCAGCAAAAGAAAGGTGTGGATAATGGCTTATTCGATCTAAAATCTGATCAATGTCTGAATGATGTAGAAAATCAATTCCTGTTCTGTGTGTACCCACATTTATTTTTATCCAGAGGGCTATTGGGTGGCTTGTATTTTTCCCTAAAGTATCGACGGTAGTTGGATCCAAAACCATAAGTCCAAGTTTGCAATTTAAAGACAAGGATTTAATACTTTCTATCTCGCGGATATTCAGTGGAAAGGCAATGGTGATATCCTTCCAACCGGCCTGTACAAAATATTGTGCCATTCCAACCGATGAAACTGTGATTTTATTACTCCCTTTTTCCCGAAACCATTCGCCAATTTGGCTGGATTGATGCGTTTTGAAATGAGGCCGTAATTCTATTCGTTGATCAGAAGCTTTTCCGGTCATGCGCAGGATATTGCGCTTACATTTATCCTTATCTAAAAGGAGTGTTGGTTTTGCAATCGAACTTAAATCCATTAGAAAAACAATATTAGAAAACTAAAGAGGTCATGCATGGTCTTTACTACGGATATTATTGATAACTATTTTAGGGTCATTCATTTCACTGGCCAATTCTGCCAGTGATTTTCTGTCGAACAAATCTAATAATTGGGCTTTCACTTTTGTGTACTCAGAATGCATTGGACAGGGGTTCTGTCTTGAGCATTCACTCAATCCTAAAACACACCCGGTAATCATTTTCTCATCATCTAAGATTTTCAGGACTTCCAATAAAGATTGTTTTTTAGCATGATCACTGAGATAAAAGCCACCGGAAGGACCTGTCACTGAGCTAACAAAACTATCATTCCCTTGTGTCAGCTTTTGAAGCACCTTCGCCGTAAATGATTTTGGAGAGCCTACAGCCTCTGACAATTCAGTAATGCCAATCTTTTGTTCCTTGGAGCTTTTCTGGGCCAGATACACCAAGGCACGCAAGGCATACTCCGTTGATTTAGAAAACATAGGGTTTCATTTGGCGGTAAATTAATTGAAATTTATAAATTTATTGAAAGCGCATAACTTTTGGCAAAGTGATTTATCCGATATCGCTTCTATCTACAACGTGTGCTGAAACATGATAGCGCACCTTCAACAGACGACTATTTCAGCATTTGCCTGAAAAATGACTGCTCATGTATTTTTTAAAGGGGTCCCATATGGAATACTTACTTTCGGGTTTAGAATCAGCGATTCATTCAAATAATATTCATGCTTAGAATTACTATTACATTTATCATCATCGCTTTTGTCCAATTGGTTTCAGGGCAGAATGTTATGATCAGCAATCAGGGTTCGCCAAACGAACCATCTATTATGATGGATCCTCAAAACCCAAATGTGATCCTGGCCGGCGCCAATATCAACAAGTATTACATCAGCCTGGATACCGGTCGAACATGGACCAGACATTCTTTACTGTCTTCCTATGGTGTATGGGGTGATCCTGCAATTGCGGTGGATATGCATGGGGATTT
>JBBKXT010000028.1:0-3900 GCA_037969625.1 Saprospiraceae bacterium
AAATTCGCCAAATGTACTTAAAGACACTTCTTCCCCTTGCGAATTTAAATATAAAAGGGTTCCTGAAAATGTACCTTTTATCCTTCCTTCTACTCCTTCATCACTTATCTCTGTGAATATAATTTCATCAATTCCGCAGTTGCCCCAACATTGTAAGTTCAGGGTGCCGTATGCATTCGTTACAAGTCTGGCAAACATTCCATTCAGGATGCTCTCATCATATGTTCCGACCGGGGACTGCTTTAAAAAGAGGTAGAAATAATTTTCGACGCCAGGAGGAATAGTGCCAGACAAAACAAATTCGCCGGATCCAACGGAGTCCACTGCAAAGCCTTCAATTAATGTGACGGTCTCAGTTCCTCCAACAGTGATTTTAAAATAATCTGTCAATACATTACCACAGGCAACGATTTCATCCACGTCAACAGTTGGCGATACATTGAACGTATGAACATCACTTTGTTCAAGTCCACTCAGATCAGTAGCTATAAGGTCAAACGTACTTGAATTATTACAATCAGCAGCCACAATCAGGAATTCATTTGTACTTCCGTCCTGTGCTGCCCAAAACTTATGTCCGTCAAGTGTTACTTCCACCCAGCCATCATAAAGAGGATCATTGTTGCAATCCAGCAAAGAACCGGATATTTCAATGAGATCAGGTCCAACCAATGAAAGAAGGCCCATATCATGATCGGCACTTAATGGGCCTATCGTAGTAGAATAGATTTCACAGCCATAATTGGAACTGATCGATATGGCCAGTTCTTCACCACTTGGTACTTTTCCACCAAAGTATCCATCGTCGTCGGTCCATCCGCCTCTTGTATTGCCTGATCCAACGATCTCCACCTGCACATATGCATTTGCGATGGGTACACCATTGGTTGTTTCTACCTGACCTTCAAGGGTCACAAGAGGAAACTGTACGTCACAATTCCAGAAAGAGAAATGGTTTACCTCGCCAACGTAAAAATTACCTTGCAGGGTCGCAACACCTTCTTCCTGCCATAAACCATAAGTTTCATTAATATACCAAAGTGGAATTTCACTTGGGGCATTTGCCATTAGTTCTGCCGGTACAGGAAAAGACAATTCTGCTTTTTGTCCTTGTCCGATATTCAATTCGTTGCCCGCGTTGTCTGTCAACTCTACGGCCATCATACCGAATGAGCTTAGCGCAACCTCTTCATTAAACTGATTAACCCCCTGCAGATCTCCGGGCATAATCTGTCCAAGATCTTGAGCGGTAGGGTTTAACCATCTGGCAGCAACGTTTACATTTCCATTATAAATTGCACCTGCATCAGTAATAATACTTTGAGCAGAAAATTTGATGGAGATACCTTCGGAGGATTGTACGGTGGCACCTTCATCTGCAGAAAAGTTTCCGATGGGTGTTTTATCCAGCATCTTAATAGTCACGTAATTCATGGAAGATTCTTTCGGAAAAAAACGTGATGAACCATTGAAAAAACCAGCTTTTTCGATGAGTACAAAAGTTCCGGCCTTATTCATGTTTACGTTGCGAAAAATGAATCGTCCATTTTCGTCGGAAGTTGTGCTTTCGTTATTAAGAGTCACTTCAGCGGCTGAAACAGGTGATCCATTTTCGTCAATGACGACCCCGGCAAGGGACGCCGTAACGGGAATCACTTCCTGATGAAAATCATCGAGGTTGATGACTGGTGGATTATAATAGGTTTTGGTTTCAATCTGCTCATCGATATTGTCGCGGCATGCGAAAATGGAGACCAGCAGCATGGATAATAGAAATATATTTTTCATTTTTTAGAATTGTTTTATTGACTATTTAATAATGAATACAAGCGCTTCTTACAATAGAAGTCCTTAAGGGGCTGATTCGCTGCATGGGGGATAAAATTAATTTTGAAAGGAGCGTAAAGTTCCTGAATTTAATTGGGGATTCAGCTTGAATGGGTCTGTTTTCCGGTTGTTTGGTTGGGTCAGATGACTAATGGCATGTATTTGATTACTTAAATCACCCATACAACTCTTTTATGGGGTCGTGCTCCCGGGAGCTAAATGAAGGATTTATTCGTGAAGTTGTAAGCTTAAACTGTGGGGAGATTTGGGAAAGGTTTTAGGTTTGATCAATATAATTTAACTGATCAGCGCATGTAGTGATTTTAAAATATTGTTGGTAGAGGAAGTTGATCGGTTTTCTGTGTGACCGTATATCCATTCAGTTATGTGTTTTTCTGTCAGAAGAGTACTCACCGCATCAAGAATAAAAGTTTTAAGGTCTTCGTCAGTCGATCTGATTTCATCCCATATAGAGGCCCTGTTTTCAAATACAAATACAATGTCTTCAAAATCCTGACTCGTCCTGCCATTGCTATTTCCGCGGTCACCAAAAGCCTCTAATTTGGTGGCCAGGAAGTAGGGTGCTGGTAGAATCCGAATGGTATGTTTATCATCCAACTGGTAGGGAATTGCTTTATGATACCCCGGTGCATACCATGTTGAGTCAAAGCCAAAGGATCTATCTGTTGTCGGCATGACATCAACTACAATCCCATGGATAAGGTAGCGACAGGCAATGCCTGATTCTTTGTCATTTGTAAATCCCATTTTTCTCAACTTCTCATCCAGAGCAGCTTGTGCTTTGTAATTTAGTATTTCGACTAGAATATCGACATCATCGGTAGGTCTGGGGTCTTGTATTTCTCTTTCTGCATAGAGGGCTACTACTGCACCACCAACAAAGACTACTTGGTCTTTTAGTTCTTCCAGCGCATTATAGACGGCTTTGATCCGGGTGATTGATAGCGTGTTATATTTCATTGAATGTATTTGCAAGTTCTTCTTTAGCAAAGCTGACTTCCCTTTGCTTGCCTACGCGTATCATATCGATGAGGCATAGGGTATAGTAAAAGAATTCATCAGTTTTTGCGGCATCGACTTGTTTGGCGTAGAAGGGTTCAATACTAAGTCCCATGTCATTGCCTTCCGGATCAGGCCAGACGAATTTCATCTCTGAAATAAATTTGTTTTGTATCCTGGGATGACTGTGAGCGGTAGGCATGCCACGTATGATAGTCCCTGGTTGTTGTGGGTATACAAAACGCAAACCATGCATAATAAATTCGAGGAAATTTTGTTTTTGGACCTTCTCTTTATTTCCATCGATAAGGCCTGCGTACATGCTACGGTGGAGGGATTCTGACACCTCTGATTGGCTGATAAATAGCTCGTGCGCCAGGTCCTTGATAAACCAATTAGGGTCCTTCTTGGACATTACCTTAATCAGGATTGCTATATCCTGTGGTCGCATTCCGGTATGCTTTCTCATAAGGGCAAAAATAGGGTATTTAATGTAATATCGCAAATCGCGATACGCAATATGCGATATTGTTATTGGAAAGTTGGCATAAGCCTTAAGTTTTCAATCCTTCCAGAAAGCTATAAGCCGTATCGATAATAGCGAATACAACTACCTTAGCGTGATTATAGATTCATATAATTTCTATAGCCGGTTTTTATTCCTTCTTGCGTTATTGCTGGCAGGCCTGTCCCTCGAGGCCCAACATGAGGCGGAGTATATCAAAAAAATTGCCCGATACATGGATGGCCAAACCGAAGTCCCTGTGGAGAATGGCCGAATTGATGTTGTGACTATGACCCATGCAATCGAAGTAGAAAAAGCTGCGAATTGGAAGCATTCGATCGGGCAGAGTTTGTGGTACGCACAACAGACAAATCTTGCCCCGGGAATCGTTCTGATTGTCTTGGATGATAAAGACTGGAATATGGGTATACGGCTCAACTCGACATTGCAGTATGCCGGGCTTGCCGAAAAAGTCAAGGTCTGGTACTATCCCCAGGATTTCGGGATTACAATTGAGCAGCTCAAACAACAATTCGAGGAGGAAAGAA
>JBBKXT010000029.1:0-3409 GCA_037969625.1 Saprospiraceae bacterium
GGCTCTAATTCGCCGAGGGGAAATGGGTAGTCGGTGCCTAAAGCAATTTTCTCTGCACCCACTAAGTCAATTAAATAATCCAGGATTCTTTCGTCATGGACTAAAGAATCAATCCAGAATTTTCCGAGATAGGATTTTGGTGCTTTGTCATTATCAACAGCACACAAGTCAGGTCTTACTTCAAAGCCATGTTGAATCCTGGAGATCGTTGCAGGAAAAGATCCACCACCATGTGCAAATGCTACCCGAAGATTGGGAAGTTTTTCAAAGACACCGCCGAAGATCATCGAGCAAATAGCGCGACTTGTTTCTGCCGGCATACCAACCAACCAAGGCAGCCAATATTTTTTCATTTCATCAGCGCCCATCATTTCCCATGGATGAACAAATATGCAAGCGCCCAACTTTTCAGCCGCTTCAAAAAATGGGAATAATTCAGGGTCATTTAGGTTCCAGCTATTCACATGCGAACCAATCTCTATGCCCACCATGCCAAGTTCTTTCATGCAGCGTTCCATCTCCTGGATAGCTAACTGTGGATCTTGCAGGGGAACAGTCCCCAAAGAGAAAAATCGATCCGGATGACGGCTCGTTACTTCCGCGATGTAGTCATTAAAAAACCGACTTGTTTCCAAACCGTCCGAACCTTTTGTCCAATAGTGGAAGAGTACCGGGATGATCGACAACACTTGTTTGTGCACACCATGATGATCACATTCCTTTATACGCACTTCAGGATCCCAGCAATTCGATTCGACCTCCCTGAAAAATTTATCACCAAGCATCATGTTTGCTTTGCAAGCGGTACAATCCTCGAGATGTATATAGGTGCCATAACCAAACTTGTCCACCCATCGGGGGATATCGCGTGGCATGATGTGTGTATGGATATCGATTTTCATTTGTTGATTTGTGTATTGTTATATTATTTATTTGGTTTATTGTGTAGTGTGTAACGTTTAGGGTTTAGTGTTCATTTAAATGGTTATTTATTACTCACTACTCACCTTCCGCCACAGCGGAACACCACTCACTGAAAATATTTTCGCGCAGAGTCGCCCCCAATGGGTCGGGAGGCGCAGTTTTTGATTTTTCGCCCTCACGTCCTCCCGATAAATCGGGTGGCTACCGCCTTTCCGCCTTTTTCTCCCTTCCGCCCTTCTGCCTATTTCCTAATGTTCATACTTTATCGTCACATTCTTCGGTTCGGTAAAAAAGCGAATCGCTTCCCATCCGCCTTCTCGGCCCATGCCGGATTGTTTGACACCACCAAATGGGGTGCGTAAGTCACGAAGCAACCAACAATTTACCCAAACGATACCGGTATGTAGTTGGCCGGCAACGCGGTGTGCTCGGTCGAGGCGATCACTCCACACAACAGCTGCCAAACCATATGGTGTTTGATTGGCTAGTGCCACCGCTTCTTCTTCTGTTTGAAAAGGCATGATGGTGACAACAGGTCCGAATATTTCTTCCTGATTGGTACGACAGTTTTGATCAAGACCGACGATGACTGTAGGTTCAATAAAATAGCCTCCTTCATTTGGTGCAGGAAGATGCACTTGGTTTCCACCAACGATCACTTCACCGCCTTCTTGTTTCGCAAGTTCGATATAGGAAAGGACTTTTTTCATATGCCCTTCTGAAATCATCGCCCCCATTTTTGTTTCCGGATCGCTTGGGTCACCCATTTTTAATTTCTGTACGCGCTCGGCAAAATCACTGACGAATCGATCGTAAATGTCCATTTGAACAAATATCCTCGAACCACACAAACAAATCTGTCCCTGATTGCTGAACGAAGAACGCACCGTGGTTTTCAATACTTCATCATAATCACTATCGCCAAATATAATGACCGCATTTTTTCCGCCAAGTTCAAGAGAAGCTTTTTTTAATTGCTCCGCACAGATACCGGCGATTTTTTTCCCAACCGCCGTGCTACCGGTAAATGAAATAACTTTTATTTCCTCATGTCTTACGATTGCTTCTCCAACATCAGGACCCGTGCCATGCACAATGTTTAATACACCCGCGGGCAGACCTGCTTCATTGCAAATTTCTCCAAGTAGCGTTGCTGTCACCGGCGTCATTTCCGATGGTTTGGCAACAACTGTGTTACCGGCAGCGATGGCTGGTGCAATCTTCCACGTAAAGAGATACAATGGAAGATTCCATGGAGAGATACAGCCAACCACACCATACGGCTGACGCAAAGTGTAGTTGATGGCTTCTCCGGGCATGTAGTGCGATTCGGAGGACAACTGTGATGCGGCCGCAGCAAAAAATGCAAAGTTGGCGGATGCTCTTGGAATTTCAAGTCCTTTCGCATGAGAGATAGGCTTTCCGGTATCCAGCATTTCTGCTTCAGCCAGAAAGTCAACTTTTTCTTCTATGATCGTTGCGATGCGTTGCATGATCGCCTGGCGCTTTGCAAGCGGTGTCATGGCCCAACCTTCTGCTGCATCTTTCGCCGCTTGAAAGGCAAGTTGTACGTCCGCTTCATCTCCGGAAGCAAGCGTTGCATATTTTTTTCCTGTGGCGGGATTGATGATATCCATGGTCCCGCCATTGACGGAAGGCTTGTATTCGCCTCCTATAAAATGATTGTACTGTTTCATTGTGATGTAAAGTGAAAGTTTAATTGTTTGCGAACTTCTGGTGGTAATTTAGGTAAGTCTGATCTTGGAATGATCAGTGTAGCCACTTGAAACAGATCAGTAAAAATATGATGTTTCTCAGCGGTTGATTTTAAGTATTTGTGGCCTGAAGAACCACCGGTACCAGTCTTCCGACCGATCATGCGGAGCACCATTTGTGCATGTCTGTTGCGCCAAAGCGTAAATGACTCTTCGATATCCATCAATCGTGAAAGAAATCGATAAGGCGTTTGCAGAATAGGCTCATCCCGATATAAGAAAATGAATAATGCTCCGATCATAGCTTTGTAGGAAAATTTAACTTCTCCTCGTTCACGCATTTCATCGAATTTTGATTCATCAAAAATGGCTTTGAAATAGGTATCTGAATCACCGATCATGGTCAGCCTTTGTTGTTTTTGTTCGTCGGACAGTATATCAGACTCATGGATGGCATCGCGTTCTTTTTGTAGCATATGCTCAACAGCTTTTTTGTACACTTCCAGGAAATTGAAATTATCTAAATTCAGAAAAGGGGTGCGTTCAAGCCATTCGATCAGTGCATTCAGCAGTGATTTGTTTTCAATTGATTTTTTTAGTTGCTCTTTTTGTTCGCCGGAGAAGACGATGTCATAAGGCATCTTATTATACGTCAGACGTTCTTCTTGTCTTAAGCCAAGCATGTTTTCAACGAGTCGGAATTGAAGGCTTTGAAAGCCACTGGCTGGAAATAAATAATGTCTGAAATCCAGAAAGTCCATCGCGGTCAT
>JBBKXT010000030.1:0-8296 GCA_037969625.1 Saprospiraceae bacterium
TAATAAATAATTCCAATGTCTATAATATAGATCCAAACAATACTTTTGTTGTTGGCGAGAGTGCCGGAGGTTATTTGGCTATGGGTGTCGGATTTATGGATGATGTATCAGAAGCTGCCTCAACATTAATCGACTCCATTAATACCGTCTTGCCTCCTAATCCTTTGTATGAGGGTCCTTGTATTCAAGACGCTCCCTACCATTTAGCGGACTCCATTGCCACTATGCATTTAACTCGTCCTAATCTGGGAAGCTATGAAGGAACACTTAATTTTCCTTCGAATAAACCATATCAAATTAAGGCCGTAGGTAATTTTTTCGGTGGCGTATTTGACAATATCTTTCAAACCTCAAATGGTGTTAATCCACCAGCTTTATATATGTTTCATCAATTAAATGATTTGATTGTACCCTATACGTATCAAAAGATTTTCAACGGATATGTTAACTGCAGTCTTGGCTTTCCATTCAATTGTGGCTATCTGACTGATCGTCCATATTCTTATGGATCCAATGGAATAAAAACATTGATAGATACAATGATTTCCAATGGCCTCTTGGCACCGGAGTATCTTTTCGAAAACACATTGAATAATTCAAATTGCATCCAACAAGCAACGACGCCTTCTTTACAATGTCATCAAATAGATAACTACTGGGTTAGAACTACAAACATGGCAACCTTTTTTGCCCCTAAAATTGATAGCTGTTCAACCGTTGGCGTTTCTGATGGACACGTAGATATCAATAGCGTAAATATCTACCCAAACCCTACTAATTCCAATATAACAATAGACTTGGGTGAGGTTTACGATCTAATTGACATAACTATAATATCAACGTTAGGACAGGTAGCGAAGGTTTATAATTTTAAGCATGCTGAATTAATTACGCTGGATTTGAGCGATTTTGAAAGTAGTCTCTACGCTATTAAAATTACGCTTAACAATAGATCTATCTTAACGAAGAAAGTCATCAAAAAATAGACTTATCTTAACGAGATGATTGAAATTTTCAATAAAAATTATCTTAAGTAATTACGACCATAGATCTAAACGGAAGACTTGACTCGTTTCATTCACTACACGCCTATAAATGCCTGTTATCAAAAACAAACTCAACCTAAAAAATAAAAAATCATGTTTGGAATTAAACACATAAAATTTGACTCAATGACCTATGTTCTTCATTATAAAAACGGGAACATACATCAAGAAGGCAGAGGCCTCTCCTTTTTCTATTTTGCACCGAATAGTTCCATCGTTGCCATTCCAATGGGGAGTAATGATTTGCCCTTTGTCTTTAATGAATCTACACATGATTACCAAACGGTAACCATCCAGGGACAAATAAGTTATAAAATTAGCAACCCTAAAACGCTGGCAGATGTGTTAGACTTTACGGTACAGGATAGCGGGCAGTACAAAAATAACGATATTGAAAAATTGAATCAAAGGATTATCAATGAGGCACAAACGGCCACCTCTGCATACATCCATGGTATAAAATTAAAGGAAGCTATTCGCTCCGCTAAGTCGATAGAAGAAAACATTACGGAAGGACTTAAATCTTCAACCGCTATTGGCATGTTAGGTATAGAGATCCTTGGCGCCAACATTCTTGCCATTCAAGCAACGCCGGAAATGGCGAGAGCTTTGGAGACGGAAACTCGTGAAAAACTGCAGCAAGAAGCCGACCAGGCCATTTATGAAAGACGCAATTTTGCTGTCGAACAAGAACGCATTATTAAAGAGTCCGAACTCAATACAGAAATTGCCGTTGAAGAAAAACAAAAGCAAATAGCCGAAAAGAAAATGGAATCGGAAGTTCAAAAGGCGGATAACCAAAGGAAGTTAAGAGAAATGAAATTGGAAGCAGATATTTCGGTTGAAAATCAACGGAAAGCACTCATCGAGCAAAAAACCGAAAATGATAAAAAAGAAGCCGAAACAAAAGGGTATGTTCTAGAAACAACCCTGAAGCCCTATCGAGATATGGATTGGAAAACAATAACTGCTTTAAACAATAACGCCGACCCTCGATTTAATATTTCCCTTGCTTTTAGGGAGTTGGCAGACAATGCGGAAAAAATTGGAAACTTAAACATTAGTCCGGACCTATTGGATTCGATTCTAAATAAATAAAGAGACGCCTAAAAATGAGTTATGAATATGCCATCATTGTCAAAAGCAAAACCCGTCTTGAAGCGCTTATTGAAAGATTTAATACAAAGGCTCAGGCCAAGTTTTATATTGAAAGACTAGGTGGAAACTTTGAAGAATATGAAATCGAAGATGAAATATTCAGGGCTTCCCTCAATTCTTTACAAACGCAGCTGTCAAAGGTTATAAAGAATAAAACGATAGAACGGCAGTATATTTCTTCTTATATTTTTTCAGAGAAAAATATAATTATAGTGATCGGTCAGGATGGTCTGGTCGCCAATACAGCAAAGTATTCAGCCAACCTTCCAATCATTGCTGTCAATCCTGATACTGAAAGATATGATGGCATCCTATTGCCGTTTAATATTTTGAATTTTATACAGGGTGTTGAAAATGTACTATCGAATAACTTCACCTCTAAGACGATGCGATTTGCTGAAGCCAAACTGAATGATGGTCAAAGATTACTCGCCTTTAACGACTTGTTCATCGGTGCTTCTTCCCACGTTTCTGCTCGGTACAAAATAACCTTTAATGATAAAACGGAACAACACTCTTCAAGTGGAATTATCGTTTCAACACCGGCAGGTGCAACCGGTTGGTTAAGCTCCATATTCAATATGGCCTATGGTGTCACTAATATGTTTGAGAAGAATTTAATGCCCAAGCAACCCAAGCTAAGAGAAAATGATTTGCTTTTCGCAGTCAGAGAACCGTTTAAAAGTATCAGAACACAAACGGACATGACGGCAGGTATCATTCACAATAATACATTAACCATAGAGTCATTTATGCCTAACAATGGCATCATTTTTAGTGATGGTATTGAACATGATTTTTTAAAATTTAATAGTGGTTCGATTGCCACCATTGGTATAGCAAAGGAAACAGCCACCATTGTCATGAATAACGATATACAGGAAGGTGCATAGGCCGTGTTCGTTCGTTTAATTTGCTGACATGAATTCCAACTATTTTTTCAGTTAATTTTTAAAACCGCCTGATGGCACGAACGCGATTCAAATTCAGTTTTCCATGTGTCGATGTTACACCATTAGAAAGCAAGAGAAATATCGCCTTACTCCATCAAGAAATTAACTTCATAAAAAACTATATTTACATATGAATACACAAACATGACCAACAACCCTCACAAAGTATTTATCTCATTATTTTAAGTTGCGATGAAAGAACCCTTTGAACAATACAAACCGGCCGTAAAGCTTGAGCTAGAGGAACTCCAAAATGAAGCGTCAAAAGTCTTTAAGAAGATTAGCTGTCCTTCTTGTGCAGGAGAAGTAAGTGCGGATAATTTAAATCTGGAAAAGAGTCTAGCAAAGTGTGGTAGTTGCCATGCCTTATTCTCCATAGAAGAAGAAGTGGAAGCACTAAAGAACAAAAAGGAAGTGAAGCAAAAATACTTGCGTCCGGAGGGTATTGATTTGTTTTATTATAAGGATGATTTAGATATTACTTTACCACAACACATACACTGGGTGGATGTGATGGGCATGGTCTTCGCTCCCCCATTAGCACTTTTAACCATATTTATATTTTTTGCAGAAAGCATTTCTGTTCTTATCCCAATTGGATTTCTTTTAGTTGCTATTTATTATATTTATAAAGCATTCAGATATTCTAGTTATAAGACGTATATCGATGTAAGCCATCGATTCTTACATATCAAATCAAGGCCTAAAAACCTCAATAAAGACAGAACATATGCAGTGAATGAAATCGAACAATTGTATGTCAGCATAAATCCTTCGGGGTATTATGACATTCACATAATTGTCAATGGCCTGGAAGGTCAAAAACATGAAAAACTGGTTACCGTCAAAACACTTTCCAAGGCAAAGTTTCTGGAACAAGAAATAGAACATTACTTGGGCATTGTAGATAGAGTTGTACCGGAAGCGAATATTTAAATGTTGACCTGAAGATGAAACGATTATACGATTGAGCATTGATCTGCTCAACCCTTCAAGCGCTCTACAACACGCTCTTTCTTTGTACGACTGACCGGAAGTTTTACTTTGTTGGACATGATGATCATTCCTCCATCAACACGTGAGTAAGCCTTGACATGATCGAGGTTGATGAGATAAGATTGATGCGTCCTTAGAAACTGCTCCGGATCCAACTGACTTTCAATATCCTTCAATGTCTTTGTCACCACTCTTGGCTTTTCACCTTCAATATGTATAATGCAATAGTTATTGTCTGCCTGACAATAGACAATCTCAGCCGTGTTAATAAATTCAAATCCATCACGTGTTGGGACACACAAATTGTCTGACTTGCGTCGAGCTGTCATCTGTTGGATGAGCTGTTCAATATTATTGGATTGTTGATTTCTTTTGATCGTTTGGATAGCCTTTTGCGTAGCTTGAGCAAGGAGATGATGGTCAACAGGTTTTAGCAGGTAGTCAACAGCATTTGCTCGAAAAGCTTCTATTGCAAATTCATTATACGCGGTAGTAAAAATCACTTCAAAGGAAATTTTATTTACTTTTTGTAAAAACTCAAATCCATTCATCCACGGCATTTCTACATCCAGAAACAATATATCCGGCTTGAGATGGCCGATCGCTTCCAAGGCTTTTTTGGATGAATGAAAAATGCCAACAATTGAAACCTCAGGACAGTGCTTTGCTAAATCAATTTCCAGTGCTTTCGTGCACAGTTCTTCATCATCTAAAAGAATAGCATTGTATTTAGACATGATTTGTTTTGTTTAAATAAATGATAGACGCGACTCCTTTTGTATCGCTTCTTTCCTGAATCGTAAAACGTCCATGGATCGCTTCCAACCGCTTCCTAACCAAAGATAATCCGATATGTTTACGCGTCCGCAATTGATTGCTCTGTTGCTCCGATGATTTTTGTAAGCCAATCCCATTGTCTAATATTTGAATCACAATTTGATCCGATTGTTCTTCAACAATCATATTAATTTCTCCCGGTGTATCCAGGTGTTTAATTCCATGCCACATTGCATTTTCGACAAGTGGTTGTAAAACAAAAGGAGGGACAAGAATTTTATCGGTATCGATTGTAGGGTTTATGGCGAGTGTCCAGCTTATTTTATCACCAAAGCGCAACTTACCTAACGTCAAATAATTTTCAGTCATGGCCAATTCCTTTTTAAGCGGGATAAGGGCATCTTCATGATGGAGCAAGGTGTGCCGAAGCAAAGTGCTGAGATGGTTCACGTAGTCCACTGCCTGATCCTCTTCTTTCAGTTTGATAAGGGTGCGAATGCCATTCAAGCAATTGAAAAGAAAATGGGGATTCATTTGTGATTTCAATGCGATTTGCTCTAACCGAAGAAGTTTCTTTTCAATCGTATGCTTTTCCTTTAATTGAGAAATGCGATTTTGATAATATAGGTAAATGCTTCCCGATACAAACGCCACCAAAATAAGTCTGAACCACCAGGTCTGCCACCAGGGTGGAAGTACATGCAATACAACAGGATTGGACAAAAGTACAACCTGGCCATCCGTCTTACTTACACGAGCATATATAGAATATTGTCCAGGTGATAGGTTCGTGAAATTCAATAGAGGTGATCCTCCGACTTCAATCCAGGGGTCATTTAATTTCATTTTATAGGCATAGAGCAAATCACGATCCTCACCAAAATAGCATGTCTCCAGATGAATGCCTATATCATTGTCCTGATAGGACAACACCAAAGGTTTCGATGCGTCATATTGTCGGCTACCTCTTCCTGTTTGCAAATACTGCATGCGTATACCACACACCGTGTCTTGCAATTGCGTGTAGGGAAAAATAAGAATGCCATGCCTATCCGTAACAAAATAATATTTATCATCCAGCACATGAATTTGACCCACAAATTCTGTGTGATTGGGGCCATCAGAATGTATCAGTTGCTCTGTAACCTGCTCTTTGTGGAGATCAAAAGTGAGCATACAAAATCCGGCTGAAATCAACAGCTGATCATGGTGCTGAACCATCGAATGAAAAACTTGTGAAATAACTCCTTTCTCTTGCCCGTAGATCGTGTGCTTATTGTTTGGCGAAGACAGGTCTATTTTGACAAGTCCAGTATGTGTCTGTACAAACCAAAGGGCCGTATCTCCTGACAGCATTAGATCACGTGGTGGCACCAATTTATTCTCATTATATAAGGTGTGTATCTTACCCATCTGATCGCGCCTCTGAACCGTGCCCAGGGTCGAAAAAAACAGTTCTTCATCGCGATAGATAAAGTCGAAAATGCGTTCTGTATGCTCAAAGAGTGTATCTATTTCACCTGAATATGTAATCCTTAAAAGCTGTCGATCATGCGAAACAAGAAAACCACTTGCATCAGCGGTCACACTTGAAATTACACCGCTATTAATCGGAGAAGAGAGTGTATAGTCCTGTCGAAATGAGGTCTGCGGATGAAACGAAATGAGTCGGCGGTTCTCAATACTATAAAATAATTCTTGATAAGCGGAAAACTCAATAAGCCAGGGAGAAATATCTGCAAAAGAATAATCCATTGGTGTGCATGATTCTTTCCTAAGGATCCAAGCCATAGAGCCATCATAGCCACTCGTCACGCAGACGCCGGTGGAAGCGTCAAACCCTGAATAGTAAATATCGATCTCATTATTATTTTGAAAAAGTCGAATCCCGTTTTCACGATACAAGGCTAAACCTGATTGGGTACCTATCCATCGTCGACCGGCATTATCTTGTAAAAAACTGAGATAAATAGCGTGCTGTCCTTGTGCAATTTCTCCGGGCAAGGTGATCATATTCTGCTTATTTGGATAGTCAATAATTCCGGACTGACGATCGACTAAAACAATATGACCCTCACTAATTTGAGCGATTTTACCTATATCCTGTACACCTGGAAGATAAACATTTCTCGTTGTGTTTGTGTGAATATTTAACTCAACAAAATAATTCTTCCCTATCAAACCAATAATCATGATTGAATCATTGAGCCAATCAAAATCAGAAATAAAAAATTGATTCTTGAATGATGTCGGCATTGCATCTATCAGGTTATTCCCTTTTGCATCGTAACGAAATAGAGAGGTAAAGTGTGCAGAATAAATTTCTCCGGTATACAGTGATCGTTTTAGTGCTGCCGCATGATTTTGTGATCTATGGAGCAGCGCTGAGTCCTGCTGTGACAGATAAGGACGATAATTTTTGACTTGCATCGTTGGGATATGAATCCGATCAAGTCCCCACCAGTGGCCAGTCCAAAGGATAGAATCATTTTCTATCAAAACTTCACGAACCAAATCTAATGTCAGTCCATCAGTAGATGTATAGGTTGTAAAGGTGTTGGAAGAAAGGTGATATTGACTTAATCCTCGTGAAGTAGCGATCCAGGCATCACCATTAGTCTGATGCGCCATATTAAATATTTCGGCTGCTTGTAAGCTGGTGGAGTCTCCTGCATTTGCATAATAAGACACGAAATTTCGTCCATCAAATTTTGAAAGACCATGACGGTTACATAGCCAAAGGTTTCCAGTATAATCCTGACTTATAGAATTAACCCAACCTGGTGCCAGTCCATCATGTAAGTCGTAAAACTTTGTAAATGCGAACTGCGCTGTAACACCTGATGGTGGCCAGAAAAGCAATATGATTAGGCCTAAAAGAGAATAATACTTAAACAAAGTACAAGTTGAATTTTCCTTGAAAAATGATCATTAGCTGATACCTTTAAAGGTAATGGTTTTGCGTCCACTGACTATACTGACTGAGTAAATGGTTGATCTGACATAGGATTCTTCCTTTGCCATCTGGATATTGGACTCAATCATTTTCTATGGTTTCTGAAGAAATCGGTTTCCACAAGAATTATTTATAAGGCCGAATCCGCTCATCTTATCCAGGCAACTCTTGTTCATACTAACAGAATCCTCAGTCACGATTACACTTTACTCACTCCCGTTTTGAATCGCTGTCAAGCCGCTATAGATTGCGTCTATACCTAAAGCTTTTATTATGAGATTCCATATCATTCCATTAATTATTCTGCTGTCTTCCTCTTTGACTATAGGCCAAAATGTTGGCATCAATACGCCCAATCCTGAGGGCACAGTCCATATCTCCGGACATAGCAGTATTATGTTTCCCAATCT
>JBBKXT010000031.1:0-4592 GCA_037969625.1 Saprospiraceae bacterium
GGATTGTGAAATCGACTCATGCCTTCATTACGAAAATCCTTGCTAAACTCATACACCCCTTCGATACCACCAACAATCAATCGCTTTAAGTAAAGCTCATTGGCGATACGCAGATACAATGTCATATCGAGTGTATTATGGTGCGTCTTAAAAGGTCGGGCTGCAGCACCACCATACAGCGGCTGTAAGATTGGCGTTTCCACTTCGAGATATCCTTTACCATTCAAATAGGAACGCATGCTGTTATACATTTTTGTCCGATCTTCGAAAGTTTTGCGAATATCTCTGTTGACCACCAGATCGACATAGCGCTGGCGATATCTCTGCTCAGGATCTTTAAAAGCATCATGCGCTACTCCATCTGCATCTACTTTCACCACAGGAAGTGGTTTTAAGGATTTGCTGAGCAATATCAATTCATTTGCTTTGACAGATATCTCCCCTACTTTGGTCACAAACACAGTTCCTTTAATTCCGATAAAATCACCGAGATCAAGATAATGCTTGAACACATCGTTGTATAATGACTGATCCTCACCGGGGCAAATCAAATCTCTGGCCACATACACCTGAATTCTGCCGGTAGTATCCTGCAATTCAGCAAAAGAGGCTTTACCCATGACTCGATGAGACATCATTCTTCCGGCGATCACGACCTCCATCACTGTTTCATCCTCAGGATTGAATTTCTGCTTGATATCAGCAGCATAGGCATTGACGGGGAAAAGTTCTGAAGGATAGGGGTTTATACCCAGATCAATAATTTTCTGAAGGTTTTCTCGTCTGTTAATCTCTTGTTCTGAAAGATGAGTCATAGGATATTTTTAAAACAATAAGCCACAAAAATAATTGTAGTTAAGACATTACAGGTTATTCGCGGATATATATCTCAACGAATTTAAATTTCAGACCTTAGCCCTATGGCTTCATCGAAAGGTACATACGCAGAGATTCTGCTTCCACTGGCACTGGAAAACACCTATACGTATATGATTCCAACGGAACTGGCGGAAGAGGCTTCCTTTGGCAAAAGGGTTGAGGTTCAGTTCGGTAACCGAAAAAGATATGCCGGACTCATCGTCAAAACCGGTATAAATGAGCCCAATTACAAGACCAAAGAAATCATCAGTATTTTGGATAAAAAGCCGGTGATTCTCGAAAGTCAGCTCAAATTGTGGGAATGGATGGCCAAATATTATTGCTGTACGCAGGGCGAAATTATGAAAGCAGCGCTTCCGGGCGCCCTTTTACTGTCCAGTGAGACGATCATCAAAGCCATGCCGGTAGCGGAAGATGAAGTCCTTCAACTCGACGAACCACTCTACACCCTGTTTAGAATTATTGAACCAAGACCAGCGATTACTTTAGGTGATCTGGAAAAAGCAAGTGGTCTTAAAACACTTTATCCGCACGTAGTCAAATTGTATCAGTTGGGTATGATTCTCGTGGTAGAAGCACTCGCTGAGAAATATATTCCCAAGAAAATAAAATTGATTCAACTCGCTGATGCCTATCAATCAGAAGATGGGGTGCAAACTGCCCTTGAGTTGGTGAGTTCATATGAAAATCAAACACAGGTCATCCTGAGTTATTTGATCATTGCCGGTGAATCAATGCAACCGGTAGATCCAAAGTTGGTGATGGCAAAAGCGGAAGTCACAAAAAGTACTTTACTCACGCTGATCAAAAAAGGAATTTTTGTTGAGATCGTCAAAGAAGTGAACCGAATGGAGCTGCAAAAGAAAGAAGCAGATCTAAGTGAAGTTGAATTGACCGAAATACAATCGAATGCGCTCCGGGAAATAAATGATCGATGGACGAAAAATGATGTTACCCTTCTGCATGGTGTCACAGGGAGTGGCAAAACCGTAATCTACACAAAGCTGATTCAACAGGTGATCAAAGAGGGTGGCCAGGTTCTATATCTCGTCCCCGAGATCGGCATGAGTGTTCAGCTCCTACAAAGACTAAAAGTTAAGTTTGGTTCGACGATCACCATATCACATTCACGTCTTAATGAAAATGAACGCGTCGATGTGTGGAATCAGGTTATCAACAACATCCCCATCGTGGCGGGTGTGCGCTCGAGTATCTTTCTTCCATTTCAAAACCTGAAATTGATTGTGGTCGATGAAGAACACGATGTCAGTTACAAACAACAAGAACCAAATCCACGCTATCAGGCGAGGGACATGGCCATGGTCCTGGCGCAAATGTTTCAAGCGAAAGTTATACTCGGCTCTGCTACTCCATCAGTTGAATCCTATCACCACGCGCTCAAAGCAAAATATGGCCTTGTGGAATTAAAAGAAAGATATTTGGGACTTGAACTTCCTGATGTTAATCTCATCGACAGAAACAAAGACAAATCTTCCTCCGGAGCGATGTATAGTCACTCGTTGATTCAAGAAATAAAAACAACCCTTGCAAAAAACAAGCAAGTCATCATCTATAAAAACCGCCGTGGCTATGCACCGGTTTTGAAGTGCAGTGTTTGTACATGGTTTGCTGAATGTACGCAGTGTGATGTTGCGATGACCTATCATAAGGGTCGCAATGTATTGATCTGTCATCTTTGTGGCACGACCAAAGCGATCATTCCTACGTGTCCGGCGTGTGGATCTCCTCATTTAAAATTTGAAGGACACGGCACAGAAAAAATCGAAGATGAACTTTCTGAAATATTTCCGGAGGCGCGAATTAAACGCATGGACCTTGACTCTACTCGAGGGCGAAGAAATCTTGAAAACTTAATCCACCATTTCGAACAAGGCAATATTGATATTCTTGTGGGCACGCAGATGGTGACAAAGGGACTTGACTTTGACAATGTTGGCTTGGTGGGTGTTATTTATGCCGACCAGGCATTGCACTATCCTGATTTCAGAGCGGCAGAAAGAACATTTCAAACGCTGGTTCAGGTGAGTGGAAGAGCCGGCAGAAAAAATGAGCAAGGGAAAGTATTAATTCAGACGTTTCAGCCGGATCATCCGGTATTCCGGGATGTCATCACCGGAGATTTCAAAAGCTTCTATGCGCGTGAGATTAAGGAAAGAGAATTGTTCCGCTATCCGCCTTTCGTCCGGCAGATTGCAATTACGGTGCGTCACAAACATGCGGACATGAGTCGTGAGGCTGCGCAGATACTAGCGATTGAACTAAAGAATCTATTTGGACAGCGGATCATGGGCCCTGCGGTGCCTTCTGTTGCCCGAGTGCGCAATTATTATATTCATCAAGTCTTCATAAAAATGGAGCGCAGTGGCAATATAATCTATAGTATCAAGCGAGCGATTAAAGAATTTCAAACGGGGATAGTCAAAAAGAAATCGTTGTCGACGGTGAGGATTAGTGTGGATGTGGATCCTAATCAATAGAGATGGGGTGATTTTGTGATTTGGTGGTTTGGTGAGTTAGAGAGCAGTGTTTACTCCGCACACCGACGCATGAAGTTATACAGGGGAGTGATTGGATATAGATTCGAATCTGTAGGCTGAATGGAGCATTTTTCTTTGTATATTTATTAAAAACCTGGATATGTTTAGGGACTGGTTAAAAAATCGTGTTGGTTTTAACGTGGTTCAACCTTTGTTAGTTATTGGGTTGAGCTATCAACTCATAAGGTTGATTCGGGAAGAAAAATGGTTATTTATAGGTATATCTGTTATCTGCATTCTTGGGTTGCTCATTCAAATGATTATGGGCTACAGAGCAAAGATGAAAATGAAATCAGAACAAGGTATTTTAAAAAAAAGAGGCACTGGAAAACCAGTACCTCTTCTAGTAGCGGGGGCAGAACCATCACCCTAATAAATCACAACAATTCTGGAGACTAAAAACTCCAAAATCATTAGCGTTTACAGCACATATAAGGTACTAGCTATTTTTATTTATCATTATCTACCAATAAAAAACGACGGTTAACATGCCAGTTACCGTCGTTTTGGCTTATCTTTATAAGCGAATTATTTACCTTATAAAGATACAACCTTATGCCAAAGGTTACCGGAATACCTGAAATCAGGTTTAACCTAAATGAAGTAAAAGACCGAAATCGGTCAACTTTAATCCTTGCTGTTTTCAGATATGTAAATCAGCATGGTCCTCAAAGACTCTTATACACCACTCGCTTAAAGATTGAACCTAAAAATTGGGTTAAGACTCAATATAAGCCCCGACCCAATTTTGAGCTTTACGGACATTATGTTTCAACACTAATTGAAGTTTCTTCGGCTATACGGTCCATCTTCATTGAGATGTCCAGCAACCTGCCTTCACCAAAGGAATTTAGAAAGGAGTTGGATTATAGGCTCAATAGAGATGAAAGGCCAGTTTCTGACAATTCAAATCCAAGCTTCCTAAACTTTGTTTATGAATATAGTGAACAAAGAAAAGCTGCCCAAGGAGCTAAGCCAGGGACTTGGAAAAAATTCTTTACCGTTGCAAACCACCTAAAGGAATATGCCTCTTCAAATTCAAATGGGGTATTAGATTACAATGATATAGACTGGAATTGGCGGGACAAATTTCTGAATTGGTTATATCTGCCTCCACGTAACCATTCAATTAACACTGCAGCCAAAATATTAGGA
>JBBKXT010000032.1:0-9850 GCA_037969625.1 Saprospiraceae bacterium
ATACCTCTCAAGTCATACCAGAGATAAGTTGGAAGAGTTTATAGGTGATTATAACAAAATGTACAACACCAGCTTCTCCACGAAAGACTCTAAACAATTTGAAAATTACTTCAAGGATATCAGTAAGCGTTTAAAAGAACGTGAGAAAGCAACATTCAATGACGAGAAAGACAGATTAGATATCGTCTTGGTTGTAAATATGCTACTCACCGGTTTTGATGCCAAAAAAGTCAACACCTTATATGTTGATAAGAACCTAAAGCAACATGGATTAATCCAGGCGTTTTCCCGAACCAACAGAATACTGGGAGAGCAGAAATCGCAAGGAAATATTCTCGCTTTCAGAAATCTTAAAGAAGCGACCGATGATGCCATAACTTTATTTTCCAACAAAGAAGCCATAGAGACCGTCATCCTGCCACCATATGAAAACATCGCTGAAAAATTTGATGAGGCCTTAAAAAATCTAAGGGATATTGCCCCAACCTACCAAAGTATTGATGACTTCCAAAGTGAAGAAGAAGATGCCCTATTTGCACAAGCCTTCAGAAGGTTGATGCGAACGCTCAATGTATTACAATCTTATACGGACTTTGATTGGGAAGACCTCACCATTGGCGAGCAGGAATATGAAAACTATAAGAGTAAATACTTAGACCTTTACGATCGCATAAAACAAGATACCGCCAAGCAAAAGACCTCTATCCTTGATGACATTGATTTTGAATTAGAGCTTATCCATCGCGACGTCATCAATGTAGCCTATATCTTAAAACTTCTGGCAAAGCTCAAAGGCGCCAAACCATCAGATGTAATAGCTCAGAAAAAAGCGATTATGGATTTGCTGGGTGGAGATATTATGCTGCGCAGCAAACGCGAATTGATTGAGAAGTTTATAGAAGAAAATTTGCCTCTTATAAATGATGTCGACACCATCGATGACGAATTTGAGCAATACTGGCAGGACCAAAAAGTCCTCGCCCTCGGCAAACTCTGTGAAGAAGAAAATCTAGACAAAGCCCAATTCAAAGCCCTAATAGATGCTTACATCTATAGTGGTCAGGAACCGATCAGAGATGAGGTCTACAAATGTTTAGACAACCGCCCAAGTGTCTTGCACGCCCGCACCATTAGCGAGCGCATCATTGCCAAAATGAAGGAATTTGTGGAGGTATTTGTGCAGGGGATGGCGGCGTGATGATTGGCAAAAAATACATGTTGGTGCGTAATTAAATAATTTTGTCGGGACGATGATTAATAATTTGATCGGGGCAATGATTAATAATTTGGTTGTAGGGGTGCGATTAATCGCACCCCTACAACCAAATTTCATCGCAACCATGCACATTTAAATCGCAACACCACACGATCCACCGCAACACCACACGATCCACCGCAACACCACACGATCCATCGCAACACCACACGATCCATCGCAACACCACACGATCCACCGCAACACCACACGATCCATCGCAACACCACACAATTTATCCCACCCACACATGATTGATTAATCCATTTATTTGCACGGGTGCGATTTATCGCGCCCAATCAAATAATATCACCCCCTTGCCCCACATCCCTTTTTCCCCTAACTTCCTATTGAAAACAAAATTGCTTTACTTTTTTACCAGTTGAATCATGGGACTGACAATTTTTTATTCCGGCCAGATCCGGGATATGCAGCTATTGCCTGCACTCACCGAAGAAGTTATGGATATCTGCGATCATTTGAATTGGATATCCAAACAGTATTACCATTCTCCTGAAATACCTCTGACAGGGTTTATGTTTCATCCTCCAGGTTGTGAACCTATCTGGATTACATTTCGGGAAGATGGATTTCTGGCTGATCCCATTTACTATATTTTCAAAAACGACCCTATTTCAAAACCCTCACCGGAAGAGGAATTTATGCCGTATGCGGTCACACAGTTTGCAGGACAGGATGCACATATGGCATTAATCAAGTTGCTCAGGTATCTGAGTCAGAAATATTTTGAAGAATTTGAAATAGTCGATGAAAGTGAGTATTGGGAAACCGGCGATGAACAACTTTGCAGTGATCGATTTGATTGGTTTACACAATACATGGATATGGAATCACAAAAGCTCGACCAACTGGATGGGCGTACAGGTGAGTCCGGATCCACTTTTTCCGAACGTGTAAGGCATATCGTTTCAGAAAGAGGTTGGGATGATTTATTACGCGTCCTCTGAACCTTACACCTATTCATTTACTCAGATAAACTATGTGAATAAACTCAATACCATCATATTAATAATCTGAATACATCAAAAAAAATCCATCACCATGTCAGGAAAATTCAGGAATCGAAACCGGATCCCTTCCAACCGATTATATGGATGGGATTATGGATGGGCTGGTGCCTATTTTATCACCATCTGCACCGGCAAATGTGGGGGTGCGATTTATCGCACGCCACATTTTGGATCTATCATCAATCATGAAATGATATTATCCGCTGCAGGAAAAATCGCCTTTTCCACCTGGCAGAAAATCCCCGAACAATTTAATTACATTCAATTGGATGCCTTTGTGATCATGCCCGATCATATGCATGGCATTTTGATAATAAATCCCGTCGCGGATGTAAGGGTGCGATTAATAGCACCCCAACCAAATCCCCAAGGGGGAAAAACAGGAAACAAAAACCCCATGCTCCATGACAATATCTCCCGGGTGATCAGATGGTACAAAGGCAGATGCACCTATGAGATAAACAGTGGGGGCGCGATTAATCGCGCCCCCACTGATCCAAATCCCATCCCCCAATCTAAATTCAAATGGCAAAGAGGATTCCATGATAAAATCATCTGGGATATAACCGCAATTCATCGATTCCAAAAATATATCGAGGATAATCCCCTGAAATGGGATAAAATGTAATTGGGGTGTGATTAAAATTTATATAGGGGTATAATTAAAATATGGTGGAGCCAGGATTAAAACAATGTGGTGGATCCAATATTAAAACAATGTGGTGGATCCAGAATTAAAACAATGTGGTGGATCCAGAATTAAAACAATGTGGTGGAGCCAATATTAAAACAATGTGGTGGAGCCAATATTAAAACAAAGTGGGGGCGCCGATTCATCGCGCCCCCCATGATCCACCCCAAAACCATAATTAAATACCCACTCCACCCACTGTCAAAATACAAGCCCGGCTTGTTTGCAACAACACATCATTACTTCAATTTTTGGTCAAGAAAAAAAAGCAAATAATTGTTGCCCCCTAAATGAAAAGCAAACCAATCAAACACTTCCTCACAATCTCCTTATCATTGCACTATGGAACTCCATATCCACGCCATCGAAGATCTCCATACGGTGACCGCCGTTTTGGCCGGCCATATCAAAAGCGGATACACCATCTTCCTGCTGGAAGGCGATCTGGGTGCTGGGAAAACAACGCTGGTACAATCGATGTGTAAGTATCTCGAGGTCGGAGAAGCCGTCACGAGTCCAACGTTTTCACTGGTCAATGAATATACCTCCAATAGCCATGGAACCATCTACCACATGGACCTCTATCGACTCGAAAAAGAAGAAGACCTGGTCCAAATCGGACTGGAAGAATACCTCGATTCCGGCCATTTGTGTTTTATCGAATGGCCCCTAATCGCCCAAAAGAAGTTTGACTCGCCTTACATTCGCATTGATATAGCCATGGGCTCGAACAATATTCGTATTTTCAATATCACGACACATGACGCAATGGACGCATAAGTATGGATTTAGCCTCGAGACAATGCCCGAAAAGGTAGCTGTCTCCAAAGGCGGTAGTCAGTTTGTCATTGGCATCCCCAATGAAGTTTCGACTACAGAAAATCGCGTCGCCATCGTCCCCCATTCTGTGAAGCCACTGGTGATGCAGGGCCATAAAATAAAAGTCCAGGCAGGCGCTGGTTTGCGATCTAATTATGATGATTTCCAATATAGCGAAGCCGGCGCAGAGATTGTCGAAGGCCGCGAAGAGGTGTTTAAAAGCGATATACTTCTTAAAGTCGCTCCTCCCACCATCGACGAAATCGAACTCCTTCACTTCGATCAGGCACTGATTTCCGCCCTGCAATTACCCACGCTTTCAGAATCCTATGTCGATCGATTGATCAGACATCGCGTCACCGCCGTTGCTATGGAATACCTTCAGGCGGCCGATGGTTCATATCCTATGGTGCGCACGATGAGCGAAATCGCCGGTATCACAGCGATACAAACCGCAGCAGAATTGCTGAGCAGAAGCGAACTCGGAAAGGGCATTTTATTAGGCGGTGTTTCCGGTGTGCCTCCCGCGAAAGTGGTGATCCTGGGAGCAGGAGTGGTCGGTGAATTTGCGATCCGTACCGCACAAAGTCTCGGTGCCAGTGTCCGCGTGTTTGATGATAATGTGTACAAACTCATGCGCATCCAACAGATCATCGGAAGCCGACTTTTTACCTCCACGATTAATCCCATTTCCTTGCAACAAGAACTGGCCAATGCCGATGTGGTCATTGGGGCCGTACACTCGCCCACAGGTCGATCAACCATCCTGGTTTCCGAAGACATGGTGATGCAGATGAAAGAAGGCAGTATCATCATCGATGTGAGTATCGATCAGGGGGGCATTTTTGAAACATCCGAACTCACAAATCTCGACAAACCAACCTTTATCAAACACGGTGTCACGCATTATTGTGTACCTAATATAGCATCGAAAGTTAGCCGCACCGCTTCTGCCGCCATTAGTAATATCCTTACACCGCTTTTGATTAAAGCAGGAAGATATGGTGGTATTGAAGCCCTCCTTCGCGATCATCCGGGATTCAGACATGGGGTGTATGCTTTCAAAGGCCATCTGACGAATGAATATCTGGCGAATCGGTTTGGGCATAAGTATACGTCGTTGGAACTTATTCTCCCTTCACGATTGTAAGGGTATATACCTGAGCCTAATTTGTCTTATATGATTAGGTGCTTAACTAAAAAAGTGGCGGCAATTGGGAGGTGTTTAATTTTTTAGTAGACATAACTTACATAACCTCTGAAAAGTGTCGCAGGTCTATCGGTCTAAGATATAACAATGGAAATGCAAAATTGGCACAAGAATGCTCCTTTATATGCGACATATTCTTAACCGTCTCAAACAAACAAAACCGTATTTTTGATGAATATAAAAATCATGAAAACGAGAAGAGCGTTTTGATCCTTGTTTATTGTAATTCTTTTGTGATTCAAAACTGTCTGAGCTTCCCCGATGGCCGCTTTTTGATCTTCTAGTCAAAAAGGGGTGTGAGTAGAACACAAAAAAGCGAGAAAGCAAAACGGATATAAAACTGCTGATCGAATCTTAAAGCGAGTTTTTTGAATCACTAGACTTTTTGGTTACTTTTTTGGCGATCATGTAGCATTTGCAGCTCCACGACAAGTGAAAAAAGTAACAAAGCTGTATTGCTGCGTATGTTGTTGAAAAAATAAAAATGTCTAAAACCATCTGGCATGCCATCATTAACCGACAAACCTGTTCTTCCGGATGGAGGAAATGGAATGCTTTTTTGGAACAACATCAAATTTCCTTTCAGGATCATCATACGCATTCGCTGGAAGAATTACATGGTGTACTGTCGTCGCTGTACAATGATGGCGCCAGACATTTTCTTTTTGTCGGAGGGGATGGAACGATCCATCATTGTGGCAATACATTGATGCAACTGGCCGGTGATCATTCGCACGAAATCACTATTGGTGTGCTGCCCTGTGGTACAGGAAATGATTGGGTGAGATCGTTTGGAACAAAGAAGGAGTTGTTAGCCAAAAACATTCTTGAAGAAAACACCACTCCATTGAATTTGATTAAAGTTAGTTGGCCGGATGGCACCACGCGGTATGCATTCAATATGGTCGGTGGTGCACTCGATGCCGCAGTCGTGTATAATTTAAAACGCGCTTCTTTTAAAATTCCATCCTTTATCCTGTATCCCTTTGGGCTGTTAAAAACATTGATGAAGCCACACGAATGGGAAGGCACGATCACAAGTGACCAAGAAACGTATGCAGGAAAAATATTGACGATTCAGGCCGGTTTTGGAAAATATTGTGGCGGTGGTATGCATATGTTGCCCCATGCAAAAAAGGAATCTCCGGGTTTGCTAATCATGAAGCCTAAAAAGTTGTTGCGCTTACTATTCCAGTTGCCCACCATCTATAATGGTACGATCACAAAACAAAAAGAAGCCTTAGCCAGTCATTTTAGTGCAGTAGTAATCAATCATACCGGTATGCCCATTCCCATAGAATCTGATGGGGAGTTTTTGGGGACGACGCCGGTGAAATTAACAGCTGTTTATGGGGCGATGAAAAGGATTGTTTGAAAATATTAAACGTCTTTCCGCAGTAAAAAATCCGTCTGCATTTCATCACCCACTTTCACTGGATGACTACCAAACTGCGCATACCCATGTCGATTATAAAAGCGAATTGCATCAGGATTTTTTTCCCAAACACCAAGCCAGATACTCTTTAGACCTAGTTCTCCCGCACGTTGCTCTGCTTTTTCGAGAAACTTGGCGCCCAATCCTTTCCCCTGAAATTCAGCATCTATATAGAGGCGCTCAATTTCAAGGCTGATGTAATCATTTATATCACTTTGCGCAGTGCCATAATTGATTTTTAAATATCCGGCCAGCGCACCATTTAAAAACATGAAATAAAATTCAGTGAAAGGATCATCAATTTCTTTTTTGATTTGATCCGCGTCGTAAACGCGATCCATATATTCCTTAATATTTTCCGGTTTGTTGTCAGCATAAAATTTTTCAAGAAAGGTTTTCCGACTGAGGTCAAGCAATGGCTGTAAACCGGATGGGGTGACGCGTACAATAGAAGTAAAATTCATAGTCATTTATGGGTGCAAGATAATTGTTTATAGCGAGCGGTGTTCCGCTGCAGCGGAAGTGAGCAATGAGCAGTGAGCAGTGAGCAGTGAGTGGTGAGCAGTGAGCAGTGAGTAGCGAGAGGTGAGTAGTGTTCCGCTGAAGCGGAATGGAGTAAGTTAAATCAAAACTGCGTCTCCCGACCCATCGGGGGCGTCTTTGCGTCTTTGCGCGAAAACTAAAGTAGTGAGTGGTGAGCAGTGAGAGGTGAGTAGTGAGTGAGAGGTGAGTAGTGTTCTGCTGCAGCGGAAGTGTGAAAGTTGAATCAAAACTGCACCTCCCGATCTATCGGGGGCGCCTTTGCGCGGAAAAATAAGCAGTGAGGGATGAGGAGTGAGAGGTGAGCTGAAATATTGAAAATTTTCCTTGCTCACAAAAATATGCGGGATTGCATGAAATAAATTTGGCTGAAAAGTGAAAAGTTAACTTTGCGCTCTTAGCGCCTTTGCGAGAAATAATTTCGGTGAACGGTGAACGGATATTAAAAAGACATCTTCTGCAAAAAGAGCAGATTATATTAAAACAAGTCCCCTATAGCAGATTTAGGGGTAGACAAATAAAAATTGTTTC
Source organism: Saprospiraceae bacterium (assembly GCA_037969625.1). Lineage (GTDB taxonomy): Bacteria > Bacteroidota > Bacteroidia > Chitinophagales > Saprospiraceae > Opimibacter. The sequence goes on from JBBKXT010000032.1 coordinate 7,513, forward strand.
TTTTCATTACAAATCCTTAGTTTTGCACCATATTCTTGCATCAAGAGTTCCTGTGCGAAGAGCAGGACGGCAACCGACCAGGTGAACGGAACGGTGCCCGGCAGATGCGGGTCCACGCGGATCAAACTTGTGTTCACATCACCCCGCCGTTATCCCTGTATGCCTATGCTTCGCCATGATCCCCTGATGCTGAAAAGCTAATGGACAACATTATTATGGTAGGTACAGAGCAAAAGACATTGTCACGAACAGCACTTTTACAACAAGCCGTTAAAAACCGAATTCTCGTGTTGGATGGCGCGATGGGCACCATGCTGCAACGCTATGAATTAAAAGAAGCGGACTATAGAGGAACCCTCTTCGCTGATTGGACATCAGACCTGAAAGGAAATCACGACCTGCTGAACCTCACCCGACCCGACGTCGTCGAACAAGTTCATCGCGATTATTTCCTGGCCGGAGCAGATATCGTTGAGACCAATACGTTCAACGCCAATGCCATCAGCCAGGCCGACTACGGCACCCAAGCACATGTCTACGAAATCAATCTGGCCGCTGCTAAAATAGCGCGCAAAATCGCCGATGAGTTTTCCTCAAAAGACAATTCCAAACCAAGATTTGTCGCCGGATCCATCGGCCCCACCAATCGCACGGCATCAATGTCTCCGGATGTCAATAAACCCGGATTTCGTGCCACAACTTTCAAAGAACTGTCAGATGCTTATACCGAACAAGCAAGAGGACTGATCGATGGAGGCGCTGACCTGCTTTTGATTGAAACCGTTTTCGATACACTCAATTGCAAAGCCGCACTTTTCGGAATCACAACTTTAATTGAAGAAACTAAAGCAGACGTGCTGATCGGTGTGTCAGGAACAATCACCGATGCAAGTGGTCGCACACTTTCAGGACAAACCATTGAAGCCTTTTGGATTTCAATCGCTCATGCGCCACTATTTTGTGTGGGGATCAATTGTGCGCTTGGCGCCGCAGAGATGCGTCCCTATGTTGAAGAACTTTCACAAATTGCCAATGTCCCTTTGATCGTTTTTCCAAATGCCGGTTTACCCAACGAGCTCGGAGGATACGATCAATCGCCTGATGCGATGAAATCACTGTTAGGGGAGTTTGGAAAAAGTGGTTTTTTTAATATCGCTGGTGGTTGCTGTGGCACCACACCTGAACACATCCGGGCGATTGCAGAAGCCGTAGTCGATCTGCCACCAAGAAAAATTCCGGCAGCCAATCCATACACACAACTGAGTGGCATGGAACCGCTCACGATTCGTCCGGAAAGTAACTTTGTCAATATTGGTGAGCGAACAAACGTCACCGGTTCTAAGAAATTTGCTCGACTCATCCGCGAAGAAAATTATACAGAAGCACTGAGTGTCGCCTTGCAACAGGCAGAAAGCGGTGCACAAATTCTGGACATCAATATGGATGAGGGCTTGCTCGATTCCAAAGAAGTGATGGTAGAGTTTCTCAACCTTATGGGATCAGAACCGGACATCGCAAAGTTGCCGTTTATGATCGACTCGTCCAAGTGGGATATTATCGAAGCGGGACTGCAATGTGTGCAAGGGAAATGTATTGTCAATAGCATTTCGATGAAAGAAGGAGAAGAAGCTTTTATTCATCATGCTAAATTAGTGCGAAAGTATGGTGCCGCAGTCGTCGTCATGGCATTTGACGAACAAGGACAGGCCGATACAATTGAAAGAAAGGTGGAAATATGTCAACGTGCATTTCGCATCCTGACCATTGAAATTGGATTTCCGGCACAAGACATCATCTTCGATCCAAATATTTTTGCCATCGGTACCGGTATTGAAGAGCACAATGATTACGCGATAAATTTTATTGAAGCAACAAGACAAATAAAACAACTTTGCCCAGGGACAAAAATCAGTGGTGGTGTTAGTAATGTTTCCTTTTCTTACCGTGGAAATAATGCAGTGCGTGAAGCGATGCATGCTGCTTTTCTATATCATGCGATTCAAGCCGGGATGGACATGGGTATCGTCAATGCCGGAATGGTTGAAGTGTATGAAGAAGTAGATAAGACACTTTTACAAAAAGTAGAAGATGTGATTTTCAATCGCCATCCGGAGGCTACAGAAGCCTTGACCACCTATGCCACTGAAGTTAAATCTGCCGGAAAAACGATTGTTCGTGATCTGGCATGGCGAAACGAAAGTGTTCAGGAACGATTGAAGCATGCCTTGGTCAAAGGAATTACAGAATATATCGTAGAAGATACTGAAGAAGCGAGACAACAATACAAACGACCCTTGGAGGTGATTGAAGGGCCACTCATGGATGGCATGAATGTCGT